>NZ_VFVA01000001.1:0-362263 GCF_006442155.1 Mesorhizobium sp. B2-4-14 | reverse complement strand
ACGCGTATCTTGTGGCGATGCTGGGTGCGGCCTGCATCGCCGGTCTGCCGGCCATGGCGGCGCAAACGAAGGGCGACAAGGCAACTTCGGCTGCAAATGCCGCCGCCAGTGCGCCGCAACTGCCTGGCGGCGCGTCGGCCTTGTCTGAAACCCATGGCGACTGGACGGTCAATTGCCAGGTATCGGGCACTGCCAAGGTATGCAGCCTGTCGCATCAGCAGTTCAACAAGCAGAGCAACCAGCGTCTGCTGGCGATCGAGCTGTCGAGCAAGAGCGGCGACGACGCGAGCGAAACCCTTGCCCTGCCGTTTGGCCTCGCGCTCGCCAAGGGTGTCACCCTGACCGTCGACAACCAGAAACTCGATGGCAGCCTGCCGTTTAACACCTGTCAGGTGGTCGGCTGCCTCGTGCCGGTGGCATTCGATGCCAACGTCACGCCGCTGCTCAAGTCGGGCACGACCCTCAAGATCGACACTTTCGCGGCCGACACGGGACAGCAGGTGAGCTTTTCCATTCCGCTCAACGGCTTCGGGGGCGCGCTCGCCCGCACGGCGGAGCTTTTTGGCTAACTGACGGGGAGAGGGTCTCCGGACCGGCGAAGCTGAGGCATCGCCTTGCCGCCGTCGAGCGGCAGGCGGTGCGTGCGTCGCGCGCCTTGGTTAGACGACGATCGTTTTGAGGCGCTCGGCGATCAGGGTGGCGAGCCGTGCCGCCACCTCGTCCTTGGTCATTTCGGGCCACTCTTCGACGCCGGTCTTCGAGACGATCCGGACCCGGTTGCGATCGCCGCCCATGACGCCTGAAGGGCCGATGCCGCTTTCGTGCGAGACGTCGTTGGCGACGATAAAATCGGCGCCTTTCTTCTTCAGCTTGGCCTCGGCATTGCGCAAAAGGTCCTGCGTCTCGGCGGCGAAGCCCACGACCAGGCCGGGTCGCTGCTTGTGGTGGCCGACCCCGGCAAGGATGTCGGGGTTCTCCACCATACGAAGCACCGGTGGCCCTTCGCCCGCCACCTTCTTGATCTTTTCGCCGGCGGAATTTTCGGAGCGCCAGTCGGCAACGGCAGCGACGAAGACCGCGGCGTCGGCAGGCAAAAGCTGTTCCACAGCATCGCGCATCCCTTGCGCGCGCTCGACGTGAATGGTCTTCACGCCGGCCGGATCGGCAATGGCGACCGGGCCGGAGACCAGTCGCACATCGGCGCCCAATCTTGCCAGTGCCGCCGCGATGGCGTGGCCCTGCTTGCCGGACGAACGGTTGGCGATGTAGCGCACCGGGTCGATCGGCTCATGCGTCGGGCCGGAAGTGACGATGATTTTCTTGCCAGCCAAAGGTTTCGGACTGAGATCGAGCAGCGCCTCGATCGCGGCGACGATCTCCAGCGGTTCGGCCATGCGGCCTTCGCCCGCCTCATTGCTCTCAGCCATCTCGCCTTTGGCAGGGCCGACAAAGGCAACGCCGTCCTTGGCCAGCGTGGCGCGGTTGCGCCGCGTCGCAGGATGCGCCCACATCCTCGGGTTCATGGCCGGTGCCATCAGCACCGGTTTGTCGGTGGCGATCAGCACGGTGGATGCGAGGTCGTTGGCGTGGCCATTGGCAAGCTTGGCCATCAGGTCGGCGGTCGCAGGCGCCACCACCAGCAGGTCGGCCTCGCGTGACAGCCTGATGTGGCCGACATCATGCTCGTCATTGCGGTCGAACAGTTCGGTGAAGACATGATCTGCCGAAAGCGCGCCGACCGACAGCGTGGTGACGAACTCCCGCGCGGCTGACGTCATCACCACCCGCACCGCGGCACCGCGCTCGCGCAGCCGCCGGATCAGGTCCAGCGCCTTGTAGGCTGCAATGCCGCCGCCGATGATCAGCAGGATGCGCTTGCCGGAGAGACTGCCGCGGGCAGAAATCCTGGCTGCCGTTGCGATGGCCGGGGCCGTCGAGCCCTGTGAGGCGGCCAGGTCGTGCAGGGCTTTCTCAATCTGGTCGAGGCGACCGGTCGGCAGGGCCTGCCCGTCAACCGCGGCCCGGATCATGACTCGTGCCTGCTCTTCCATGGAACGGTCGTTTTCCGCCGCCAGTCGGCGCAGCAGTTCCTTGACCTCATCGCCGAGGTTGCGAATGGTGATGCTTGCCATGTGATTGCGCTCTGCTCATCTTCCGATAGCAATGATAGCAATGCAATCATATCGCAGCAAGCTACGGACAGTGCTGACGCGGCGGAGCTAAATCAGCTTCCAGGCAATATAGACCAGTGTCAGCGCGATTACCCACAGCGCGACGCGGCCCGAACGGCTGTACCGGGCCTCGGCCTTGCCGATGGCGCGGGCGGTGGTTTCGTCGAAGCGCAGCCCGTGCTCGGCCATCAGATCGATCTCTCGCGACAGCCGATCAGTGCGCGCCGCAAGCTCCGGCGCCTGGCGGGCGAGCGTCAGCAGCGCCTTGGCGCCATCACGCGCATCGATCATCATGCCGCGCGGGCCGAGATTCCCGGCGATCCAGCCGCTGACCACCGGCTCGGCCGTCTTCCACATGTTGAAGACCGGATCGAGCGTACGCGCCACGCCCTCGACCACCACCATGGTCTTCTGCAGCAGGATCAGTTCCGGTCTTGTCGCCATGTCGAAGAGTTCGGTCACCTCGAACAGCAGCGTCAAAAGCTTGG
This sequence comes from Mesorhizobium sp. B2-4-14, assembly GCF_006442155.1. Lineage (NCBI taxonomy): Bacteria > Pseudomonadati > Pseudomonadota > Alphaproteobacteria > Hyphomicrobiales > Phyllobacteriaceae > Mesorhizobium > Mesorhizobium sp. B2-4-14. The sequence continues at coordinate 359,604 of NZ_VFVA01000001.1, read as the reverse complement.
CCATCGAAATGGTCTCGGCCGGCTGGCCGTGGATCGGCTCGCCGATGGCGCGGATCGCCTGCGCGAAGGCCGCGACATTGTGCTGGCGCGGCACATAGCCGGCCTCGAAATGCACCTCGGCGACGCGCAGATAGTCGCGCGTGATGAAGCCGTAGAGGATCTCGGCGAGGAAGCGGCGCTCCTTCTTGCCGAGCCTGCCGGCAATGCCGAGATCGACGGCGACGATGGTGCCATTCGCTTCGACGAACAGATTGCCGGGATGCATGTCGGCATGGAAGAAGCCGTCGCGCAGCGTATGGCGCAGGAACGACTGGACGAGATTGGCGGCGATCGCCTTCAGGTCGTGGCCGGCGGCTTCGAGGCCGGCGATGTTGTTCATCTTGACGCCTTCGACCCATTCCATGGTCAACACGTCGCGGCCGGTGCGTTCCCAGTCGACATAGGGTACGCGAAAACCGGGATCATCCCTGGTGTTTTCGCCAAGTTCGGAGAGTGCCGCGGCTTCGAGGCGCAGGTCCATCTCGATCTTGGTGGTTTGCGCCAGCGTCTCGGTGACCTGAACCGGCCGCAGCCGGCGTGACGAGGGGATGTACCTTTCCTGCAGGCGGGCGGCGAGGAAATAGCTTTCCAAGTCGTGAAAAAAGCGGCGGCGCACACCCGGCCGGATCACCTTCACCGCCACCTTGCTGGCAGCACCTTCGTGGAGGGTTTCGGCGGCGTGGACCTGGGCGATGGAAGCGGCGGCGACCGGGTCGCCGAATTGCGCGTAGAGATCGGCCACCTTGCGCCCGAGCGACGCTTCGATGGCCGCGATCGCCTCGGCCCTCGGGAAGGTGTGCATCTTGTCTTGCAGCATGGCAAGATCGAGCGCCATGTCATTGCCGACGACGTCGGGCCGCGTCGCCAGGAACTGGCCAAGCTTCACATAGGACGGGCCGAGCCGGACCACGGCCTTGGCCAGCCGGTCGCTGCGCTGATAGGCGAGTGCGCGGCGACGGGTGAACAGCCGCGCCAGCCGCCAGCCGAATTTCGGCAGGCCGGACAACTCCTCGCCGGGCAAGGCGGCGACGACGCCCTCGCGCACCAGCACCCAGCCGGCCCGCATGAGCCGAAATCCTGCGCTGACCGTGCTCATGGCTGCGCTCGCCCCGCCGATCCGTTGAACCGGCACTGAGCGCATCGAGCGGGGTAGATATGCGACGGCCTCAAAGCTTCCAGCCCGAATGCAGGGCCGCTATGCCGCCGGAATAGTTGCGGAAGGAAACACGCTCGAAGCCAGCGCGGGAAATCATTGCCGCGAAGTTCGGCTGGTTGGGGAATTTCGCGATCGATTCGACCAGGTAGGAATAGGGCTCGCCGTCGCCGGTGACCATCTTGCCGATCCTGGGAATGGCGTTGAACGACCAGGCTTCGTAAGCCTTGTCGAGCAGCGGCATCTCGACCTCGGAAAATTCCAGGCACAGGAACCGGCCGCCAGGCTTCAGCACGCGGAACGCTTCGCCGAGGGCGACATCGATGCGCGGCACGTTGCGGATGCCGAAAGCAATGGTGTAGGCGTCGAACGTGGCATCCGCGAAGGGCAGTTCCTCGGCATTGGCCTCGACGAAATCGGTGTTGCCGGACAGGCCTTTCTTCTCGGCCCGGTCGCGGCCGACGGCGAGCATCGAACCGTTGATGTCGAGCACGGTGGCATGAGCGTGGCCGTGGCTGGTATCGACGATGCGGAAGGCAATGTCGCCGGTGCCGCCGGCAACGTCGAGCACGCGCCAGCCCGCCCGCTTGGGCGGATTGAGCCAAGTGACCATGGCATCCTTCCACAGCCGGTGCAGGCCACCCGACATAAGATCGTTCATCAGGTCGTAGCGGTTGGCGACCTTGTGGAAAACATCGTTGACCAGGGACTGCTTCTCGCTTTCCCCTACACGCTTGAAACCATAAGAGGTTTCCATGCCGCCGGCGGCCGTGGTTCTCTCACCAGACATTTTTTTGATCCGTCATAAAACCGGCGGGACCATAGCCGATCGATGGTGCGGGCGCTATTGTTTAAGGCGCGGTGTTCAGCCGCGCTTCCAGGTGGCGGTTTTCAAGACCTGGACTGACCGACGGGATGTTTGAATGCCATTGAAAGCGGAACTGCACTGCCACATTGAAGGGGCAGCGGCGCCCGAACTCGTCATCCGCCAGGCGCAGAAATACGGCAAGGATACCTCGCCCTATATCCAGAACGGTTCCTTCGTCTGGCACGATTTCACCTCCTTTCTCGCCGCCTATGATTTCTCCTCCGATCTGTTCCGGACCGAGGAGGACTATGCGCGGCTGGCCGACCATTATCTGACCAGCCTCGCCCGCGACGGGGCGATCTATTCCGAGGTCTTCACCTCGCCCGACCATGCGATCAAAGCCGGGCTGTCGCCCAAGGCCTATACCGACGCGCTCGGCGAAGGCATGCTGCGCGCCAAGGCCAAGACCGGCATAGAGGGCCGCATGATCGTCACGGGCGTGCGCCATGTTGGCGTCGAGTCGATCGAACAGGCAGCGCGTTTCGCGGCGCGCTGCGGGCATCCGCTGGTCACCGGCTTCGGCGTCGCCGGCGATGAGCGGATAGGCGACATGGAAGACTATGTCAGGGCTTTCGAGATCGCTCGCGAAGCCGGGCTCGGCATAACCGTCCATGCCGGCGAACTGACAGGCTGGGAAACCGTACAGGCCGCGCTCGACCACATCCGCCCCTCCCGCATCGGCCATGGCGTGCGCGCCATCGAGAACCCGGAGCTTGTCCGGCGCATCGCCGATGAGGGCGTCGTGCTGGAATGCTGCCCCGGTTCCAACATCGCGCTCAAGGTGTTCGACAGTTTCGCCGACCATCCGTTTCCCGCCCTGCGGGCCGCCGGCTGCAAGGTGACGCTCAATTCCGACGACCCGCCCTATTTCTGGACCTCGCTGAAGCGCGAATACGATATCGCCGCCGAGCATTTTTCAATGAGCGAAAAGGCGCTGGCGGCGGTCACCAGAACCGCTATCGAAGCGGCCTTCGTCGACAGGAAGACCAAGGCGATGCTGCTGGGCCGGTTGGACGCGAAGGTGCGGTGATCGCGATAGTGAGTAGTCAGTACTCAGTAGTGGGCAGTTTGGCCGTGCACGCATCGAGCGGTTGAAGGCCGGCGCTTTCCTCAGGCGGGGACTCGCAAATCGGCTCACTATTCACTACTCACTATTCAACCACCCACCGCGAACCACCACGTCGGAGCACATCATGAAGGGCGTCACCGTCGTCGATCATCCGCTTGTCCAGCACAAGCTGACCATCATGCGCAAGAAGGAGACCTCGACGGCCGGCTTCAGGCGGCTGCTGCGCGAGATATCGCTGCTGCTCGGCTACGAGGTCACCCGCAACCTTGAACTGACCACCACCACCATCGAGACCCCGATCGAGGAGATGGAAGCGCCGACGCTGGAGGGCAAGAAGCTGGTCTTTGCCTCGGTGCTGCGCGCCGGCAACGGCTTGCTGGAAGGCCTGCTCGACCTGGTGCCCGCGGCTCGCGTCGCCCATATCGGTCTCTACCGCGACCACGAGACGCTGGAAGCGGTCGAGTATTTCTTCAAGGCGCCGAGCGATCTCGCCGACCGGCTGGTGATCGTCGTCGATCCGATGCTGGCGACCGCCAATTCGGCGATCGCGGCGATCGACAAGTTGAAGGGGCGCGGCGCCACCAACATCCGCTTCCTGTGCCTGCTGGCGGCGCCCGAAGGCATCGAGCGTTTCACCAAGGCGCATCCGGACGTCCCGGTCTTCACCGCCTCCATCGACCGCCAGCTCAATGAGAAGGGCTATATCATGCCTGGGCTCGGCGACGCCGGCGACCGTATGTACGGGACGAAATAGCAGCTGTCGAAGCGGTTCAGCGTTCGATTGAATCGTTGACCCGCTTTTGTCTTTGATTTCTCAATTCCGGACGGAAAACCGCTGTGCCCTTTTCCTGGAATTGCTCAAAGCCGCAACCAGGTTTACCGATTGTTTACGCAAGGATGCGGTTTCGGAGAGCGTTAAAGCGCCAAACACCATATCCGGACTAAGGATCAGCCCTCAAAGGTTGACCCATGCTGCGAACACTTCTCATTCTTGGTGCGTCCGCCGGAATAGCCGCATCCATCCCGATGATCTATCAGTCAAATCCCCAGCTTATCGAGGGATTGCTGAGATCGGCGATTACCGCCAAGCCGGCCACGGAGACCCAGCCGGACCTGAAGCTGGCGGCGATGCCGGACAAGCCGGCTGCAGCGCAACCGCTGGGCCGCAAGTTCGTGGTCGAGGCGGACGCGCGCGGACACTTCACCTCGCAGTTCAAGCTCAACGGTCGTCAGGTCGACGGCATGATCGATACCGGTGCGACGCTGGTTGCCATCAACACCTCGACGGCCCGCAGGATCGGCCTGTCGCTGAGCCCTTCCGATTTCACGCGCCAGGTCAACACCGCCAACGGCACGATCAAGGCTGCCGTGGTCACGGTCGATCGGCTGCAGATCGGCGCCATCCAGGTGGAAGACGTCCAAGCGGTCGTGCTCGACGACAAGGCGCTTCAAACCAATCTCATAGGCATGAGTTTCCTCACGCGGCTCCAGAAGTACCAGGTCGAAAACGGCTCCCTGCTCCTCGTCCAGTAGTTAACCGCGAGGCAGGATCCGCCGGATGACGGTTTTGTCCGCCGGCGGTTTCGAAGCGCCGATCGCATAGGCCGAAAGCACGGCCGCTGCTGCCGCCTCGGCATCGGACGGGGAGCGGGCATGGATCAGCGCCAGCGCATCTCCGGCTTGTACTTCCGCGCCAATGGGCAGCAGCCTGGTGATGCCGACGGTGGGATCGATCCTGTCGTCGGGCCGGGTGCGCCCGCCGCCCAGACCAACCACCGCAAGGCCGATATCGCGGGCGGCTATGCTTGTGACGAAACCCTGCGTCGTCGCCTTGACCGCGAATTCCGTTGCCGCCTCCGGCAAATATTTTTCCGGCCTCTCGATGAAATCCGCGGGGCCGCCGAGCACCGTCACCATGCGGGCGAAGGTGGCGGCGGCGCGCCCGCTGGCGAGCGTCTCGGTGGCGCGCCGCATGCCATCCTGGTTGGACGACACCAGTCCCGCCGACTGCAGCATTTCGGCCGCCAGCGCCAGGGTCACGTCCTCCAGTCGCCGGTCGCGAAGACGGCCGGTCAGGAAGTCGACGGCGTTGCGCACCTCGACGGCGTTGCCGGCAGCCGAGGCCAGTGGCTCGTTCATGCCGGTGATCAGGGCGGACACTTTCAGCCCGGCGCCGCTGGCGACCTCGACCAGACTGTTGGCGAGCGCGGTCGCATCACGCGACTTCTCCATGAAGGCGCCATTGCCGACCTTGACGTCGAGCACCAGAGAGCCCAGGCCGGCGGCGAGCTTCTTCGAGAGGATCGAGGCGGTGATCAGCGGCACCGATTCCACAGTGGCGGTCACGTCGCGGATCGCGTAGAGTCGGCGGTCGGCAGGCGCGAGGTCGGCGGTCTGGCCGATGATGGCACAGCCCGTTTCCAGTACCGCCTGGCGAAACAATGCAATGTCGGGCTGGCTGATATAGCCGGGGATCGCATCCATCTTGTCCAGCGTGCCGCCGGTATGGCCAAGGCCACGCCCCGAGATCATCGGGACGTAGGCGCCGCAGGCGGCGACGATCGGCGCCAGCATCAGCGAGACATTGTCGCCGACACCTCCGGTCGAATGCTTGTCGGTGACCGGGCCGGGCAGGTCCGACCAGTCGAGCACATCGCCGGAATCGCGCATGGCCAGTGTCAATGCCACGGCCTCGTCCCGGTTCATGCCGTTGAAGAACACCGCCATGGCAAAAGCCGCGGCCTGGCCATCGGTGACGGCACCTGACGTCACGCCGTCGATGAAGGCGGCGATTTCGCGAGCCGAGAGCCTCTGGCCGTCTCGCTTGTGGCGGATGATTTCCTGCGGAAGCATCAGTTCTCCAGGAGCCTATCGCGGAACACGCGCTGAAGAACCGTTGCCAGCCGTGACCCGCCAACCGGCGCCATGTCCTTGGTCTCCTGGTGCGAAAGTTCGGCTCCGGTCATGCCGGCGGCAAGGTTGGTGATGACCGAGCAGGCGGCGACCCGCAGCCCAAGGAAACGGGCCAGAATGACTTCCGGCACGGTCGACATGCCGACCGCGTTGGCGCCCATGATGCGCGCCATGCGGATTTCGGCCGGCGTTTCGAAACACGGCCCGGAAAACCACATATAGACGCCCTTGTGCAGAGCGGTGCCGGTCGCGTCCGCCGCGCGCTCGATCGCCTTGCGGATGCCGGCATCATAGGCTTCGGTCAGGCCGACGAAGCGGCGGTCGCTCGGCTCGCCGATCAGCGGGTTGGTGCCGGAGAAGTTGATGTGGTCCGTGATCAGCATGACGGAGCCCGGCGGCATGTCCGGATCGAGCGAGCCGGCGGCATTGGTGAGGATCAGTTTTGTGATGCCGATGCCGGCAAGCACTTCCAGCACCGGACGCATCGCAGCCGCGTTGCCGTGCTCGTAGTAGTGGGCGCGGCCGGACAGCATCAGCACCGGCGTGCCGGCAAACAGTCCCGCCACCACCTCGCCGGCATGGCCGCTGACGTCGCTCCTGGGAAAGCCGGGCAGGTCGGCATAGGAGACGCGGATCGGGTTCTCGATCCGGTCGACAAGGACGCCGAGGCCTGATCCCAGCACCAGCGCGGTCGATGGCGCCAGCCCGTCCAGCTTCTCGATGAGATGATCCAGCGCCTTTTCCGTCATTTCAGCCAGCCCGTGGTTCAGCAGATGCTTCATTTCAGCCAGCGCTTCACTTCAAAATGTCGCCGCGGAAGCCGTAGGGGAACATGTCGCCCATGGTCACGGTCTCGGCCACACCCGTGTCGTCGCAGAGATAGAGCTTGGTTTCAGGGCGGCAGAATTCGGCCAGCCGCTGGCGGCAGCCACCGCAAGGCGTGCATTTGGCTATGCGTTCGGCAAGGACGGCGATTTCGACGATCTTGCCGCCGCCGCCCATGATGTAGTGGCCAAGCGCGGTCGTCTCGGCGCACCAGCCCTCCGGATAGGAGGCGACCTCGACGTTGGCGCCGGTGAAGATGCGTCCGTCCTCGGTACGCAAGGCGGCGCCCACGGGAAACTTGGAATAGGGCGCGTAGGCCTTGGCCATGGCGGTCTTGGCCGCTTCGAACAGATCATGCGACATTCAGTTGTTCTCTCCCACGATCTCGTTCAAAAGCCGCCCGCCAGTGGATTCCGTCCGCTCAGCGCTCCTTGACATAGGGCACGCCGCCGGCGCGGGGCGGGATCGCCTTGCCGATGAAGCCGGCGAGCAGGACGACGGTGAGGATATAGGGCAGGGCTTGCATGAACTGCACCGGCACCTTGCCGATGATGGGCAGCGGCGAGCCCTGCAAGCGGATCGACAGCGCGTCGAGGAAGCCGAACAGAAGGCAGGCGAACATGGCGTTGACCGGCTTCCACTTGGCGAAGATCAGCGCGGCCAGCGCGATGTAGCCCTTGCCGGCGGTCATGTCCTTCACGAAGCCGCCATTCTGCACCATCGACAGATAGGCGCCGGCGACGCCGGTGAGGATGCCGGTGCAGATGAGCGCTCTGTAGCGCAGCCAGGCGACGGAAATGCCGGCGGTGTCGACGGCGGCGGGATTTTCGCCGACGGCGCGCAGCCTGAGGCCGAAGCGGGTGCGAAACAGCACCCACCAGGTGAAGGGCACCATAAGGAAGGCGAGGTAGACCAGCAGCGAATGACCGGAGATCAACTCCGCATAGATCGGGCCGATGATCGGCACATCCCTGACGGCATCGGCGCCAGGCCAGATGATCGCTTCGAACCGTTCGCCCGGCTGCAGCGCCGGCGTGCGCCCGCCCTGCTGGAACCAGGCCTGGCCGAGGATGATGGTCGATCCGGCGGCGATGAAATTGATCGCCACGCCCGAAACGATCTGGTTGCCGCGATGGGTGATCGAGGCGAAGCCGTGCACCATGGCAAAGGCGACCGAGATCAGGATGGCCATGCCGAGGCCGAGCAAGGCCGAGTGGAAGACCGACGCCGCGGCCGCGCCCGCGAATGCGCCAACCAGCATCTTGCCTTCGAGCCCTATGTCGAAGATGCCGGCGCGTTCCGAATAGAGGCCGGCAAGGCACGCCAGCAGCAGCGGAACCGAGAGGCGGATGGTCGAGTCCAATGTCTGGACGATCGCGTTGAACACGTCCATCTCAGGCGCCCTTTCCCTTGACCGCTTCCATGCCGACCGACCGTGGGCTGAACGAGGCGAACAGCGCCTGGATGTAAGGCCTGAACATATGTTCGAGTGCGCCGGCGAACAGGATGACCAATCCCTGGATGATGACGATCATGTCGCGGCTGATCGCCGGCATCTCGAAGGCGAGTTCGGCGCCGCCCTGATAGAGCATGCCGAACAGGATCGCCGCCAGCACGATGCCGACTGGGTGCAGGCGCCCCATCAGCGCCACGGCGATGCCGACGAAGCCGGCGCCGGAGACGAAGTCGATCGCGACATTGTGCTGGTCGCCCATCACCGGATTGAGCGCCATCATGCCGGCGAGCGCGCCTGAGATCATCATCGCGGTGATGATGATGCGGGTTTCCGAAATGCCGGCGTAGCGCGCCGCCTTCGGGCTGTGACCATAGGTGCGCATCTCATAGCCGAGCCTGGTGCGCCAGATCAGCAGCCAGACCAGGAAGGCCATGACCAAGGCCAGCAGGAAGGTGACGTTGAGCGGGGCCGAACGGATCTTGGCGCCGAACAGCTCGATGATCCAGTTGAGTTTGGGCAGTTCGGCTCCGGCAAGGAAGTTCCGGGTTTGCGGGGCTTGCGACCCGGCCGGCTTCAACGGCCCCACCAAAAGGTAGACCATGATCGAGGCGGCGATGAAGTTGAACATGATGGTGGTGATGACGATGTGCGAGCCACGCTTGGCCTGCAGATAGGCCGGGATCAGCGCCCACAAGGCGCCCACAAGCGCCGAAGCGACGATGGCCAGCGGGAATGTCAACCACCAGGGCAGCACGCTGTCGAAGGACAGGCAGACGATGGCGATGCCGAGACCGGCGATGTAGGCCTGCCCCTCGGTGCCGATGTTGAACAGGCCGCAATGCGCGGCCACCGCCACCGAGAGCCCGGTGAAGATGAAGGTGGTGGCATAGAAGAGGGTGAAGGCGATGCCTGTTCCCTTGCCGAAGGCGCCCTGGACCAGGATGATTGCGGCGCGGAACGGATTTTCGCCGACCAATAGCACGACGAAGCCGGCGACGATGAAAGCCACGGCCAGATTGATCAGCGGGATCAGCCCATAGTCGGCCCAGGCCGGCAATTTGGCGTAAGGCGTGCTCATGCGGCGGCCTCCTGCTCGACCCCGGCCATCAGCAGGCCGAGCTCGCCTTCGGTCGCTTCGGGGCCGCGTTCGCCGACGATGCGGCCGGCAAACATCACCAGGATGCGGTCGGAGAGCGAGCGGATTTCGTCGAGCTCGACCGACACCACCAGCACGGCCTTGCCCTGGTCGCGCATGGCGATCAGGCGCTTGTGAATGAATTCGATGGCGCCGACATCGACGCCGCGCGTCGGCTGGCCGACGATCAGCACGCCGGGATCCTGTTCCATCTCCCGCGCCAGCACGATCTTCTGCTGGTTGCCGCCTGAAAAATTGGCGGTCTTCAGGCGCGGATTGCCGGGACGGATATCGTATTTCTCGATCTTGTCCTTCGCATCGGCCATGATGGCGTCGACATTGAGGAATGGCCCTTTGAGATAGCGGGGGTCGTCGTGATAGCCGAGGATGGAGTTCTCGTTCTCCTCGAAGGCCAGCACCAGCCCGACATGATGGCGGTCCTCCGGCACATGCGCGAGGCCGCGGTCGCGCAATTCGCCGGGATCGGCCTTGCCCGTCAGGTCGATCGGCTTGTCGTCGAGCATGACCGAGCCTGAAACGGCATGCCTGATGCCGGAAATCGCCTCGAGCAGCTCGGATTGGCCGTTGCCGGCGACGCCGGCGATGCCGACGATCTCGCCGGCGCGCACGTCGAAGGAGATGTCGTCGACCATGGTGACGCCACGGGAATCCCTGACCGTCAGGTTCTTGACCGCGAGCTTGACGGCGCCGGCTTCCGCTTCGCCCTTTTCGACCCGCAGAAGCACACGGCGCCCGACCATCAGTTCGGCCAGTTCCTCGACGGTGGTTTTCTTCGTCTCCCGGGTTGCTACCATCGTGCCCTGGCGCATGACCGACACGGTGTCGGTGATGGCCATGATCTCGCGCAGCTTGTGGGTGATCAGAACCACCGTCTTGCCCTGTTCCTTCAACTGCTTGAGGATGCGGAACAGATGGTCGGCCTCGGCCGGCGTCAGCACGCCCGTTGGCTCGTCGAGGATCAGGATCTCGGCGCCGCGATAGAGCGCCTTGAGAATTTCGACACGCTGCTGCAGGCCGACCGGCAGTTCCTCGATGATCGCGTCGGGATCGACTTCCAGCCCGTATTCGCGCTCCAGCCGCTCCAGCTCGGAACGCGCCTTGGCGATGCTGCTCTTCAAGAGCGCATCGTTTTCGGCGCCGAGAATAATGTTCTCCAGCACCGAGAAATTGTCGACCAGCATGAAATGCTGGTGCACCATGCCGATACCGAGTGCGATCGCGTCGTTGGGCGTCTTGATCGACGCCGGCTTGCCGCCGACGCGGATCTCGCCGCTGTCGGCCTGGTAGAAGCCATAGAGGATCGACATCAGCGTCGACTTGCCGGCACCATTTTCACCGACGATGCCGTGGATGGTGCCGCGCGCGATCTCCAGATTGATGTCGCGGTTGGCGCGAACGGCGCCAAAACTCTTGTTGATGCCGATCAGTTCGATTGCGGCTTGCGCCATGCAGCCTGTCCCACTCTTATTTTTTTATCGCTTGGTCAAAATGCCTAGCATGACGCTCCGCCCATGCCAATTGGCCGAAGCAGCGTCCACTCTCGACAAATCCCTGCGCGCTTGTCAATTTCGAACGTGGCCGAAGCTCTCACATTCGCTAATATGGCGAAGCCGAATTGAAACCGCGGCGCAAACATCGCGGTACAAACTGGGGACTTTGCATGACCACGCCCGACGACCGGCTGACAACGCTGGAAATCCGCGCCGCCGAGCAGGAAAAGACCATCGAGGAACTGTCGGGCCAGATCGCGGAGCAGTGGACAGTGATCGAGCGCATGCAGCGCAAGCTCGACGCGCTGACCGAGCGTTTCTTGGCGCTCGAGGAGCAAGCGGGGTCAGACGTGCCGGTGACCAAACCGCCTCACTGGTAGAGTGGAGGGGAGCCATGGCCGGGGAGGGCGATCGCATCGCAAGGGCCGGCGACTATGTGCTCGGCTTGATGAACGATACCGAGCGCGAACGGGCCGAGCATGATCTCGAAATCGATCCTGCCTTCCGAGACGCCGTGGTGCGGATCGCCGAACGTATGCATCTCTTCGATCGCGGTCGGCCAGCGGAAGAAGCGGACCGCTGGAAGCTGATCACCACACGCATTGCCGAACTGCCGCAGATGCGCTCCGCCGGCCTGGACGACGTCAAGCCGGTGGTCCATGGCCTTGCCCGGAAGCCACATGGGTTCGGTGTGCATTGTCTTGGCGGCCGGTGCGGGATGATCATTGCCGCTGCGCTGATTGCTGTGTTCGTGTTCGGCTATCTGATGGGAAGATTATAGGCCAAGTCCACGCGACATCAGCAGCATCGTCTCGCCATCCTGCTCGAATGTCTCCACCCAAGTCCAGCCAAGAGCCGCGTAGAAGTCGCGCGCTTCCCAGGTGTAGAGATAAAGCGTCTCGACACCGACGGAGACCGCATGCGCTTCGATCGCATTGACCAGCGCCGTGCCAATCCCTTTGCCTCGATACGGGGTGTCGACGACAAGGCCCGCCAGCCAAGGCGTCAGATCGTGCGCCGGTTCCAACTCGTCGCGCACAAACAGGCAGGTGCCGACCGGCACACCGTCAATCCGGACAACCAGGGCCGCCTCGAACCCGTCGCCTGCAAGCAATTTTCGAAGTCCTGCCGCATCGTCTTCAAGCGTCCTTCCCGTGCCTTCGAAAAAGGCCGCGAGGCGCAGCCGCGCCACGGTCTCGATGTCGTGGTCCTGCATAGGTTCGATTGTCAGCTGCATCGCTCTCTCGAATGTCATTCCCTCCGGACGGATTGAAGCGTCGCCCCATCCAGCAAGAACAAACCGCCGGGCTTTCACCCGGCGGTCTGCAAAATCATGGCTGAAGAGCGCTGCCGATCAATAGGGGCAGGCGTTGTCGGCCGTGTAGTCGTGCACCTGGATCTTGCCGGCGATAATGTCGGCCTTGGCCTTTTCGACAGCAGCCTTCATCGCGTCGGTCACCAGCGCCTTGTTGTTGTCGTCCATGGCGTAGTCGACGCCGCCTTCCTTGAGGCCGAGGTTTTCGACGCCGCCCTTGAAAGTGCCGTTCTTGCCGTCCATGAAGGCGGTGTAGACTGCCACGTCGACGCGCTTCATCATCGAAGTCAGCACCTTGCCGGGCTGCAGGCCGTTCTGGTTGGAATCAACGCCGATGCCGAGCTTGCCGGCATCAGCCGCCGCCTGCAGCACGCCGACGCCGGTGCCGCCGGCCGCGGCGTAGACCACGTCGGAGCCCTGGTCGATCTGCGTCTTGGCGATTTCGCCGCCCTTGGCCGGATCGTTCCAGGCGGCCGGCGTGTCGCCGGTCATATTCTGGATCACTTCCGTCGCACCGGCCGCCTTGGCGCCACCGACATAGCCGCATTCGAATTTGCGGATCAGCGGGATGTCCATGCCGCCGACGAAGGAGACCTTCTTCGACTTCGAGGCCATCGCCGCCATGATGCCGACGAGGTAGGAGCCTTCGTTCTCCTTGAACACCAGCGAGCGGACATTGGGCAGGTCGACGGCATCGTCGATGATGGCGAAGTTGAGATCGGGATATTCGGCCGCGACCTTCTTCAGCGCATCCTCCCAGGCGAAGCCGGCCATGACGATCGGGTTGTGGCCGTCCTCGGCGAAGCGGCGCAGCGCCTGCTCGCGCTGCGAGGCATTGGACACCTCGAATTCGACATAGGGCGTGCCGGTCTCGGTCTTGAACTTCTCGGCGCCGTGATAGGCCGCTTCGTTGAACGATTTGTCGAACTTGCCGCCCAGATCATAGAGGATGGCCGGCTGGACATCCGCGGCAAAAGCCGGAAGAACCATTGCGGTTGCGGCCAGAAGGCCGAGAACGATACGTTTCATGTGATCCACACCCTGTCGGTTATTTTTTCCGTTACGCCCCGCCCGCCTGTCCGGTTCTGCGGCAGGCATGCGACGTCAGCCAGGAGTGTACTGACCTCCCGCTCGGCGGCAATCTGGCACGGCCCGAAACAAAATTCACGCGGAATTTTGACCCTTTGGAAAAGCGTGCCAAGGGCAAGCCGTGCCGGCAGTTTGGTCCTTGCGGATCAGTTGGCGGCGAACTGACCTGCACGCCGCTGCCGCTTGTAGCCGATGGCGTAGAGCAGGAAGGCCAGCACCGCGAACACGGCAAATCCCGGCTGGTTGAGCACCCAGGCAATGGCGCCATCCCACAGCAGTGGACTGGCTTTGGCGCGGACGAAGGTTTCGAAGGCCGCCCTTGTGTCCGGCGAGACGGCCAGCCAGCTGGCGTTGAGCGGGGTGAGCACAAGGGCCGAAGCCGCCACCGTGCGGGTGGTGTCGAGCACCGCCATGATGACGGAAACCGACAGCGCGACCATGGCAGCAAGACGAAAGATGAAACGAAACATCAAGGCTCTCCCCCGGCCGATCCTGGACGCTTTCCAGGAACCTTCGGCACGTGTCCCGAAACGAGAAATAGAATGGGGATGGCTTGCCCGCAACCGCGATACGCGAATTTGAAGGCTCGGGCTTCCTCTTCCTACGCCACCGGCCCTATGCGGCCGGCCGACGCCTATGCCGGTGAGCGAGCCAGACGGCGAGAATGCCGCCGGCGATGGCGCCGACCACCAGTCCGGCCAGGCCGATGAAGGCGGCGAAATAGCCGCAATCGCCCTCGAAGCAGCTTATCCCGGCGACATCGGCGATCACCGAACCGGCGAAGAAGCCGCCCCTTGCCTGTGCACATCATTCGGGTGCCGTCGTCTCAAATTCGGGTACGACGGCGGCTTTGCGAAACGCTGTGTGGTCGGCAAAGCGAATAGACTGCCGTTATGGCTTGGCATTCGGCGCGGGATCGACTAGATGAGCCCCGCGCCTGTTGCTTTGACGGCTCAGGTGCCGGGGAAGGATGCCCGTTGGTTGGACGGCATCCATGGCGCGGAAGCTCCGCGCCGCAGGCCCAAGGAGATGCATCTCCCCAACCCGCACGGCGAAACCGGCCGGCGCGAAGGCAAAGGACGGAGAGGTGGCCGAGTGGTTGAAGGCGCACGCCTGGAAAGTGTGTTTACGGGAAACCGTAACGCGGGTTCGAATCCCGCTCTCTCCGCCATTCTCACGACTGTGGCATTTACGCCGGCAAAATCAAATGGTTAGTGGAATTGGTTATTATAGCTTCGACCAACTACTTAGACCAATCTGGAGCAATCGCCGGGCCCGTCAGCCAACCTTTCGCCTGTCCTCGTATCACTCAAGCTCCTGCCACAGGTCTCCTCGCACAGCCTCACCGCCTTGCCTCGAATCCAAAGTTAACTCTTGGCACCTAAAAAGCACCAATGATCAAGGCTGCGGTCTTTTCAATTGGGTGCGTGATCGCATTAGGTCTTTGGATCAGCGGTCTAAGAGCTTGGTCTTCCAGCATCGCCTCTCAAAAAGCCCGTCGCCACAGAGACAGCGGTATAACCCTTTGGCTGGCATTATGTTCATGGGCCGCCATGATAGGCGTGCTGTTTGCTACAATTTATGTAATTAAATCAACTTAATTTGGTCGGTCGCTTACTTGGGAAGAGCTTCGCGGTGCGCGTAGTGGATTGAACCCGGGGGGCGACAGCCGCTCCTCGGTCAAACCGCTGGGTGTTCTCTGCTTATTTGGAAAGCAGGTCCCGGGCAAGAATGTGGTGGGAGCTTGGGACGTCCCGCCTACCCTACACCTCGGCCCGGGCGCCTAGCGAATTCTTCCTCGTGGCAAAAGACGTCCTTTCAGGTTGGGCAAAAGGGCCGAGTGCATGATTACCGAGCAGCGGGGTAGCCGGCTGATGTGTCACCAGAAGAAAGAGGGCGGGCATCTGATCAACCCGGACGCGCTCAGCTCGAATCGCAAGTTTGTTTTGCAGCGCGCGGGAACCGACCCGAGTCAGTACACGTTCTTCCGTTACGGTCACAACCTTGGTGAATGACCTACGGAGGATATTCAAATGAACATCAAAGTGCTCAGTATGGGCGCAATTGCGCTCGCAATGATGGGTAGTACTGCAATAGCTGCTTCTACGAGCGGCGGCACGTCAGCACTCGATGACCCGGCCAAGATGTCGCCGTTCTTCACCGATGCCGGCATGAAGTCAATGAAATCCGAAAAGGATTTCAAGACCGCGTGGACGGCCATGAAACCCGATGAGCGTAAGGCGGTGCTGAAAGACTGCGGCGATGCCGCTGTTAACAAGTCGCACGCAGAGTTCTGCGCGATGGCAAAGAAGATGGGTGGCTAACGTTTGACGTTTGCGGGAAGGCCCGGTTCGATCATCCAGAGTGTCAGTCCAGATGGACGAGCCGGGCTCGCGCCTCATTAGAGTCGCGACCGCGACACGCCCTGGCGATCATCCGCACCCAGTTCATGGTGCCGTCCGCTTTTTTTCCCCCAGCCAAGGCATTTGATGATCGCTCCTAAGGTCCATCATGCCCACAGGCCGAACCGCCGCTGCCGTACCTCATGGTGATGTTTGTCGCACCGACGGTAATAGCAGCCATCCGCGAGGAACTAGTGTTGTCGGACGTTGTTCGAGGAATTTCGGCACACCGGCGCGTAGAGCGTATCGAAGTACGTCTTCAGGTACGCCTTGAACTGCGTTAGCGTGGTGTACTTGGGGATGTTCGAGGTCGTACTGTCACCGATCCAAATCCTGTCAGCGTCAATCGCGTGGCTTTGAATTAGCGAGGATGCCAGCCTTGATATTGCCGACCTTGTTGTCGAGAAGCCCGGCGTCTCGCTGGGAAACAGTGCGGCAAAGCTTCGCCTGTTTGCGAAGCGCCAGACAGCCGAGAATGAGACAGCCGGGAATGCGGCGCAGCCCTGGATGATGGCGAATTTCAGAACACAATCGGCGGATCGCTCATAGCAACCGCAACATAGCCCTTCCATAAGGCGGGCACGCGTCTTGCCGTCACCCTTTCGGATGCGCGTGTCGGGGTGCCGGCCTGGGGCTCGCCGCTTCAGGTCCGTTCGCCGCTCGCGCGGCAAGGCGCAGCGCTCTCAGCCTGGCTGTCTTTTCCTCGCGGGCTGCCCGCTCTGCATCGATCAAGATCTGCGATTCACGCTTGGCGCGCTCGTCACGCTGGGTGTCGACTTTTGCACGAACCATGTGCCGCTACTCCGTCCTGGGAGGCACCGTTTTCGGAACAATCGCCGCCTCCATCGTCCTCAAGCCCCATGGTGCAGCGTTGCGGGGGGGGCGACGATTACAAATGATAATTGGGAAACGTTTGTCATCGGTGCTCGGGCTGAAAGCTGTCAGTCACACCACCTGGAAGAGACGACAAGCGATGCCTCGAAGATATGGCGTCCGCCCTCGTCGCGTACCTTGACGGGGATGGCCGTATGATCATTCTCGGTCATCTCGTCGCGGACGAGGTGGGATGCGGATCGCTTCTCGCCGCATGCGCTCGCGGGTTTCGAAGACCTGGCCGTCACCGTCCATCGTCAGCCCGTCGCTATTGTAGAGATCGAGATAGTATCTGGGCATGATGCGGCTGGACCTCAGGCTGACGGGTTTATGAGATTCGACCGACAATTCGCGGGCCGGGTGGTTGTTCCATCAGCGGGGGTGTTTGTCAGCGAATAAGCGCACTCTAACGGATGTTAATGCCCGCCATCGCCCGAACGCCCAGTGCTTGCCGCAAGGCGTGGTTGCGCGCCGCAACCCACCAGATCCAAATCGAAACGCCGGTTCGCTGACGGCGACGAGGCGGCAAAACCTTTATGAAATTCCTATTTCTTTCCGCCTCGCGCCGTCTCGAACCTTTATGGCGATCGGGCCCATATTCCCTTGAGAAAAACGTCGGACGTGGCCGCCACTTGAAGTGCGGCGCACTGTTTCGACGTGGGTGCCGAGCTGGCCAGGCTAGGGCGAAGTAGAAAAGTGGAAGCAAGGAACAAGAACAATGGACATCGTTTTTCTGGGGATGGGGATTTTGTTTTTTGCCCTGTCCTTTGCCTACGTCAGAGCCTGCGATGGAATTTGAGCTGAAGGACCGGACCATGCTTTTCGATTACATCCTCGGTGGCGGCGTGACGGTGTTCCTGCTCGCCTACCTGACCTACGCGCTCGTTCGTCCAGAACGCTTCTGAAGGCACGGAAAGCCACAGCCATGACACTGAACGGTTGGATACAGATCCTGGTCTTTTGCGGGATCATCGTTTTGCTTGTGAAGCCGCTTGGCTTCTATATGCACCGCGTCTTCAACGGTGAGCGCACGCCGCTTTCACCCATCTTCGGCCCGCTGGAGCGCGGGCTCTACCGCATTTGCGGAACCAGCGAGCGAGAAGAACAACACTGGGCCGCCTATGCGGTGGCCCTGCTGCTCTTCAATCTTGCCGGCTTCCTGGTGCTCTATCTCCTGCAGCGCCTGCAAGGCAGCCTGCCCTACAACCCCGCAGGCATGAGCGCGGTGGGCCCGGCGCTTGCGTTCAACACGGCCGCCAGCTTCGTAACCAACACCAACTGGCAGAACTACGGCGGCGAAAGCACGATGTCCTATCTCGTGCAGATGGCCGGCCTGACGGTCCAGAATTTCGTTTCGGCGGCAACCGGCGTCGCGATCGCGATCGCGCTGATCCGAGGCTTCGCCCGCGCCTCCGGCAGATCCATCGGCAACTTCTGGGTCGATATGACCCGATGCATCCTCTACGTGCTCTTGCCGCTCTGCATCGTGCTGACGCTGGTTTATGTCTGGCTCGGCATGCCGCAGACGCTTGGGCCCTATGTCGACGCCACCACGCTGGAGGGCGCCAAGCAGACGATCGCGCTTGGGCCGGTCGCTTCGCAGGTGGCCATCAAGATGCTTGGCACCAATGGTGGCGGTTTCTTCAACGCCAATGCGGCGCATCCGTTCGAAAATCCCGACGCGATTTCCAACCTGATCCAGATGGTGACGATCTTCGCGCTCGGCGCTGCTCTCACCAACGTCTTCGGCCGCATGGTCGGCAACCGGCGGCAGGGCTGGGCGATCCTGGCGTCGATGGGCGTTCTGTTCACCGCCGGCGTCGCCGTCTGTTACTGGGCGGAAGCCGCGGGCAATCCGCTGGTGCACGCGCTGGGCATTGACGGCGGCAATATGGAAGGCAAGGAGACCCGCTTCGGCATCGCGCTGTCGGCGCTGTTCGCGGTCATCACCACGGCCGCGTCCTGTGGCGCCGTCAATGCCATGCACGACAGTTTCACCGCACTCGGCGGCATGGTCCCGATCATCAACATGCAGCTCGGCGAAGTCATCGTCGGCGGCGTCGGTGCCGGTTTCTACGGCATCCTGATGTTCATCCTGATCGCGGTCTTCGTCGCCGGGCTGATGGTGGGACGCACGCCCGAATATCTCGGCAAGAAGATCGAGGCCAAGGAGGTCAAGATGGCGATGCTGGCGATCCTGTGCCTGCCGCTGGCGATGCTCGTCTTCACCGCCGCCGCGGTGATCCTGCCGAGTGCCGTCGCGTCCATCGCCAATGGCGGCCCGCATGGTTTCTCCGAAATGCTCTACGCCTACACGTCGGCGGCCGCCAACAACGGCTCGGCCTTCGCCGGCCTCAGCGGCAACACGCCCTGGTACAACGTCACGCTCGGCATCGGCATGCTGATGGGCCGTTTCCTGGTCATCGTCCCGGCGCTCGCCATCGCGGGTTCGTTGGCGGCGAAGAAAACCGTGCCGGCCTCGGCCGGCACCTTCCCCACCGACAGTCCGCTGTTCGTCGGGCTGCTGGTCGGCGTCATCGTCATCGTCGGCGGCCTGACCTTCTTCCCGGCGCTCGCCGTCGGCCCGATCGTCGAGCATCTGGCGATGATCCACGGGCAGACCTTCTGAGGCGGACATGTCCATGTTCAACATCAGACGTCCGAATGGCCGGCATCGGCCCGACGGTGAAGGTGAAAGGGGCGGCAAGCCTCCTCCCTTTCCGACGATGTCGACGTTCCTCGGACTTGCCATCGTCATGATCGCCCTTTGGTTGCTGGCCTACGGGCTTCCGCATCTTCTTCAGGCGCCCGATCGGTCGGTGCCGACCAACAACAGCGAAGCTGGAGCTTCAAGATGAGACACTCAAAATCCGCGAGCATCATGGATGCACGCATCCTGTGGCCCGCCATCGGCGGCGCCTTCCGCAAGCTCGATCCACGCACGCTGGCCCGCAATCCGGTGATGTTCGTCGTCGCGGTGGTCACGGCGCTGACATCAGTGCTGTTCGTCAAGGATCTCCTCACCGGCGGTGGCGATCCGCGCTTTACGCTGCAGATCATCATCTGGCTGTGGTTCACGGTGCTCTTCGCCAATTTCGCCGAAGCCGTCGCCGAGGGGCGCGGCAAGGCGCAGGCGGATTCGCTGCGCAAGGCGCGCACCGAGATGCAGGCCAAGCTGCTGACCGGCGAGGACCGCACCAAGTTCCAGACGGTGCCCGGCACCAGCTTGAAGGTCGGCGACGCCGTGCTGGTCGAAGCGGGCGACATCATCCCATCCGACGGCGAGGTGATCGAAGGCGTCGCCTCGGTCAACGAGGCGGCGATCACGGGCGAATCCGCGCCGGTGATCCGCGAATCCGGCGGCGACCGCTCGGCGGTCACCGGCGGCACCCAGGTGCTGTCCGACTGGATCCGCGTCCGCATCACCGCCGCCGCCGGACACACATTCCTTGACCGCATGATTTCGCTTGTCGAGGGCGCCGAGCGCCAGAAGACGCCGAACGAGATCGCGCTCAACATCCTGCTCGTCGGCATGACGCTGATCTTCGTGCTGGCCACGGCGACCATACCGAGTTTTGCTTCCTATTCGGGCGGCTATATTTCGGTCACCGTACTTGTCGCTTTGTTCGTGACCCTGATCCCGACCACGATCGGCGCGCTGCTGTCGGCCATCGGCATCGCCGGCATGGACCGGCTGGTGCGCTTCAACGTGCTGGCCATGTCGGGCCGCGCCGTGGAAGCGGCGGGCGATGTCGACACGCTGTTGCTCGACAAGACCGGCACCATCACGCTCGGCAACCGCCAGGCGACCGAGTTCCGTCCGGTCAAGGGCGTCACCGAGCAGGAACTGGCCGACGCGGCGCAGCTTGCCTCGCTCGCCGACGAAACGCCGGAGGGCCGCTCGATCGTCGTGCTGGCCAAGGAGAAATACGCCATCCGTGCCCGCGACATGGCGACGCTGCACGCGACCTTCGTGCCGTTCACCGCGCAGACCCGCATGAGCGGTGTCGACATTGACGGCTCCTCGGTGCGCAAGGGCGCGGTCGATTCCGTGCTCGCCCATGTCAACCGGTCGACCGTCGCTGCCCGTGGCGCGCGCCCCAGCAGCGACACCGTGCGCGACCTGCAGGCGATTGCCGACGAGGTCGCAAAATCCGGCGGCACGCCGCTGGCGGTCGAGCGGGACGGGCGCCTGCTCGGCATCGTTCACCTCAAGGATATCGTCAAGGGCGGCATCCGCGAGCGTTTCGCCGAGCTGCGCAAGATGGGCATCCGCACGGTGATGATCACCGGCGACAACCCGATGACGGCGGCGGCCATCGCGGCGGAAGCCGGCGTCGACGATTTCCTTGCCCAGGCGACGCCCGAGGACAAGCTGAAGCTGATCCGCGACGAGCAGGCCAGGGGCAAACTGGTCGCCATGTGCGGCGACGGCACCAATGATGCGCCGGCGCTCGCCCAAGCCGATGTCGGGGTCGCCATGAACACCGGCACGGTCGCCGCTCGCGAGGCCGGCAACATGGTCGATCTCGACAGCGACCCGACCAAGCTGATCGAGATCGTCGAGATCGGCAAGGCGCTGCTGATGACGCGCGGCTCGCTGACCACTTTCTCCATCGCCAACGATGTGGCCAAATACTTCGCCATCATCCCGGCCATGTTCGCCGTCTTCTACGTCGCGCCTGGCCAAACCGCCGGCCCGCTGCAAGCGCTCAACATCATGCATCTGGCGACACCGCAGAGCGCCATCCTGTCGGCCATCATCTTCAACGCGCTGATCATCATCGTTCTGATCCCGCTGTCGCTGCGCGGCGTCAAATACAGGGCGATCGGCGCCGGTGCGCTGCTCAGCCGCAACCTTCTCGTCTATGGCCTTGGCGGCATCGTCGTACCGTTCGTCGGCATCAAGATAATCGACCTGGCCGTCACGGCCCTTGGCCTCGCATAAGGACAATTCCGATGCTCAAGCAAATCAGACCCGCGATCGTCATGATCGTTTTCTTAACCGTGCTGACCGGCCTGGTCTATCCGCTGGGTATGACCGGAATCGCGCAGGCGCTGTTCCCGAAGCAGGCCAATGGCAGCCTGATCGAAAAGGATGGCAAGGTGATCGGCTCCGAACTGATCGGCCAGGCATTCGCCAGCGACAAGTATTTCCATGGCAGGCTTTCGGCCGCCGGCAATGGCTATGACGCCAGCGCCTCCGGCGGCTCCAATCTCGGCCCGACCAATCCCAAGCTGATCGAGCGCATCAAGGGCGATGCCGGGAAGCTGAAGGCGGAAAACCCGAACGCGCCGGTGCCGATGGATCTCGTCACGACGTCCGGCAGCGGCCTCGACCCGCAGATCAGCCCGGAGGCCGCCTATTTCCAGGTTCCCCGCGTGGCCAAGGCCAGGGGCATCGACGAAGCCAAGGTCAAGGCGCTCGTCGACGGCCGGGTCGAGAGCCGGGAACTCGGTTTCATGGGAGAGCCTGTGGTCAACGTGCTGGCGCTCAACATGGCGCTGGACGCCGCGAAATAGTTGATGGCAGGTGCAGGGATCGACAGCATCCCCGGCGCCATTCATGATCGGTTCCGATGCCGGAAGACAGCAGCAGCGAAAACAGACCTTCCCCCGATGCGCTGCTCGAGCATGCCGAGCGGGAGGGGCGCGGCCGTCTGCGTATATTCCTCGGTGCGGCACCAGGTGTCGGCAAGACTTACGAGATGCTGATGTCGGGCCGTGCCAGGCTGGCCGACGGCATCGACGTGGTGATCGGCGTCGTCGAGACGCATGGCCGTCGGGAAACCCAGGCCCTGGTCGAGGGTTATGAAGTCATTCCCCGCCGCAAGGTCCACTACAAGGGGCGTATTCTCGACGAGATGGACATCGATGCCATCCTCGCCCGGCGCCCGGCGCTGGTCCTCGTCGACGAGCTCGCCCACACCAACGCGCCCGGCAGCCGCCATCCCAAGCGCTACCTCGACGTCCAGGAAATCCTGGCGCGAGACATCGATGTCTACACGACGCTCAACATCCAGCATGTCGAAAGCCTGAACGACGTCGTCGCCCAGATCACGCGGGTCAGGGTTCGCGAGACGGTTCCCGATTCCATCATCGACCAGGCCGACGACGTCGAAATCATCGATCTGACCCCCGATGACCTGATCAAGCGACTGCAGGAAGGCAAGGTCTATTTCCCCAACACCGCGCAACGCGCCATCGAGAACTATTTCTCGCCGGGCAATCTGACGGCGCTGCGGGAGCTGGCGCTGCGCCGCACGGCCCAGCGCGTCGACGAGCAATTGCTCAACCACATGCAGGCGCACGCCATTTCGGGGCCGTGGGCTGCCGGGGAACGGGTTCTCGTCTGCGTCGACGCGCGTCCGGGCGGTGCTGCCCGCATCCGCTATGCCCGCAGGCTGGCCGACCGGCTTCGCGCGCCATGGACGGCGCTTCATGTGGATACGCCTCGCTCGGCCGGCATGTCCGAGGAAGACAAGGACCGCCTCGCCACGCTGCTGCGCCTTGCCGAGCAGCTCGGCGCCGAGGTGACGACCATTCCCGGCCAGAACGTCGCGCAGGATATCGTCCGCCACGCGACGGCGAACAACTTCACCCATATCGTGGTCGGCAGGCCGACCCGGTCGCGCTGGCGCGAACTGATCGAGGGATCGCTCACCCATGACCTGATCCGCAACGCCGGCGACATCAGCGTCCATGTCATTTCCGGAACCGAGCGTGATGCCGAGGCAAGTTCGAGAAGCGTCAAGGCGGCCGACGAGCAATTGCAATTCCAGATCCGGCCCTATCTCAAGGCTACCGCTTTTGTCGCCGGCTCGCTCGCTTTCGCCGTCCTGCTCGACCAGTTTCTCGACGTTCGCAACCTCGCGATCATCTTCCTCATCGGGGTGCTGACGTCGGCCGTCGCCGGTGGTCTCTGGCCGGCCCTGTATGCCTGCGTCGTCAGCGCCGTTGCCTTCAACTATTTCTTCCTGGAGCCGCGCTACACGCTGACGATCCGGGATCCGGAGAGCATTGTCGCGCTCGGCGTGTTTCTGGTCGTCGCCGTCATCGCCAGCGACCTGACGGCCCGCGTGCAGCGTCAGGCGGTCGCCGCACGCTCGCGGGCGCGGGCCACGGAAGACATCTATCTGTTCTCCAAGAAGCTCGCCGGCGCCGGTACGCTCGATGACGTTCTCTGGGCCACCGCCTTCCAGATCGCCTCGATGCTGAAGCTGCGCGTGGTGCTGCTTCTGCCCGAAGACGGCACCATAACCGTCAAGGCCGGTTATCCGCCCGACGACACGCTGGCCGAGGCCGACATCGCCGCCGCCCGCTGGGCCTGGGAGCACAACCGTGCCGCCGGGCGCGGCGCCGACACGCTGCCCGGCGCCAAACGCCTCTATCTTCCCTTGCGCACGGGGCGCACCGCGCTCGGTGTCGTCGGCCTCGACAATGACAAGCAGGGCCCGCTGCTGACGCCCGAGCAACAGCGCCTGCTCGACGCGCTGGCCGACCAGGCTGCGGTGGCGATCGAGCGCATCCAACTGGTCGCCGACGTCGACCGGGCCAAGCTCGCCGCCGAGGCCGACCGGCTGCGCTCGGCCCTGCTGACCTCGATTTCGCATGATCTGAAAACGCCGCTCTCGGCCATCATGGGGGCGGCCGGCACGCTCAAGGAATTCGCGCCTGATCTCCCCGAGCAGGACAGGGCGGAGCTTCTGTCGACGGTGATCGACGAGTCGGAACGGCTGAACCGCTTCATCGCCAATCTGCTCGACATGACCAAGATCGAATCCGGTGCGATGGAGCCGAACTGTGCCCTCCACTATGTCGGCGATATCGTCGGCACGGCGCTCGACCGCGCCCGCAAGATCACCAGCGAACACAAGATCACGGTCGATATTCCGCCTGACCTGCCGATGCTGAAGCTCGATCCCGTGCTGTTCGAACAGGTCCTGTTCAATCTTCTCGACAATGCGTCGAAATATTCGCCACCCGGCTCGACGATCGGTGTGCAGGGATGGACCGACAATGGGTCCGTCGTCGTGCGGATCATGGATGAGGGACCAGGCATTCCGGCGCAGGATCTGGAACGCGTGTTCGACACCTTCTATCGGGTGCGCAAGGGCGATCAGGTGCGCGCCGGCACCGGGCTCGGCCTGTCGATCTGCCGCGGCTTTGTCGAAGCGATGGGCGGCACGATCTCGGCCGCCAATCGCAGCGACCGTCCCGGTGCCGCTTTCACCATCAGGATGCCGGTGCCGGCCGAAGCGCCCGAGGCCGACAATCGCGGCAACGGGCCCAGCGTGGATCAGCTTTGATGACGAATTCGAATGTCAGGATACTGGTTGTCGATGACGAGCCGCCGATCCGCAAGCTGCTTCGGGTCGGCCTCGCCAGCCAGGGCTATGCGGTCAGCGAAGCGCCGAACGCCAAGGTGGCGATCGAGCTGATGGAACAGGAAAAGCCCGACCTGGTGTTGCTCGATCTCGGCCTGCCGGGCATGGGTGGCCATGAACTCTTGCGCAAATGGCGTGACGAGGGCGTCGACATTCCCGTCGTCATCCTCTCCAGCCGCACCGACGAGGCGGGCATCGTCAACGCGCTCGAACTCGGCGCTGACGACTATGTCACCAAGCCGTTCGGCATGAACGAACTGGTGGCGCGCATCCGCGTGGCGTTGCGGCACAAGTTCCAACAACAGGGCGAGAAGCCGGTTTTCCAGAGCGGCGACCTCTCGGTCGACCTGGTCAAGCGCATCGTCAAGGTCGAGGACAGGGAGATAAAGCTCTCGCCGAAGGAATACGACATCCTGCGCATCCTGGTGCAGCATGCCGGCAAGGTGCTGACCCACCACTTCATCCTCAAGCAGATCTGGGGAGATTCCACCGACGTGCAGTATCTCAGGGTCTATGTCCGGCAGCTCAGGCAGAAGATCGAGAAGACCCCCGACCAGCCGCGCTACATCACCACCGAGACCGGTGTCGGCTACCGCCTGCGTGTCGAATGAGACGGCGCTTCGATTGAACCCGCGTCAGCCGATGGCTCCCAGCGGCCGGTTCGCGGTCGCCGACGTCCGCATGGCGGCGAGACAGCCGAGCAGCCCAAGCGGCACGAAAGCAAGAAATAGCCAGCTCGCGACATTGGCCGCAGCGTCGTGGTTCAGTCCTTGCGAAAAACCGCTGGCATTGGCGACGATGCCGGCAAGGGCCGCACCCACGGCATAGCCGATCCGCTGCATGGTCGGCACCGCGGCCGAGGCGATGGTCTGCTCGTCGTCCGGGGCCGAGGCGACGATAACGCGGGTCAGGAACGGCCAGGCCACGCCGAAGCCGCCGCCTTGCAGCAGGGCGCAGACCAGGATCAGCGGGATCGAGCCCAGCGGTATCGTGTAGGCAAAGCCCGCAATGCCCGCGGCGATCATCAATGCGCCACAGACGATGATCAGCCGCTCACGCTGCGGCGGTGCGTTGGCGACGAGGATCGACAGGATAGACCAGGCGATCGATTCGGCGGCGATGATGTAGCCGGTGGTCAGCAGCGGAATGTCGTGCAGGCTGGTCAGCAGCAGGGGTCCGTAGACGCCGAAGGAGCAGGTCGCGATAGAAAAGGCGGCGACCATGGTCATGCCGGCGCCGACCGGTGTGCGCCACGAGAACAGCCGCGCCGGGAAAAGCCGCGAGCGCGGCTTCAGCCCGTCGATGTAGAAAAACAGCGCGAGACCCGCCAGGCCAAGCACGATCAGCAGCGAGGAGCGCAGCGGGGCGATATCGACGCCGGCCGAGGCGATCAGCACCACGGCGATGGCAAGGCAGCCGAGCGCCGCGAACGGAAAGGGCGGGGCCTTGCCGGCGCTTGTCGCTGGTTTCTTCGCCTCCGGCGTGTCGAGCACGAGGAAGCTCGCCAGCGCCATGGCGGTGCCGCCCAAGGTGAAGACGCCGAAGGCCCAGCGCCACGACAGGAGCTCGGTCATGATCGCGCCGAGCAGCGGGCCGCTGAACGCCGCGACGCCCCAGATCGCCGACATGATGCCGAAAAGCTGCGGCCAGATGGCGCGCGAAAACAGCCGCTCGACCGAGACGAAGGCCAGCGACACCAGCGCGCCGCCACCCAGCCCCTCGATCAGGCGGCCGGCAAGGAACAATTGCATGGACGGCGAGGTGGCGCAGATCAGCGCCCCGGCGGCGTAGAGCAGCGCCGCGACCACCATGGTGGTGCGCAGCGCTACATAGCTCACCAGCCGTCCGGCGGCAGCACCGGCGACGATGGCGCCAAGCTCGTAGATTGCCAGGGACCAGCCGACGAGCTGCACGCCGGCCAGTTCCCCGACCATGGCCGGCATGACGGTCGCCACCATCGTTTCATTGGTGGCGTGAAGCAGGATGCCGAGACTGATGAAGCAGAAGCGCGCCAGGTCGCCGCTCGCCCACAAGGCGCGCCAGTCGACCCTATTTGTGCTGATTTCAGCCATCTTCACCCCCGCCTCTGCATATCTCGACGCCGGCGCGTGGCACCAGAAGCCAGCAAGGCTTTCCGGCAGGACCATGCGCATCGGGATGGTGCGCCGCACCAGGCGTCGTTTGCCTGGGCGGGCTTGTAGAACCTCAACCGCGCTTGAGCTCAAGCGGTTTTTTGAGAGTGCGTTACGCGGCCGTCTCCCGCGATTGGCCGCGTTCGCGAAGCAATCAGTTCTCGGTGCTGCGCAGCTGGAACTGGCTGACGCCGATGGCGAGATTCATGCCGGTCTGGGTCTGCAGGCTGAGCGGCTGGAGGGTGAAGGCCTGCGAGGAGCCGCCGACCAAAAGATTGGCGCCGGCGCCGACGGCCGCCGTCACCTCGGCGCTGGGGCCGATATAGTCGCCCGCCAGCGCGCCGGGCGCGTAGATGTTCTTCAGCGGTGTCAGCACCAGCCATTGCATCACCGCCTGCTTCGTCGTGCCGATGTCGAGGCCGTATTTGTTGACGGCGCCGAAATAGGCTTCCGGCGCGAAGGTCTTGTCGGTCGGGGTGAAGGTGCAGCTCAGATCCTTGCTCGAGCCGAAAATGAAGCCGGTGCCGCCCCCGATGGCGCATTCGAGCGTGCCTAGCTCTATTCCGCCGTCCTGCGCTTGTGCCGCGCCGGCAAGCACAGTTGCGATCACGGCAGCGGCAATGGCTGTCTTCGGCATGGCGGTCCCCCAATCAAACGGCGCGGAACCATCCTATCCGGTTCCGCGCCGCAGGGTGAGGGTTAGTGGAGCCTGCAGCCGTCCTAACGCAATTCGGTAGGGAGACCCGTTTCACACTTCTCCTGGAGTTGCTCCGTCCATTCACTTGAGCGAATGGATCAGCTCAAGCGAGGTCACGGCCACGGCAAGATTGATGCCGGTCTGCGCCTGGACGCTGAGTGGCTCCAGCATGAAGGCGCTATCCAAGCCGCCGACCAGCAAATTGGCGCCGCCGCCAGTGACGACGCTGGCCTCGGCGTTCACGCCATAATAGCTGCCGGCAAGGTCGCCGGCGTCGCGGTCGTGGGTCGCGGCAAGAACCGCCCAGACGAGCTGGCCCTGATGCGTCTTGCCGAGGTCGACGCCGAGCTTGGAGATGACGCCGGTGTAGATCTCCGACGGCCCGTGATGGTGGGGACGGAAAACGCAGGACACACCCTTGTTGGACGTCACGATGTAGCCGGTGCCGCCATCAATGGTGCAGTCGAGCGTGCCGAGTTGCAGCTTTCCGGCACTGGCCGGAGCGGCAGCAAACACGGTCGTGGCGAGTGCCGCGGCGCAGACGAGTCTCTTGATCATGGGGGAGGGTCCTTTCGCAAAATGCTTCGAAATAACGGCTTGGGTGACCAGTCCGTTCCGCCGAAAACTTGGCGCGAACAAGGCAAGGGCTAACGGCTTGTTGCGGGGGTTAACGCGCGGTTGATTGGCGGCGATCCGCCGCGGTGCGTGTCCTTTCGGACACGCAACCTGACCCACAATACTTAGCCGGCTATCAGCTGACGCGAGCGAGGCCGTCCTTGGCCGGCTGGTAGCTGGGGTTGAGGCGCACGGCTTCGTGATAGGATTTCGCCGCCTTCGCCTTGTCGCCGCGCTTCTCATAGATCAGCGCCTGGTTGGCCCAGGCCTCGGCATTCTGGCCGTCGAGCTTGATGGCCATGTTGAAATCGGAGAAGGCATTGTCCTCGTCGCCCGTCGCCAGGTAGGAGAGGCCGCGCCCGTTGTAAGGCTCCGCGGCATCAGGGGCCAGCGAGATGGCGGTCGAGAAATCCTCGATGGCGAATTTGTGCTGGCCCTGGCTCTGATAGATCAGGCCGCGATTGTGATACGCGCGGGCGTCCGTGGTGTCGAGCTGGATCGCCTTCTGGAAATCGTTGAAGGCATCCTGGGTGCGGCCCGCCTTGCGATAGAGATTGCCGCGGCCGATATAGGCGGCATCATAGTTGCCGTTGATCTGGATCGAGCGGTTGTAGTCGGCAAGCGCTGCTTCCTGATTGCCGAGGAAGCGCTGGATGAGCGCGCGGTTCGAATAGGCCTGGTAGAAATTCGGATTGAGCTGGATAGCCTGGTTGAAGTCCTTGAGCGCCGCCTGGTACTGGCCGCCCCGGCCATAGGCCGAGCCTCGCACATTGTAGCCTTCGGGATCCTGGGGATTGCGCTGGATGACCGCCGACAGCGAGGAGATGTTCTCGCTCGACCCCTGCGCCTTGTCGATGTTGTTGAACTCGCCGGCGGGGCCCGACGTCTGGCAGGCGGCAAGCACCAATCCGGAAAGCAGGGCCGCTGTCAGGGCGAAACCACGCAATGCGGTCCCCCGCTCCACGCTTGTTGCGTTCATGTCTGCCCTGTCCTCACTTGCCGCGTCGTTCAGGTCCGGATCCCCCCTCCGGGCCGGTCACAATGTCATAAAGTGTCAGAGCGTATCCTGTGCGCCCAGGCGGGCGCATGTGGCTCTAAACAAAAAGGTGGCGGCGATTCCGCATCGCGCCACCTTGGTATCCTTCGAAAAGGACGAAATATTGGCGATAATCAGCGCGGCGGACGCGCTGCACCGGCAGCACCGGCAGCCACCGGACGCGGCGTCATCGGCAGCAGGCCTTCGCGCTGTGCGCGCTTACGGGCCAGCTTGCGGGCGCGGCGCACGGCTTCAGCCTTTTCGCGGGCGCGCTTCTCGGAAGGCTTCTCGTAGTGACCGCGCATCTTCATTTCGCGGAAAATGCCTTCGCGCTGCATCTTCTTCTTCAGCGCGCGAAGCGCCTGATCAACGTTATTGTCGCGGACGAGTACCTGCACGGGCAATCCTGTCTTTCGGGTTTGATATCAATAGGCAGGCGGCCATAGCCACTAGCCTCCGCAGCGGTCGACACCACGAATTGTGGCGGCTGATAGCAGAATCAGACCGCGCTGTCCACAGCCGAAATGAAGGACGGCGGCCTAATCGCCACGAATGGACAAGAGATAGGGGGCCGACTACGCCGTGGCCAGATGCAGCCGCTCAAAATCCTCGAAGAACTCGCCATAATCACAGGTGATCTCTTCGCCAATTGCAATGTCGCGGGTGGCGGTCGCGCCGCCATATTGCGAAAAGTCGGTGTTCGGCGTCGCCGAATGGTTCATGAAGCGGCCATTGTCGACCTCATAGACCATGAAACCCGGCCGATCGGGACTCGGATAGGCGTAGCGGTCGAGCAATTCCTTCAGAGGCGGCGGCGCCGCCTCGTATTTGTCCATCGGGATCAGCCGGTCGAAATCGGGATCGAGGCGCCAGATCGAGGCGCCTTTCCGGATCGGCTCGGCGGCGAACATGCCGACGCCCTCGATTGCGCTCGCGGCGACGTAGGTTCGGATCAGCATCATGGTTCCAGGACCTTTTTCGGCAAGAAGACCCGTTTCGACAGGAAACGAGATCGTCAAATCGCGCCAAAAAAGCAAGCCCGGCGGACTGGTAAAAGTGACGGACGGCCTCATCGCCTTGAAGCCCTTTTACGTCCGGCTGATCGAGATCGCCGTCGGCAAACAGCGCGATGCCCGTGGTGAAGCTCGAGGCATCGGATGGCCTGGCGGTAGCCGGGATCGGGCGGGCGACCCGAAACCGGCCAATGTGCCGATGCCTAGCGGGCGTCTTTTTCACCACGGCGCAAAACGGCAAGCGCCGTCGCAAACAGCGCAAGGGTGGCAGCGCTGTTTCGCTAGTGATACACCTCGCGCGCCGGGGCCGAGTGAATGCCCCTGCGCCATTTTGCGAGACCTTTTTGGCGAGAGGCTGGGACGTTGAAAAAATATTCGGTATTCGCCATCGCCCGCGAGGCCATGCGCGGCCATAAGGGCTGGGAGGAGCAATGGTCCTCGCCCGAGCCCAAGAAGGAATACGACGTCATCATCGTCGGCGCCGGCGGCCATGGCCTGGCCACCGCCTATTATCTCGCCACGGTGCACGGCATCACCAATGTCGCGGTGCTGGAAAAGGGCTGGCTGGGCGGCGGCAACACCGGCCGCAACACCACCATCATCCGCTCCAATTATCTCTATGACGAGAGCGCCGGCATCTATGACCACGCGCTGAAGCTGTGGGATGGACTGAGCCAGGAGCTCAACTACAACGTCATGTATTCGGCGCGCGGCGTCATGATGCTCGCCCACAATGTGCACGACATCCAGGTGCTGAAGCGCCATGTCCATGCCAACCGGCTGAACGGCATCGACAATGAATGGCTGACACCAGAGCAGGCCAAGGAATTCTGTCCGCCGCTCAACACCTCGAAAGATGCGCGCTACCCGGTGGTGGGTGCGGCGCTGCAGCGCCGTGGCGGCACCGCGCGTCATGATGCCGTCGCCTGGGGCTATGCGCGCGGCGCTTCGGCGCGCGGCGTCCACATCATCCAGAATTGCGAGGTGACCGGGGTCAAGCGGGCACCGAACGGCGCGGTCACCGGCGTCGAGACGACACGCGGCTTCATCGGCGCCAAGAAGGTCGGCGTCGTCGCCGCCGGACACTCCTCGGTGATCATGAACATGGCCGGTGTGCGTATGCCGCTGGAGAGCTATCCGCTGCAGGCGCTGGTGTCGGAGCCGATCAAGCCGGTGGTGCCCTGCGTGGTGATGTCGAACACCGTGCATGCCTACATCTCGCAGTCCGACAAGGGCGAACTGGTGATCGGCGCCGGCACCGACCAGTATGTCTCCTATTCGCAGACCGGCGGCCTGCACATATTGCAGCATACGCTCGACGCCATCTGCGAGATGTTCCCGATCTTCACGCGCATGAAGATGCTGCGCTCGTGGGGCGGCATCGTCGACGTGACGCCCGACCGCTCGCCGATCCTGGCCAAGACGCCGGTGCCCGGCCTCTACGTGAATTGCGGCTGGGGCACAGGCGGCTTCAAGGCGACGCCGGGCTCGGGCCATGTCTTCGCCCACACCATCGCCAAGGACGATCCGCATCCGATCAACGCGCCCTTCACCATCGAACGCTTCCGCACCGGCCGTCTTATCGACGAGGCGGCAGCGGCGGCGGTGGCGCACTGATGATGGCCGAAATGGCTGTCGCGATGCCGCTGATGCTGGCGGGGGAACAGGGGATGTTCCATTTTCCGACGCCGGAAGAAGTGCGGCTGCAGCCGATCAGCCGCGCCGGCAACGAGACCGCATGGCCGTTTTCGATCGACGAGGGAATGCTCGCCTGTGTGTGGAGCGCCGGCCAGAAAGTCGTGATGTTCTTTGAAGGCCGGCCGGAAGGCCTGGACGAGGACGAGAATTTGAAACCGCGCGGCGTCATCGTCACCACGGACCCGATGCAATTGACACTCGGCAACATGGCCAATCGCGACCTGTTTCGTGCCTCGGCTAGCGTCGAGGAGCGGCTGCGGCTCGTCGCTCCCTTCATGACAATGGGCCAGAAGCTTTGCGACCAACCCGCCGGCGCCCGCGTCGGCCATGGCGAATTGTAGGATCAACGAAAAATGCTTCTCATCCGCTGCCCCTATTGCGAGGAAGAGCGCCCGGAACTCGAGTTCCGCAACGCCGGCGAGGCGCATATAGCGCGTTCGGCCAACATGGCCGGCGAGAGCGACGACGATTTCGAGAAGTTCTTCTTCATCCGCTCGAACCCCAAGGGCATCATCTACGAGCGCTGGCGGCACATGCATGGCTGCGCCCGCTTCTTCAATGCCGTGCGTGACACCGTGACCGACAAGTTCGTCATGACCTACAAGGCCGGCGAGCCGAAACCCACCAAGCTGCCCAAAAACTCCAACGAAGTGGTTGCCAAATGAGCGGCGCATTCCGCATTCCGAGCGCCGGTCGCCTCAGCCAGGCCAAGACCGCGCGGTTCAGCTTCGACGGCCGGTCCTATAGCGGCATCGAGGGCGACACGCTGGCCTCGGCACTGCTTGCCAATGGCGTGCATCTGGTCGGTCGCTCGTTCAAATACCACCGGCCGCGCGGCGTGCTGTCCGCCGGCGCGGAAGAGCCCAACGCGCTGGTGCAGATCGTACGCGACGACGCGCGCAAGACGCCCAATGTGCGCGCGACCGTGCAGGAGCTCTATGACGGGCTCGCCGCCAACTCGCAGAACCGCTGGCCGTCGCTCGCCTTCGATGTCGGCGCGGTCAACGACATCGCGTCGCCGATGTTTTCGGCCGGCTTCTACTACAAGACCTTCATGTGGCCGAAGGCGGCCTGGAAGAGCCTCTACGAGCCCAAGATCCGCGAAGCCGCCGGCCTTGGCGTTTCTCCGAACAAGCCTGATCCCGATCATTATTCCTCGCGCTATGCTCATTGCGACGTGCTGGTGCTGGGCGGCGGTGCCGCCGGCATCGCGGCGGCACTTGCGGCGGCC
The DNA here is from genome assembly GCF_006442155.1 of Mesorhizobium sp. B2-4-14. Taxonomy (NCBI): domain Bacteria; kingdom Pseudomonadati; phylum Pseudomonadota; class Alphaproteobacteria; order Hyphomicrobiales; family Phyllobacteriaceae; genus Mesorhizobium; species Mesorhizobium sp. B2-4-14. Next base: position 326,147 of record NZ_VFVA01000001.1, on the reverse strand, counting down.
GAGACCGGCGTACGCGTCATCCTGGCCGACGAGCAGGCCGAGTTCGGCGGCAGCCTGCGTTTCGAGAGTGGAGCGAAGATCGATGGCCAGGACGGTTTTGCCTGGGCGCAAGCGGCCATCGCCAAGCTGAGCGCGATGGACAATGTCCGCGTGCTGCCGCGCACCACGGCGTTCGGCTACTACGCACAGAATTTCGTCGCCCTGGTCGAGCGCGTCAGCGATCATTTGAAAGCCCCTGGCCATGATCTGCCACGCGAACGGCTCTGGCAGGTCCGCGCCAAGCGCGTCGTGCTGGCCTCCGGCGCCATCGAGCGCCATATGGTGTTCGCCAATAATGACCGGCCGGGCATCATGCTGGCGGGCGCGGCGCGCACCTTCCTCAACCACTATGGCGTGGCCGTTGGCAGGAATGTCGGCGTCTACACCGCCAATGACTCGGCTTACGCGGCGGCGATCGACCTGAAGAAGGCCGGCGTCAACGTCGCGGCGATCGTCGACCTGCGCGACAATCCGACCGGTCCGGTGATCGACGAGGCAAGGGCGCTCGGCATCGAGATCAATTTCGGCCGCGCGGTGATCCGCGCCGGCGGCAAACTGCGCGTGTCGTCGATGACGGTGCAGCCGAAGAATGGCGGCGGCGAGCGCACCATCCCCGTCGATGCAATCCTGATGTCGGCCGGCTGGACGCCGTCGGTCCATTTGTTCTCGCAGTCGCGCGGCAAGGTTGCCTTCAACGACGAGACCCAGCGCTTCGTGCCGGGCACTTATGCGCAGGACTGCGTCTCGGTCGGCGCTTGCAACGGCACCGACGGCTTGTCGGCCACGGTGGACGAGGCCTATGCGGCGGGCGCCAAGGCGGCCAAGGATGCCGGCGCCAAAACCGCCAAGGGCATGAAGCCGAAGGTCGATGCCTCGGAGAACTGGTCGCGCGGCATGCTGGGCGCCGCGCCGGGGGCCGGGCCGGACACGACGGTGAAAGCCTTTGTCGATTTCCAGAACGACGTTACCGCCAAGGACATCCGCCAGGCGGTGCATGAAGGCATGCGCTCGATCGAGCACGTCAAGCGCTTCACCACCAACGGCATGGCGACCGACCAGGGCAAGACCTCCAACATGCATGGACTGGCGATCGCGGCGGAAACGCTGGGCAAGCCGATCCCGGAGGTCGGCCTGACCACGTTCCGCGCGCCTTACACGCCTGTCACCTTCGGCGCGATCGTCAGCCATGCGCGCGGGCCGCTGTTCGATCCGACGCGCAAGACGGCGATCCATCCGTGGGCAGAGGCACATGGTGCCGTGTTCGAGGATGTCGGCCAGTGGAAGCGCGCCTGGTATTTCCCCAAGGCCGGCGAAGACATGCATGCCGCGGTCGACCGCGAATGCGTCGCCGTCCGTAACCAGGCAGGCCTGTTCGACGCCTCGACACTGGGCAAGATCGAAGTGGTCGGGCCGGATGCCGCCAAGTTCATGGAACTGCTCTACACCAACCCGTGGGAGAAGCTGGAGCCCGGCCGTTGCCGCTATGGCATCATGCTGCGCGAGGACGGCTTCATCTATGATGACGGCGTCGTCGGCAGGCTGGCGCCGGACCGTTTCCACGTGACGACGACGACTGGTGGCGCACCGCGCGTCATGAACCATATGGAGGACTATCTCCAGACCGAATTCCCGCATTTGAATGTCTGGCTGACCTCGATCACCGAGCAATGGGCGGTCATCGCCGTGCAGGGGCCGAGCGCGCGGAAGATTATCGAACCCTTGGTCGAAGGCATAGACATGTCCGACGAGGCGCTGCCGCATATGTCGGTGCGCGAAGGCAAGATCTGCGGCGTGCCGACCAGGTTGTTCCGCATGTCGTTCACCGGCGAGCGCGGCTTCGAAGTCAACGTGCCGGCCGATTACGGCCAGGCCGTCTGGGAGGCGCTGTGGGCCGAAGGCCAGAAGCATGGCGCCGCCGCCTACGGCACCGAGGCCATGCACGTGCTGCGCGCCGAGAAGGGCTATATCATCGTCGGCCAGGACACGGATGGCACGGTGACGCCGAACGACGCTGGGCTCGACTGGGCGGTCGGCAAGAAAAAGACCGACTTCGTCGGCATCAGGGGCATGATGCGGCCGGACCTGGTCGCCAAGGGCCGCAAGCAGCTTGTCGGCCTCAAGACCAAGGACCCGAAGGTGGTGCTGGAAGAGGGCGCGCAGATCGTCGAGGATCCCAAACAGGCAATCCCGATGAAGATGATCGGCCATGTCACCTCGAGCTACTGGTCGCAGAATTGCGGCCGTTCCATAGCGTTGGCGCTGGTCGCCGGCGGCCGTGACCGGATGGGCGACACGCTTTACGTGCCGATGCCGAACGGGGTGATCGAAGTGGAGGTTACCGGCATGGTGTTCTTCGACGAGACGGGAGGGCGCCTCAATGGCTAAGGCTGCTGCAAAGACCACCGCGACGGCTTCGCCTTCGGCCGAGCGGCGTCCGGCATTGGCCGGGCGCAGCGTCTCCGCGACAGGTGTCAAGGTCGAGGTCCTGCCGCCGGCGGAACGCATCTCGCTGCGCGCGCCGGAGGCTTCCGTCGCTGCCCTGTCAAAGGCGCTCGGCGTGACCTTGCCGAAGAAGCCGAAGACTTCAACGTCGAAAGCCGGGCGCACGGCGCTTTGGCTTGGGCCGGACGAATGGCTTGTCATTGACGAGGCCGGCAAAGACCCGCTCGCCGATTGCGCAGGGGTTTCCGCCTTGCATTCGTCGGTCGGCATCTCGCATCGCAACATTGCCATAGCCGTCACCGGTCCGGCGGCCGAAGCCGCGATCAATTCGGGCTGCCCGCAGGATCTGTCGCTCGACGCATTTCCGGTGGGCGCAGCCTCGCGCACCATTCTCGGCAAGGCAGAGATCGTGCTGTTGCGTACGGCCGACGACGCCTTCCGGGTCGAATGCTGGCGTTCCTTCTCGGACTATGTCTTTACTTTTCTGTCCGAGGGAGCCCGCGACGCCGCCGGCTGACCCCGGAACGTTTGCCGCCAGCATTCGTTGTGCGGCGACAGGTCGAGGGAGAAATACCGATGCCGTCGAAGTCCGCGCCGAAATCGCCCAGGAAAACCACAGCGAAAACGGCGGCGGTTCGCTCGCTTGAGCAGGAGCGGCATCACGAGGCCAACGCCGAAGAGGAACTCGAGGAGGGTCTCGAGGACACGTTCCCGGCCAGCGATCCGGTGTCCATCACCGGGTCGGCCATTCCGGGCGGGCCGGCGAAACCCGGCAAGGCCAAGACCGTCCCCGGACGCAAGGCTCGCCAGCCCTGATTTTGAGAAATTTTGGTTGAGAGGCATCTTCCCAGCACCTCAGTGGATGCGATATTCAAAGCGCTTTGGAGAGGGAAAGATGACGATAAGAGCCATTGTCTGGGGTGAGAACGTCCATGAGCAGACCAATGCCACCGTGCGCGGCCTCTATCCCCTTGGCATGCATGGCACCATCGCGGCCGCGCTCAACCAGGACAAGGGCATCGAGGCGACCGCTGCCACCTTGCAGGAACCGGAGCATGGCCTGAGCGAAAAGCGCCTTGCCGCCACCGACGTGCTTCTATGGTGGGGGCATGCAGCGCATGGCGAGGTCAAGGATGAGGTCGTCGAGCGCGTGCAGAAGCGGGTCTGGGAAGGCATGGGGCTGATCGTGCTCCATTCCGGCCACTACTCGAAGATATTCAAGCGGCTGATGGGCACGCCCTGCTCGCTGAAATGGCGCGAGGCGGGCGAGCGCGTCTGGGCGATCAACCGCGGTCACCCGATCGCGCAAGGCATCGGCGAATGCCTGGAGATCGGCGAGACCGAAATGTATGGCGAGCCGTTCGCGGTGCCGGAGCCGCTCGAGACAGTGTTCATCTCCTGGTATGAGGGCGGCGAGGTGTTCCGGTCGGGGCTGACCTATCAGCGCGGCGCCGGCCGCATCTTTTATTTCTCGCCCGGCCACGAGACCTATCCGATCTATCACAATGAGGGCGTGCAGCAGGTGCTGCGCAACGCCGTGCACTGGGCGCACAACCCGGCACCGGCATGGGCCGGCATCACTGATGCGCCCAACGTGCCGGCCGACAAGGCCAAGGAGAAGATTGTCCAAAAGGGCCTACGCCTGCATGCCGACGGCGATAAGGGCATGAGCTGATCGGGGCTGAGTTGCCTGGGGTGAGTTGATGAGGGGCTTGGGCCGATGACACACAGGCTGCTTCTGCTTGGCACCGGCGGCATTGCCGGGCATCACGTCGAGGAATTTGCCGCGATTCCCGGCTGCACGATCGTCGCTTGTGTCGATCAGGTGCCGGGCCGCGCGGCGGCGTTTGCCGCCGCCAACAGGATCGGCGATTTCTTCGAGAGCCTGGAGGCGGCGATCGCCTGGGGGCAGTTCGATGCCGCCATCAATGCGACGCCGGACGGCGTGCACAAGGCAACGACGCTGGCCCTGCTGGCTACGGAAAAGCACATTTTCTGCGAAAAGCCTCTGGCGCCGAACCACGCCGATGCGCTGGCCATGACGGAAGCGGCCGAGGCGGCCGGGGTCGTTAACATGGTCAACCTGACCTATCGCAACTCGCCCGCGATCCAGGAAGCGCGGCGCATGGTGCAGGCCGGCGAGATCGGCGATTTGCGCCATGTCGAGGCGAGCTACAAGCAGAGCTGGCTGGTCAGCAAATCCTGGGGCGACTGGCGGGTCGAGGACAAATGGCTGTGGCGCCTGTCGAGCCGGCATGGTTCGACAGGCGTGCTGGGCGATGTCGGTATCCACATACTGGACTTCGCCACCTACGGCGCGGCGGAGGATATCGTCAGTCTCCATGCCGATCTGGTGACGTTTCCCAAGGCCGACGGCGACCGGATCGGCGACTACGTGCTGGATGCCAATGACAGCGTGGTGATGACGGCGCGGCTGAAGTCGGGCGCCCTCGCCACGATCGTGGCGAGCCGCTACATGACCGGCAACACCAATGAGCTGTCGCTGGCCATGCACGGCACCAAGGGAGCCATCAAGGTCGAGACCGACGGCAAGGTATCAAGCCTGTCAGCTTGCCTCGGCAAGGATGTCGACCAGCAACGCTGGCGGACGCTGACGCCGCCGGATGTCAAGCGCAACGCCCGGCGCTTTGCCGACGCGCTGAACACCGGCCTCAACGGCGATCCGTCCTTCCGGCGCGCCGCCGACATGCAGAAGCTGATCGACGCGGCCTTTGAGAGTTCTGCTGCCAGGCGACCGCTGACGATCGCCTGATAGGGTCGTTCGGAGAGCCAGTTCCGGCCCCAAGGGCTCCGTGGCCCCTTTTTCGAGGGCCGTGGATCAGAAGTTCGGCACGATCCACGGATTGATGTCGATGCCGAGCCGCGGGCTCTTGCCTTCGGTCGAGCTGGTGGTCGTTTTTTCGATCGATCCCGTCGCGCTGCAGTCAAGCTTCGCATGGGTCTTGGTGTCAACGCAGGCGGCAGGCGCCTGCTTGACCGGCTGGGCGGCGCTGGCGGCGAAGGCCGAGCCCGAAAGTGCCAGCACGGCGGCTAGGGTGAGGAGGGTCTTTTTCATTGTCAGTCTCCGTTTTCGACGGGCGAATTCTGTTCGTACATGTACGATATGCCGTACAGATACGCCCGTCGATCCGGAAGTTCAAGCCAAAATCGTACGCGTACGATAAATTATTGTTAACCCAAGAATTGCCCCCGGTTCGGCCGGGATGACGGGAAGAGATCCGGGAATGAAACAAGCGACTATCAGCAGTTGACCGGCGTCTCGGTCAGCGGTGGCACGTCTTGCGTGCTCAGCGTGGCAAGGGTGAAATCGCACATCCGTTTCACGAAAGCCTGAGGGTCGCCAAAGGGATAGAAGGGAAAGGTGATCAGCAGCGAGATCGTGCCGTGGCCGACAGCCCACAGCATGGTGGCGATGGCGCGCGGATCGCCCTGCAATTTGCCGGCGGCGACACAGGCTTCGACCCGTTTGATGAGCACCTTCATCGCCGGGTTGCCTTCCTCCATGTCTTCATAGCTCCTGCCTTCCGGCAGTTTGGTCTTTTCGGTCATGAAGACGGTGCGGTATTCGTTGGGATTGCCGAGCCCGAACGCGGCATACTCGGTCATCACAGCCTGCAAGGCCTCGATCGGATCGTCGGACGGGTGCTCCTCGATACGGCGGGCAAGCGTCTCGAACGCATCTTCTGCCAGGGCGAACAGGATGTCCTGCTTGTCGGCGAAATAGGAATAGACCGACATCGGCGCATAGCCGACCCGCTTGGCCAGCTTGCGGATGGTCAGGCCTTCATAACCTTCTTCCTGGACGAGCTTGTGGGCGGCCTCGACGAGCTCGGAGCGCAGTTCGGCCTTTTGTTTTTCGCGGCGTTTCTGGACGCTCAGCGGCAAGTCTGGTGCCTCTTTTGGTTGGTGTACGTGGCTAATTATATACGCTGTACGGAAACGAACAAGGGCATCGCCTGTTCCCAAGCGGCAGGATCAGATGGCGCCGACGCCGCCATCGACGGCCAGTGCGTGCCCGGTCATGAAGGAGCCTTTCGCGGCACCGCGGCCGAGACCTCCGGCGGCACCCGTGATCAGCACCGTTGCTCCCTCAAAGCTGTCCGTCATGCCTTGTCCTCAATCAGTCTGGCGGCGAGATGCGAAAGCAGCTTCACCGCCTCGCCGTAGGTTTTGGCCTTTTCAGGATTGGAGGCGTTGCCGTCGAGCGCCCGCTTGTAGACGCCCTGGCAGATCGCGGCCAGCCTGAAGAAGGAGAAGGCGAGGAAGAAGGTCCAGTTGCCGATGCCGGAGAGCCCGCGCCGGCGACAGTAGGCCGCGACGTAGTCCTCTTCCGAGGGCAGCCCGAGGGCGGCGCGGTCGATACCGCCCAAGCCGCGAAAGCCGGAGGTGTGCGGCAGGCGCCATTGCATGCACTGATAGGCGATGTCGGCGAAGGGGTGGCCCAATGTCGACAGTTCCCAATCAAGCACCGCCAGCACCTTTGGCCGGTCCGGCGCGAAGATCAGATTGTCCAGCCGATAGTCGCCATGCACCAGCGATATCAGGCCATCATCGGCGGGCATATGCGTTTCCAGCCAGGCGATCAGCTGGTCCATTTCGGCGATGGTGCCGGTTTCCGAGGCACGGTACTGGCTGGTCCAACGTGCCAGCTGGCGCTCGAAATAATTGCCCGGCCGGCTGAAATCGGACAGGCCCACGGCCTCGACGTCGACATCGTGCAGGGCCGCGAGCGTGGCGTTCGTGGTATCGTAGATCGCGGCGCGCTCGTCATTGTCGCGCGCCTCCGGCAGTGCCGGATCCCAGAAGATGCGGCCGTCGAGGAAATCCATGACGTAGAACATGCGGCCGATCGGCGACTCCTCGGCCGACAGATGCAGCATTTTCGGCACCGGCACGGCGGTGCCGGAAAGCGCTTTCATCACGCGGAATTCGCGGTCGACCTGATGCGCCGATTTCAGCAACCGCCCCGGTGGCTTGGCGCGCAGCACATAGCGGCCGCTGGCCGCCTTAAAAAGATAGGTCGGGTTGGACTGGCCGGATTTGAATTTCTCGATCGTGGCGAGCCCCGAAAAGCCCGGTATTGCCGCCTCAAGGTAAGGCGCGAGCGCTGCCTGGTCGAGCGCGTTGGCGTCGTTCATGCGGTCTCGGGCTGGCGTTCGATCAGGGTCAGCGTCAGCCAGCGGGCGGTCAGCGCCGGTTTCTTCGATCCCTCGATCTCAATCGTCACATCGTGCGCTGTCTGCACCCAGCCCGACGGCCGGACCTTGACGTCGGCCAGCACGAAATGGGTGCGGATACGGGCGCCGGTCTTTACCGGGGCCAGAAAGCGCAGCGAATCGAAGCCGTGATTGACCCCCATCTTGCCATTTTCCAGCGGTGGCATGGTCTCGAAGGTCATCGCCGACAACAGCGACAGCGACAGAAAGCCATGCGCGATGGTGCCGCCGAACGGCGTCTCGCGCTTGGCCCGCTCCGGATCGCAGTGGATGAACTGATGGTCGTCCGTAGCGTCGGCGAACTGGTCGATCATGCGTTGCGTGACCACACGCCACGGTGAGACGCCGACTTCCTTGCCGACACTGGCCAGAAGCACATCGAGACTGATCGGTTCCACGCTCATGTCCTCCAGTTCATCTCCGGCTTCTGCGGCCGGAACATGTCATTCCTTGAACAGGGTCAATCCATGCTGCACCGACTGCCCGCCGTCGATCGGCAGGATGGCGCCGGTGACATAGTTGCCCGCACGGCTGCACAAATAGAGCGTTGCGCCGGCAATGTCATCTGGCGCGCCGATGCGGCCGATCGGGACGTGGCTGCCGACATGCCTGGCCTGTTCATCCGTGCCGGTGGCAAACGCCGTCATGCGACTCTGGAAAGGCCCCGGCGCGAAGGCGTTGACGGTGATGCGGCGGGCGGCGAACTCAAGCGCCAACGTGCGTGTCAGATGATGAACGGCGGCCTTGGAGGCGGCGTAGGAATAGGCATCGTCGGCCAAGGGCTGCGTGCCCATCACCGAACCCAGATTGATCACCCGGGCCGGATCGTCGTCGCTGGCGGCCGCTTCGAGCAGCGGCAGCAATTCGCGCGTCAGATGGAAGACCGCGGTGACATTGACGCCGAACACCTTGGCCCAGGCCGAGTAGGGAAAACTCTCCAGCGGCGCGCCCCAGGAAACGCCGGCATTGTTGACGAGGATATCGAGCCTGTCGGTCCGCGCCTTGACCTCGGCGACGAGCGCCGCAATGCCGGCTTCGCTGGAGACGTCGCCGGCAAAGCCTTCGGCGCGACCGGAGGCGCCGAGCCCGTTCAGCTCGCCGGCGACCTTAATGCAATCCTCGCCCTTGCGCGACGCGATCATCACGCTGGCGCCCGCCCTGACCAGCGCGGTCGCTACCATGCGGCCGATGCCGGTCGCCGCTCCCGTCACCAGCGCGGTCTTGCCGGCCACCGAAAACAGCTCGTCGAGATAGCCCATCACAATCCTCCGCGCTCGGCATGCGGGCAGCAGTTCGCGTTGACAAGGCTATCCGAAGTACGGTCATCCTTGCCACGGGTAAATTGCCCGGCCTCCATGAAGGATTAGCGACCGATGACGGAGATGAATCTCGGCATGACCGAGCGGCTGAAGCCGATCCACGCGCGCGTCGCGGCCATGGTGCGCGACGAGATCATGCCGCTCGACAAGGAATTTCTGGGCGAAGTCGGCAAGGCGGGCGACCGCTGGGTCTACAGCAAGCGCCAGAGCGAGATCCTCGAAGGGCTGAAGAAAACCGCGAAAGAGCGCGGCCTTTGGAATTTCTGGCTGACCGGGTCGGAACGCGGTTATGGCCTTTCCACTGTCGAATACGCCTATCTTGCAGAAGAAATGGGCAAGGCGCATCTCGGCGCCGAGACCTTCAACTGCTCGGCGCCCGACACCGGCAATATGGAGGTGCTGGAGCGCTACGGCTCGGCCGAGCACAAGAAGGCATGGCTCGAGCCGCTGCTCGACGGCAAGATCCGCTCGGCCTATCTGATGACCGAGCCGGATGTCGCCTCGTCCGACGCCACCAACATTTCGATGCGCTGCGAGCGGCAGGGCGACGACTATGTGCTCAACGGCGAGAAATGGTGGGCATCGGGCGCCGGCGATCCACGCTGCGCCATTTACATCGTCATGGTGCGGACCGGCGGCGGGGAAGAACCGCAGCACCGCCGCCATTCTATGATCCTGGTGCCCGCCGACACGAAAGGCGTGACCAAGGTCCGCGCCATGCAGGTCTATGGCGACGATGACGCGCCGCATGGCCACATGCACCTTCGCTTCGACAATGTGCGGATACCGGCCTCGAACCTGATCCTCGGCGAGGGCAGGGGGTTCGAGATCGCCCAGGGCCGGCTCGGCCCCGGCCGTATCCATCATTGCATGCGCGCCATCGGCCAGGCCGAGATGGCGCTGGAGATGCTGTGCCAGCGCTCGGTGCGCCGCGAGGCCTTCGGCCAGCCCCTGGCGAAACTCGGCGCCAATTTCGACATCATCGCCGAATGCCGCATGGAGATCGAGATGGCCCGGCTGCTGTGCCTCAAGGCGGCGTGGATGATCGACCAGGGCGATGCGCGCGCCGCGGCTCCCTGGATCAGCCAGATCAAGGTGATCGCACCGCGCGTCGCGCTGAAAGTCACCGACGAGGCAGTGCAGATGTTCGGGGCGCAAGGCATCAGCCAGGACACGCCGCTGGCCCGCTCGTGGACGCATCTGAGGACCCTGCGCCTTGCGGACGGGCCCGATGCCGTGCATCGCCGGCAAGTGGCGCGCACGGAGTTGAGGAAATACACGCAGGATAAGGTCTGAGCGCCCGGTCAATCCCGGCCCGTTGCGATCTTTCCGCCGGCAAGACAAGGAGTATTCCGATGACCGTCCCGCCCCAGATGAGGGCACTGCTGCTTGTCGGTGATGGTTACACCAAGACGCCGAGCGGCAGCATGCTTGAGGCATTGGAGCCTTATGTTCAGTCGGGCAGCATCGCGGTGCCAGCACCGGGACCGAGCCAGGTGCTGATCAAGGTCAGCCTGGCTTCGATCAATCCGTCCGACATTGCCTTCATCAAGGGCCAGTACGGTCAGCCGCGCGCCAAGGGCCGACCGGCCGGCTTCGAGGGCGTCGGCACCGTCGTGGCCGGTGGCGACGAGCCCTACCCCAAGAGCCTTGTCGGAAAGCGCGTGGCCTTCGCCACAGGCCTCAGCAACTGGGGCTCGTGGGCCGAGTATGCCGTTGCCGAGGCGGCGGCCTGCATTCCGCTCCTCGATACGGTGCGCGACGAGGACGGTGCGGCGATGATCGTCAATCCGCTTACCGCGATCGCCATGTTCGACATCGTCAAGCAGGAGGGCGAAAAGGCCTTCGTCATGACCGCCGGCGCCAGCCAGCTCTGCAAGCTGATCATCGGCCTGGCCAGGGAGGAGGGGTTCCGGCCTGTCGTCACCGTCCGCCGCGATGAGCAGATCGCGCTTCTGAAGGAGATCGGCGCTGCCCATGTGCTCAACGAGAAGGCGCCGGATTTCGAAGCCGCGCTGCGCGAGGTGATGAAGGCCGAACAGCCGCGCATCTTGCTGGACGCGGTCACCGGTCCGCTGGCGTCAGCCATCTTCAATGCGATGCCGAAACGGGCGCGCTGGATCATTTATGGCCGGCTCGATCCCGACGCCACCGTCATCCGTGAGCCCGGCCAGCTGATCTTCCAGCACAAGCATATCGAAGGCTTCTGGCTGAGCGAATGGATGCGGCAATCCAAGGATCGGCGCGGCCCGGCGATCCTGGAAGCGCAGAAGCGTTTCTCCGACGGACGCTGGTCGACCGACGTGACGGCTGTCGTGCCGCTCGCCGAGGCGGTGGTGCGGGTGCCGGGTGAACTGGCCAAGCCCAACGGCAAGGTTTTCATCCGGCCTTGAGGCCATTCGGAGCTGTGCCGGAAGTTTCAATGCGAGGCTTTCAGGGCTTTCCGAGCCGGGCCCCCACGATGCATGGCCATCCGCGGCAATCCGCGAAGTTGATGGCCGCGTCCTTCAGCCCCTATGCCAATTCGCTTTGTCCGTGATATGCCGCCGCCATCGAAATGCCGGACGGCGCGGGCAAGGGCCTGTTCTGAAGTGGTGTGGGGTGCGTTTATGACGATTTCCAAGCCGGTTTTCGACCGTTTGGGATTTGGCCTGTGGATCGGGGCGTTTCTGGTCGTTCTCGTCCTCGTGCTTTGGGCGCCCGACACGCGTACCGTGTTGCTGGCTACAGGTATGGCAGCGAGGAGTTTCTGGCCGGCCGTCCGCTCTACAATATCCAGTCCGAGATGGGATATCTCTACGCGCCCGCCTTTGCAGCGCTCTACGTCCCCCTGTTCAAGCTCGGCCCTCATCTTGGCGGCCTGGTGTGGCATATCATCGGTTTCGCGGTGCTGACCTTCGCCGCGATGCGGCAGGTGCGCAAGCTTGGCGGCGGCGAATTGACGTGGCTGCTTTCCTTCGGGCTCTTCCTTGCCCTGCCGATGGCGCTGGGCGCGATCCGCAATGGCCAGGCGACGATCCTTTTGACCGGCGCCTGCTGGCTCCTCACACTGTCGGCGCTCGAAGGGCGGCGCGCGGAGACCTTCTTCTGGGCTTCGGTTGCCATCATCGCCAAGCCGACCGCGGTCATCATGTTGTTGTTGGTGGGCGCCCTGCGCTTCCGATTGATACCGGTGCTGGAGCTGGCGGTGCTGTTCGTGATCGCGCTGCCTTATGCATTCGCTCCCGCCGGCTACCTGACCGAGCAGTACCGGGTTTTTGCGGGGATGCTGACCTCGATGGCTGTCGACAACACCAGCCATTTTGTTCCCACCGACTTCACGGCGCCCTTCACCAAAGTGGGGCTGCCGATCCCGGAATTCGGCGCCACGATCGTGCGCATCGTCATGGCCCTGTTCACGCTTTCCATGGTCGTCTGGTTCGACCGCAGGCTCGAACGTGGAACAGCAGATCTCGCCATCTTCCTGACGGCGGCGTTCTACATGTGTGTCTTCAACCCGCGCGTCGAGCCCAACACCTATGCCATGATCGCCGTGCCCGCCGGTCTGGCCATTGCCTTGCTGTGGCGCGAGGAGCGAGGCGGTGTGCTCGTCTCGATACTGTCCGTGATGCTGTTCGTGACAGGGTTGACGGGCATCGAGAGTCATATCCAAGATTTCACGTACCCTTGGTTCCGGCCGATCGCGGTCACCGTCATTGCCGGTTCCCTGATCTGGTGGTTCTGGGCCAGGGCGCGAGACAAGGTGATGAATGAGGGGCCTGTCGCAAATGGCTGAGTCGCGGTCTGTTCTCGATATCGTGGCGCCGTTCTTCAACGAGGCGCAATCCGCATCGGCTTTCGCCGCCTTGCTCGACAAGCTGGAGGCCGTGGTGTCGCAGCGTTTCGGCATGGCCGTCCACAAGATCCTGGTCGACGACGGCAGCCGCGATGACGGCGCGGAGCGATTTTCGCGGGCGCTGTCCGGTTCCTGGGAGATCGTGCGGCTCAGCCGCAATTTCGGCAAGGAGGTCGCGGTGCTCGCCGGCCTCGATTACGCGCGCGGTGACATGGTGCTGATCATGGATTCCGACCTTCAGCATTCCATGGATGTCAGCCTGCGAATGATTGGCGAGTTGGTGGAGCACCCCGACATCGACGTGGTCTACGCCCAGAACGACCGGCGCGAGGCGAGCTGGCGGCGCAGCCAGTTGGCGAAGCTGTTCTACAGCCTGATCAACAGCAGCCAGCGTTTCGACATTCCCGAGAATGCGGGCGATTTTCGCGTCATGCGCGGTACCGTGGCCCGCGCGCTGACAAGCTTGCGTGACAAAAGGCGCTTCAACAAGGGTCTGTTCGCCTGGGCGGGCTTTCGCCAGAAGGCCATACCTTATTCGCCGGAGAACCGCGCCAGCGGCACGTCGAAATGGAGCAGGCTCAACCTGCTTGCCTTTTCGCTGGAAGGTTTTACCTCGTTTTCCGTCATTCCCCTGCGCCTGATCAGCCTGAGCGGATTGCTGGCGGCGCTGGCGGGTGCGGCCTATGGCGCCAAGGTGTTCTTCGAAGTGTTGTTCTACGGCATTGCCGTTCCAGGCTACCCCAGCCTTCTGGTCGCCGTTGTGCTGCTTGGTGGTCTCAACCTCACCTTGCTTGGACTGATCGGCGAATATGTCTGGGTCACACTCAGCGAGAGCAAGGACCGGCCGATCTACATCGTACGCGATGTCGTGCGCGGCGACGTTTTGAACAGGCCGCCAGGCGCGTCCGGCGCATGACGCGGCGCATCCGCCTGATCGCCGATGACTATGGCCTGGCGCCCGGCGTCTCGGCAGGGATTCTCGACCTGCTCGATCGTGGACGCCTGACCGGCACTAGCTGCATGACCGGCTTTCCCGAATGGGCGGAGGCGGCGGCGCTTATCAAGCCGCTGCGCGGCCGCGTGGCGATCGGATTGCACCTGACCCTCACCGACCAGCCGGCCATCACCGGCCAGTCCAGCCTGGCGCCGGAGGGCCGGCTGCCGCCGCTCCGTTCGCTTGCACTGCCGGTCCTGCGCGGCCGTGTCGACGACCGGGACGTCCGTGCCGAGCTCGACGCGCAATACAGCCGTTTCATCGAGACGCTTGGCCGGCTGCCCGACTTCGTCGACGGGCACCAGCACGTGCATTTCCTGCCGGTCGTACGCAAATGGCTGCTGGCGCGCTTTCCTGCAGGTACGGGCAGGCCGATGCTGCGCGGCGCTCCTGCGCCGGCAGCGGTGCCGAAGATCGCGGCGATCGCAGCACTGGCCCGGGGCTTCAATCGGGCGATGCAAGGCGCCGGTTTTGAGGTCATGACGCCTCTGGCCGGCATCTACGATTGGCGGCAGCCGGAAAAGTTCGCGCCTGCCCTGCAGGCCGCCGTCGAGGCGTTGCCGCAAGAGGGGCTGTTCATGTGCCATCCCGGCCATGTCGACGAAACGCTACGCGCGCGAGATCCGATGCAAAGCGTGCGCACGGTCGAATTGGAGATCCTGGCCTCGGACGCTTTCGGCGCGAGCCTCGCCCGCGCCGGCGTCGAGATCATGGATGGCAGGGGATGAGCGGCGCCGACCAGCCCCGGCGTTCGACTGGCAACAAGATCGTCCGCTTTGCCATTGTCGGGCTCGCGAACACCGTCATCGACCTTGCCGGCTTTTTCCTGCTGCTCAAGTTGCATATCCCGCCGTTGCCCGCCAACGTCATCTCATGGTCGATCGCCGTCGTCTTCTCTTTCGTGGCAAATGGCTTCTGGTCGTTCGAGCGCAATCAAGCCATCCGGCTGCATGACGCTTTCCTGCGTTTCGTCTCGCTCGGCGCGCTGATTTCGCTCGGCGTCTCCAGCCTGTCGATCGCACTCTTCGCCGGCATCGCCGGCGTGTGGCCGGCAAAGATCGGCGGTGTCATTGTGGCGGCGGTGCTGAATTTCCTCGCCGCGCGCTGGTCGATTGAGGGCCGGGTGCTGAAATAGACCTGGATTTCCCTATTCCGCCGGTTCCACATTGGCGTAGGCGGCTTCCTCGAGCTCGCGCTTCAGCCGCGCTTCCTCGTGGGTCTTCGGCGTAACGAAACGGCCAAGCAGCAGATAGGCGACCGGCGTCAGGAAGAGCGTCGAGATGGTGGCCAGCCCCAGCCCGCCAACGATCACCCAGCCGAGCGCCACGCGCGCTTCGGCGCCCGCACCCGCGGCCAGCACCAGCGGCACGCCGCCGAGCACGGTGCAGATCATCGTCATCATCACCGGCCGCAAGCGGATGGTCGAGGCCTGCTCGATCGCCTCGCGCACGCCGAGCCCGCGATCGCGCAGCTGGTTGGCGAACTCGACGATCAGGATGCCGTTCTTGGCCATGACGCCGACCAGCAGCACCAGGCCGATCTGACTGTAGGCATTGAGGCTGGTGCCCGAAAGCAGAAGCGCGAAGATGGCACAGGCGAGGCCGAGCGGCACCGTGGCCATGATGATGACCGCGCTGACGAAGCTTTCGAACTGGGCGGCCAGCACCAGAAGGATGATGACCAGCGCGAAACCGAAGATGGTGACCATGGCGCTGTTGGTTTCGCCCAGCGTCGCGGCTTCGGCCAGCGGCAGGATGCGGCTGCCCGGTGGCAAGAGCGGCGTGGCGATTTCCTCGGCGCGGCTCAGCGCATCGCCAAGTGCGAAATCGCCACTGAGGTTGGAGGTGATGGCCACCGACGGCTGCTGCTGTTCGCGCGACAGCGACGGCGGCACGGCGCGTTCGGTCAGCGTGGCGATGGTCGACATCGGCACGAAGCGGCCGTCAGCCGTCTTCAGGAAGATGTTTTCCAGGTCGGTCGGATCGTTGATCGGGTTGGTGGTCGAGACCAACTTCACGCCATAGCTGCGGTCGGCGATGTAGACGTCGACGACGACGTTGCCGTCGAGCATGGCCTGCAAGGTGTTGGCGAGGCCCGTAATGTCGATGCCGAGATCGGAGGCGCGCTCGCGGTCGATGGCGACAGCCAACTGCGGCTGCGTCGGGTCTATCGAAAGGCGCGGTGTCTGGAAGCGGGAGTCCTTCTGCATCTCGGCGATGATCTTGACCGCCGCGTCGCCGAGCGCCTTGCGGTCATTGCCGACCAGCGCGAACTGCAGGCCGTTGCCGGCCCTGCGGATGCCGAGGCTGTTGGGCTGCACCGGGAAGATGCGCACGCTGGGCACCTGCTTCGTCAGCTGACCGATCTCGGCCATGATTTCCTGCTGGCTGCGGCTGCGCTCGTTCCATGGCGCCAGCGTCATCACCATGAAGCCGGAGTTGTAGGAGCCGTTCTGACCGGCGTTCTCGAAAGTGGAACGGATCTCGCCGGACTCGCGCATCGGCTGGATCAGCCTCTCGATCTTCTGCATCTGCTGCGTCGTGTAGTCGAGGCTGACGCCTTGCGGGGCATTGATGCGCAACAGCACCGCCGCGCGGTCCTCGGTCGGCGTCAGTTCCTGGCGGATGGTGCCGAACAGGGTGAAGGCGGTGCCGGCAAACAGCACCGCGACAAGCACCACGATCCAGGGCGCATCGAGGCAAGCGTGCAGGGCCCGCTTGTAGCCAGCGTTCAACGCGCCGCCGATACGGGCGCCGATGCCATGGCCGCCTTCATGATGCAGCGATGCGCTGGTCAGCATGCGCGAAGCGAGCATCGGGCAAAGCGTCAGCGCCACCACGCAGGACAGAAGCACCGACATGGCTAGCACGAAGCCGAATTCGCGGAACAGGCCGCCGGTCTGGCCGGGCAGGAACGAGATCGGCACGAAGACGGCGACCAGCGTCAGCGTCGTGGCGACGACGGCGAAGAACACTTCCTGCGTGCCGAGTACGGCCGCCGCGCGTGGCCCCATGCCCTCATTGCGCCGCCGCACGATGTTCTCCAGCACCACGATGGCATCGTCGACGACCAGGCCCGTCGCCAGCACAAGGGCGAGCAGCGTCAGGATGTTGACGGAGAAGCCGGCCAGATAGATGGCGGCGATGGTGCCGATCATGGCGACCGGCATCGACAGGCCCGGGATCAGCGTGGCGCGCCAGTCGAGCAGGAAGGCATAGATGACGATCAGCACCATTGTCACCGACAGGCCGAGCGCGATCTCGACCTCATGCACCGCGCCCTTGACGAACACGGCGTCGTCGCTGGTGATCTTGATCGCCATGCCCTTGGGCAGGTTCTGCTGCAGTTTGGCGACGGCGGCCTGGACGCCGGTCGAAATGTCCAACGTGTTCGATTCCGCCTGGCGGATGATGCCGATACCAATGCCGGTCTTGCCGTCGGAACGCAGCGTGGTCTGGCCGACATCGGGGCCGAGCGTGACGGTGGCGACATCGCGGATGCGCGTCGTGCCGCCGATGATGATGTTTTCGAATTCCTCGGGGGTGGTCACATCAGCCGTGGTGCGGACGATCAGGTCCTGGTTGGTCGTGGTGATCGACCCGGCCGGCGAATCGAAGGCGACCGAGGCAAGGGCTGCCCTGAGATCGGCGACCGTGAAGCCGAGGCTGGCGAGCTTGTTCTGGTCGACGTCGATACGAAAGATCTTGTCGCGGCCGCCATAGACCTGGACGTCGGCGACGCCGGGCACGGCGGCTAGCTCATCCTCGATCTGGTCCTGGACCACCACCGTCATGTCCTGGATCGACATGCTGTCCGAGGTCACCGCAAGCCGCATCACCGCGTCGGAATTGGCGTCGGCCTTGACGATGCGCGGCGGATCGGCGGTGTCCGGCATCTGGTTGGCGACGCGGCCGACGGCATCGCGCACATCGGAAGCGGCGACGTTGAGATCGACGCCGTCATTGAATTCGATGGTGACGCGGCTCTGGCCGAAGGAGGAGGAAGAAGAGATCGACTTGACGCCGGAGACGCGGGCGACCGCACCCTCGATCGTGTCGGTCAGCTCGCGGTCAACGGTTTCGGCGGCCGCCCCTTGGAAGATGGTCGAGACCGTGACCACGGCGCGATCGACATCGGGCAGCTCGCGGACCTCCACGCCATAAAAGGCGGCGAGGCCGGCAACCGCGACGAGCACGTTCAGCACAAAGGCCATGACCGGCCTGCGGATGAACAGGGCGGTGAAGCCGGTATCGCTGGCGGCGTTGACGGTACCGGTCATGAGCCTTCGGCGGTATTGGCGTTGCGCTGGTCCTGGCCGGCGATGCGGACCTCGCCGCCTTCGCTGACGCTCTGCGTGCCTTCGGTGACCACCATGTCGCCGCTGTCGATCTCCGCATCGACCAGCACGGTCTCGGTGTTGCGCTGGATGATGCGCACCGGCACGCGCCTCGCCTTGCCGTCTTCGATCTGCCAGACATAGGCGCCGTCCGATCCCCACAGGATCGCCAGCGGGCTGACGGCGGGATAGGTTTCGCCGGGGAATTTCATGGTGATGGAGAACGACATGCCGGCGCGCAGCGAATCGGCGGGATTGGCGATCGTTGCCTTGACCAGCAGCGTGCGGCTCTTCTCATCGATGTGGTTGTCGATGGCCGACACCGTGCCGGTATAGGCGTTGCTCGGATTGGCAATCGGCGTCGCCGTCAATTGCGCACCGACCTTGACGGCGGCTGCGAAGCGCTCGGGCACCAGGAAATCGATCAGGATCGAGGAGCGGTCGTCGAGCGTGGCGATCGCCGACTGGTTGGTGACATAGTTGCCGGCCGAGATCGGCAGGATGCCGACAGTGCCCGATATAGGCGCCAGAACGGAGCGGCGCCGCAGCGCGAGCTCCGCGTCCTGAAGCGCCAGTCTAGCGTTTGCCAGTGCCACTTCGGCATCGGCCACGGCGACCGGCGTCGCGGCATTGGAGGCGCGCAGCGACTTGACGCGATCGAGCTTGGACTGAGCATCCTGCAAAGCGAGCTTGGCCCGGTCCTGAGCGATGATTTCGGTCTCGGAATCGAGCGTGGCGATGATCTGCCCCTTGTCGACATGGCTGCCGGATTCGACCAGCAGTTCGGCAAGGCGGCCGGAACTGTAGGGATTGACGGTCACAGAAGCGTTGGCACGGCCGGTGCCGATCGCCTGCAGGCGATCGTTGATGATCGCCGAGGCGGCCGGTGATGCAACGATGGTGGCAATCCGGGCGCCGCCGCGTCCCGCCTGCCGGGAGCCGCCCGCCGCCGCATCCTTCGTTGGAGGTGTCGCGCCATAAGCCCAGTCGATGCCCCAGCGCGCCAGCACTTCGGGAGCGCCGGGATAGAAGCGCCCCCAGGCAGCCGCGGCGGCGACCACGATCACAAATGCAAGGGCAATCTGTTTCCGGCTCGGCATCGATACTCCAGCGGCAAGGATGTCGGCCGGTTCCAGGTGGAAGCGGAGGCAGCGACAATACGGGCTGGCGGCGAAACCGGCCAAGCCACATCCCGGTATCACTGGTTTATGGCAATTATCACGCAATCGTGCACATTAAATCTCGGTAACGTGAAGGCGCGATGGTCTTCGGCACGGCTGCGATTTGCCCGGGATCGGCGCCTGGGTCCGCTTCCCTTTGTCTGGCGCAATTCCAGACGGGAAACCGTTTCACAGGTTTTCCCGGGATCGGGCTAGCGCAGACCTTCCATCTCGCGGATGCGCCGGGCGCCGTCGGCCTCGAGTTGTCTCGTGACGGCGCCGATCAGCGTTTCGGCGACGACGAAAAGCGCGGCCGATGAATCCCATGCGGAAGGCACCGCCGTACGTCCGGCGATGACGTGGCGGGCAAAACGGGCGATCGGCGACAGCCACTGGTCCGTGAAGAGCACGATCTGAACGCCGCGCTGATGCGCCTTTTCGGCGAAGCGGACGAGGCTGTCCTGGTAGCGCCTGATATCGAAGATCACCAGCACGTCGCGCTTGCCCATGTCGATCAGCCGGTCGCGCCACATGCTCTCCTGCCCGGCGAGGTGAAAGACATCGGGCTGGATGACGGCGAGGTGGGCCGCCATGTAGCGCGCCAGCGGGTCGGTGAAGCGACCGCCGATCAGGAAGGTCTTGCCACGCCGGTCGGCAAGCCGCGCCGCGATATCGTCGAGCTGCCGGTCGGAGAGGTGCCGGAAGGTCTCGCGCATGTTATCGAGCGTCGCTTCCAGCATCGGGGATATGGCGCTGCCGCCGGGCGAGGGCGGGTTGAGCGTCCGTATCGCCGGCGATTGAAGTTGCGCCGCCAGTTCGTCCTGAAGGCTCGACTGGAATTCCGGGTAGTTCTGGAAACCGAGCCGGGCAACGAAGCGCAGGATCGTCGGCGAGGAGACGCCGGCGGCGGCCGAGAATTCGGCGACCGTCTTCAGGCCGATCATCGGATAGCTGGCGATCAGCGTCTGGGCGGCGCGCCGTTCGCCCGCCGGCATCGTGCCGACGCGGTCGGCGATCAGTTCGGCAATGCTGGAAATCATCTTTTCCCCCACGCAATGGCCTCGCCAACGAGATCGCATTTGACAAAGCCGGATAAACTGTATGAAATCATTCACAGGGACGCAATGAGACAAAATACGTAACATACGGTACAGCGCTCCCCGGGGACGGCAGACTATGGAGCAAGCACGGCCCGCCAGCCTTGCATCGTCTGATACCGTGAGGGTGACCAATCCCAGCGGATCAAGCCCTTTCGTGCTGACCTGCGATCACGCTTCCAACTTTCTGCCCGCCGAATTCGGCACGCTCGGCCTCGCCGCCGAGGACCTGTCCCGCCACATCGCCTGGGATCCCGGCGCGTTGCCGGTTGCGTTGCGCATGGCTCAGGCGCTGGATGCGACGCTGGTTGAAACCCGCATCTCGCGCCTCGTCATCGACTGCAACCGGCCGCTCGACGCGCCGGACCTTGTGCCGCCGGTCAGCGAGACGACAGCCATCCCAGGCAATACCGGCCTGTCGGAAAAACAGCGCGCGGCGCGGGTCGCCCTGTCATGGCAGCCTTTTCATGGTGCCATCGAGTGCATTGTCGACGAACGGCTGGCGCGCGGACAGGAGACGCGTCTGGTTTCCGTGCATTCCTTCACGCCGGTCTACAAGGGCCGCAACAGGCCCTGGCATATCGGCATCATCCATGACGAGGATCGCCGGCTGGCGTCGCCGCTGATATCGGCGCTGCGGCGGCTTGCCGGCGTCACCGTCGGCATCAACGAACCCTATTCGCCCGCCGACCGCGTCTATTTCACGCTCGAACGGCATGCGCGCTCGCGTGGGCTGCCCTGCGCGATGATCGAAATCCGCAACGATGAAATCTCCGGCGAGACCGGGCAGCGGAAATGGGCGGATCTGCTCACAGGCATTTTTTCGAATCTGGAGCCCGAGGAGGCCAGGGGCTCTCGATCAAGTGCAGTTGGAAAGTCAGTTCAATCGGCCAGCCAAGAATAAGGGGACTTCAGATGGCAGCACCGGGTTATACCGAAGTTGACAAGGCGGAGGACATAAAGGTCCTCCACAATATGGGCTACGCCCAAGAACTGGAGCGGCGGCTCAGCCGCTTTTCGAATTTCGCCGTTTCCTTCTCCATCATCTGCATCCTGTCGGGCGGCATCAACTCGCTGGCGCAGGCCACGTCCGGGGCCGGCGGCATCGGCATCGGCATCGGCTGGCTGGTTGGCTGCTTCATATCGCTGACCTTCGCGGTGGCCATGTCACAGATCAGCTCGGCCTATCCGACGGCCGGCGGCCTTTATCACTGGGGCTCGATCCTCGGCAATCGCGGCACCGGCTGGGTCACAGCCTGGCTCAACCTGCTCGGCCTCATCACCGTGCTCGGCGCCATCAATGTCGGCACCTGGACGTTTTTCGTCGGCGCCTTCGGACCTGCGCTCGGCATCGAGGGCACGCTGACCAACCAGATGATCTTCCTGGTCATCATCACCGGAGCCCAGGCGCTGATCAACCACCTTGGCATCAAGCTGACGGCGAAGCTGACCGACTTTTCGGGCTATCTGATCTTCTTCGGCGCCATCCTGATCGCGGTCGTCTGCCTGATTTCCGCCGAACACTGGGATTTCAGCCGGCTGTTCACATTCCACAACTATTCCGGCGATGCCGGCGGCGGCGTCTGGCCGTCGGTGTCGAATGCCTGGGTGTTCGCACTCGGCCTGCTGCTGCCGATCTATACGATCACCGGCTACGACGCTTCGGCACACACGTCAGAGGAAACCATCAAGGCGGCTTCCTCGGTGCCTCGCGCCATGGTGATGTCGGTTATCTGGTCGGCACTGTTCGGCTATCTTTTCCTTGTCGCCTTCGTGCTGATGATTCCCAATATGGACGACGCCGCCAAGCAGGGCTGGAACGTGTTCTTCTGGGCTTTCGACCAGCGCGTCAGTCCCGGCGTCAAGGAGTTCGTCTACCTCGTCGTGTTCGTTGCCCAGTTGCTCTGTGGCCTCGCCACCGTGACCTCGGCTTCGCGCATGATCTTCGCCTTCTCGCGTGATGGCGGCCTGCCCGGCTCGGCGGCACTCGCCAAGGTCAGCCCGACCTACCGCACGCCGGTGGCGGCGATCTGGACGGCGTCGATCCTGTCGGTGCTGTTCGTCTGGGGCTCGACGCTGGTTTCGGTCGCCGGCACCTCGGCCTACACGATCGTGGTGTCCTGCACCGTCATCTTCCTGTTCCTCTCCTTCATCGTGCCGATCGTGCTTGGCATGCTGGCCTGGGGAACGCCGAAGTGGGACAAGATGGGTCCGTGGAACATGGGCCGCGGCGTCTTCATGCTGTTCGGCTTCCTGTCGATCGTGTCGATGGTCCTGATCTTCGTCATCGGCATTCAGCCGCCGAACGACTGGGCTCTCTACATAACCGTCGGTTTCTTCATCCTGACGGCGATCGTCTGGTTCGCCTTCGAGCGCAACCGCTTCCAGGGTCCGCCGCTCGGAGACATCATCGCGGCACGCCAGGCGGCGATCAAGGCGGCCGAGATGGCTGTCGGCGAAACCGGCCACTGACACTTCGCCTCAAGCTCATGGCCGGCCTCGCGCCGGCCATGACCGCGTTTATCCCTTTCAACCGAAAAGCATTTGGAGTGCCAAAGGAATGGCCGGGAATTTCTCGTTCGATCAGTTGAAGAGAGCGGTCTCAAACGGCGAGATCGACACGGTGCTTGCATGCATCGTCGACATGCAGGGCCGGCTGGCGGGAAAGCGATTCCTGGCGCAGTATTTCGTCGATTCCGCTCATGACGAAACGCATGGCTGCAACTATCTGCTCGCCGCCGACATCGATATGGAGCCGGTGCCAGGCTACAAAGCGGCAAGCTGGTCGAAGGGTTATGGCGACTTCGTCATGAAGCCGGACCTTGCGACGCTGCGGCGCATTCCGTGGCTGGAAAAGACCGCCCTGGTGATCTGCGATGTGCTCGACCACCACACCCATGACGACCTGCCGCATTCGCCGCGCGCCATCCTGAAGAAGCAGGTCAAGCGGCTGACGGAGCGCGGCTATATCGGCTATTTCGCCTCTGAGCTCGAATTCTACCTTTTCAACGAGACCTACGATTCCGCCCGCAAGAAGCACTGGCAGGGTCTCGACACCGCCTCGCCCTATATCGGCGACTACCAGATCGGCATCACCACCAAGGAAGAGGGTGTCATGCGCCGGCTTCGCAACGAGATGGAAGCGGCCGGCATTCCGATCGAGAATTCCAAGGGCGAGTGGGGTCCCGGCCAGGAAGAGATCAATGTGCGCTATGCCGAAGCACTCGACATGGCCGACCGCCATGTCATCCTGAAGAACGGCGCCAAGGAGATCGCCGAGTCCGAGGGCAAGTCGATCTCGTTCATGGCCAAGTACAATTACGGGCTCGCCGGCAATTCCAGCCACATCCACAATTCGCTGTGGAGCGCCGACGGCAAGACGCCGCTGTTCTTCGATAAAAAGGCCGACTGGACGCTGTCGACGCTCGGCCAGCAATGGGCGGCCGGGCAGCTCAAATACGCCAAGGAGTTCACCTGGTTCCTGGCGCCCTACATCAATTCCTACAAGCGCTTCCAGGCCGGCACCTTCGCACCGACCAAGATCATGTGGAGCGAGGACAATCGCACCGCCGGCTTCCGCCTGTGCGGCGAGGGCACCAAGGGCATCCGCATGGAGTGCCGCATCGGCGGCGCCGACCTCAACCCTTATCTCGCCTTCGCAGCGCTAATCGCGTCAGGCCTTGCCGGCATCGACGAGAAACTGGAGCTGCAAAAACCGTTCGTCGGCGATGCCTATCAGGCATCTCGTTTGCCGGAGATCCCGAAGACCCTGCGCGATGCCACCGAGACGCTGGCCAAGTCGAAGATGCTGAAGCAGGCGCTCGGCGAGGATGTGCTTGAGCACTACGTCCATACCGCGAAGTGGGAGCAATTCGAATACGACCGCCGGATCACGGATTGGGAACTGCACAGAGGGTTCGAGCGATACTAAAACTTTATACAGCTTTAATATTGACAATGCAGTGAGACTGAGGCCATATGGACCTGTAAAATTGCAATGTGCTGCATTGAGGAGTTTGCAATGTCGAAATATGCGCCGCTCAAGGACTTTCTCGTTGCCCAAGATGTAGATCGTGTGCCGATGTCGTTTGCTGAAATCGAAAAAGTGCTCAATCTGCCACTGCCCGCATCGAAGCAATACCCTGCGTGGTGGAGCAACAATCCGAGCAACAATCCCATGACGAGGGAGTGGCTTGAGGCCGGATTCGAGACCGAATCCGTCAACGTAGGCAGTGGGAAACTGGTCTTTCGCCGCGTTCGCAAAGCGCCCATTTCGACGCCGCCCAACGGTAGCGCGGCTGCGCCAAAGGAGGCGCGTCCGGATCGCCACCCCGGTTTTGGTTTCATGAAGGGCTTGATAACAATTGAAGCCGGATTTGATGTCACCAAACCTTTCGATGATGAGCCTTGGGACCGGGGCTATTTGGGCGGCGAGGCTCAGGCACGCGGTGGCAAACGCACGGTGCGTAAATGAGTGAAGAGCCGAGCCTGCTTCTGGACACATGCGCGATGATCTTTATCGCGAACGACAGTCAAATTGATCCGCACGCAAGCCGGGAGATTTCGGAGGCGGCCTACGACGGTCGTCTCTATCTCTCCCCGATGTCGGCATGGGAAATCGGAATTGGTGTGGCCAAGGGCCGACTCAACCTGCCATTGGCGCCACTTGATTTCGTGGAGCGATTCATCGAGCGAATGTCAGCAAAGCTCAGCGCTATTTCACCAGCCATTCTGATTGCGTCTTCCAACTTGCCTGGCCCGCCTCATGGCGATCCCATGGATCGGATACTGATGGCAAGTGCGAGAGCCTTGGACATGGTTCTGGTGACGCGAGACGAGCCCATCCTTCGCTATGGCCGCAATGGCCATCTGCGTACACTAGCCTGCTAACTTGGAGCGTCCTTTGGAAACGGCAAGACTCAAATCCCCAATCGATGGCTCGATCTATGCCGAGCGACCGGTCGCGACGGACCAGGCGATCAATGCCGCGGTCGAGCGCGCCAAGGCGGCGCAGGAGAGGTGGGCCGAGACGCCGATCGTCGAGCGCGGCAAATACATGCTCGCCATGCTCGAAGCGCTGGTCTCGATGACCGACGAGATCGTGCCGGAGATCGCCTGGCAGATGGGGCGGCCTGTCCGCTATGGCGGCGAGTTCGGCGGTGTCAAGGAACGCACCAACTATATGGTCGAGATCGCCGAGGCGGCGCTGAGACCGGTGCCGGCCTCTAATCCCAAGGACGGGTTCCGCCGCTATGTGAAGAAAGATCCGCTCGGCGTGGTCATGGTGATCGCGCCGTGGAACTACCCTTATCTGACCGCCGTGAACACCATCGTGCCGGCGCTGATGGCCGGCAACGCCGTCATCTTGAAGCACGCGGCGCAGACGCTGCTGGTCGGTGAACGCTTCCAGCAGGCGTTCGACAAGGCCGGCCTGCCAAAGGGTGTGTTCCAGAATATCGTGCTGAACCATGCTCAAACGGAAAAGCTGCTCGGCTCCGGCAAGATCGATCATGTCAACTTCACCGGCTCGGTCGGCGGCGGCCGTGCCATCGAAAGGGCGGCTGCAGGCACCTTCATGACGCTCGGCCTCGAACTCGGCGGCAAGGATCCCGCCTATGTGCTGCCCGACGCCAAGATGGACCATGCGGTGGCCAATCTGGTCGATGGCGCTTTCTACAATTCCGGCCAGTGCTGCTGCGGCATCGAGCGTGTCTATGTGCACGAAAAGGTCTATGACGAATTCGTCGAAGGCTTTATCGCCGAGACCAGGAACTATGTCGTCGGCAATCCTCTGGAGCAGGCGACGACGATGGGACCGATGGCGCAGGCGCGCTTCGCCGACCTGATCCGCGAGCAGAAGGCCGAAGCGCTGCGCAAGGGCGCCAAGGCACACATC
Organism: Mesorhizobium sp. B2-4-14; assembly: GCF_006442155.1. Classification (NCBI taxonomy): domain Bacteria; kingdom Pseudomonadati; phylum Pseudomonadota; class Alphaproteobacteria; order Hyphomicrobiales; family Phyllobacteriaceae; genus Mesorhizobium; species Mesorhizobium sp. B2-4-14. Next base: position 299,792 of record NZ_VFVA01000001.1, on the reverse strand, counting down.
AACATGAAGGTCGCTAACGACAAGAGCGGCTCACCCTATCTGGCCCCGGAGGTGCTGACCGAGGTCGACCATCAGATGAGCGTCATGCGCGAGGAGAGCTTTGGCCCGATCGTCGGCATCATGAAGGTTCGCAACGACGAGGAAGCGATCGCGCTGATGAACGACAGTCCCTATGGGCTGACGGCCTCGATCTGGACGCGCGACACCGAGCATGCGGTGGCGATCGGCAACCGCGTCGAGACCGGCACGGTGTTCATGAACCGCTGCGACTACCTCGATCCGGCGCTGGTCTGGACCGGCGTCAAGAACACCGGCAAGGGCGCGGCACTGTCAGCCATCGGCTACGACAATCTGACCCGGCGGAAATCCTTCCACCTGCGCGAAGCCATCTGATTTTTCGAAAGACAAGCAATGACCAAACTGATCTCCAAATGGAACTACCCCACCACTGTCCGCTTCGGCGCCGGACGCATCAAGGAACTGCCCGAGGTGCTGGCGGCAACCGGCATCAAGCGGCCCTTGTTCGTCACCGATCCGGGCCTGGCGAAACTGCCTGTCGTCGCCTCGACGCTGAAGATCCTCGACGATGCCAAGGTTCCCTACGGCGTCTTCTCCGAGGTGAGGCCGAACCCGGTGGAATCCAATCTGACCGCCGGTATCGAAGTGTTCAAGAAGGGTAAGCATGACGGTGTTATCGCTTTCGGCGGCGGTTCGGCGCTCGACCTCGGCAAACTGATCGCCTTCCAGGCCGGCCAAACGCGGCCGGTGTGGGATTTCGAGGATGTCGGCGACTGGTGGACGCGCGCCAATTCGGACGCTATCGCTCCGATCGTCGCAGTACCGACCACCGCTGGCACCGGCTCGGAAGTCGGCCGTGCCGGTGTCATCACCAATGAGGCAACGCACACCAAGAAGGTCATCTTCCATCCCAAGCTGCTGCCGGCGATCGTGATCGCCGATCCGGAATTGTCGGTCGGCATGCCGGCCTTCATAACCGCCGGCACCGGCATGGACGCGCTCGCCCATTGCCTGGAAGCCTATTGCGCGCCGGGCTACCATCCGATGGCTGACGGCATCGCGGTCGAGGGTGTGCGCCTGGTGTTCGAGAACCTGCCAAAAGCCTTTGCCAACGGCAAGGACCTGGTTGCGCGCGCCCATATGATGAGCGCCGCCGCCATGGGCGCCACGGCCTTCCAGAAGGGGCTGGGCGCCATCCACTCGCTGTCGCATCCGATCGGCGCGCTCTACGACACCCATCATGGCATGACCAACGCCGTCTTCATGCCTTATGTGCTCGCCTTCAATCGCGACTCCATCGAGGAGCGCATTGCCCGCCTCGCCGCCTATTGCGGCATCAAGGGCGGCTTCGACGGCTTCGCCAAGGCGATCATCAGGCTGCGCAAGGACCTGAAGGTGCCGCACGCCCTGCCGGGCCTGATCAAGGGGCTCGACATGGACAAGAAGCGCAAGGCGCTGATCGCCGACATGGCGGTGGTCGATCCAACGGCCGGGGGCAACCCGGTCAAGCTGACCAAAAAGGCGGCGCTGACCTTGCTCGAAAACGCCATCGCGGGCACCGTCTGAAGCACTTTTCGCGCATCGAGTTGATCTGGAAACGGGGCAGGAAAACAAGGAGAGGCGATGCAGGACAAGGCAGAAACTAGTTAGCCGGAAAAAGATACGCCGGCCAATTGCTACATCAGGTTAAAAAGAGTTTACTTTTTCGTGCTGCGGGCTGCCTGTTTCACAAAGCTTTCATCTGGCTGTCACATGAAAACGATACCGCATCGCAGGCGTCCAACGGCGTCAGTTCAACGGAGAGAACACATGTTCAAATTCACGGGGAAGGTGCTTTCCCTTTCGGCCGCGACCCTCATGGTGTCGTCGGTGATTTCGTCCGCGGCTTCGCTGGACGATCTCGTCAAGGCTGCAAAGGCTGAAGGCCAGCTCACGACCATCGCCCTGCCGCATGACTGGTGTGGCTATGGCGACGTCATCGCCGGCTTCAAGGCGAAGTATCCGGGAATCACCATCAACGAACTCAATCCCGACGCCGGCTCCGGCGACGAAGTCGAGGCGATCAAGGCCAACAAGGATAACAAGGGCCCGCAGGCTCCCGACGTCATCGACGTTGGCCTGTCCTTCGGTCCGACCGCCAAGGCCGATGGCCTGTTGATGCCTTACAAGGTATCGACCTGGGACTCGATCCCGGACAGCGCCAAAGATGCCGATGGCGCCTGGTACGGCGACTATTACGGCGTTCTGTCGTTCATGGTGAACAAGGATCTGATCAAGGAATCGCCGAAGGACTGGGCCGATCTCCTGAAGCCGGAGTTCGCCAATGCGGTAGCCGTTGCCGGTGACCCGCGCGCCTCGAACCAGGCCATCCAGGCAGTGTATGCCGCTGGCCTGTCGTCGGGTGCCGCTGCTGGTCAAGCCGCCGGCACCGCTGGCCTCGACTTCTTCAAGAAGCTCAACGCCGCTGGCAATTTCGTCCCGGTCGTCGGCAAGCCCGCGACGCTGGCACAGGGCCAGACCCCGATCCTGATCAACTGGGATTATAACGCCCTTGCCGGCCGCGACACGCTGAAGGGCAACCCGCCCGTCGACGTCGTCGTGCCGAAGAGCGGCGTTGTCGCCGGTGTCTACGTGCAGGCGATCAGCGCTTTTGCTCCGCATCCGAATGCGGCCAAGCTCTGGATGGAATACCTCTATTCCGACGAAGGCCAGATCGGCTGGCTGAAGGGCTATTGCCACCCGATCCGCTTCAACGATCTCGCCAAGAACGGTAAGATCCCGGCTGACGTGCTGGCCAAGCTGCCTCCGGCTGAAGCCTACGCTTCCGCTGCCTTCCCGACGCTCGACGAGCAGGGCAAGGCCAAGGAAGCCATCAGCAAGAACTGGGACGCCGTTGTCGGCGCCAACGTCAAGTAAGACTTGAAATGACCGGGCGGCCGTGAGGCCGCCCGGCTTTCCCTCGAAGACGGTAGCCGGCGCATGACCGATCTTACGCTTTCAAATCAGTCGCTTGCCGCCAAGCCCGCGCCGCCGAACGAGGCGACTGCTTTCCGCTGGCCGACGCAATGGATCGGCGTGGCGCCCTTCTTTATCTTCGTCCTGATGTTCCTGATCCTGCCGACGATCTACCTCGTCGTGGGAGCCTTCCAGACCGGCGACGGCCGACTTACGCTGGACAACATCCTGCAGCTGGTCAGTGATCCGTCGATCAGCGCTTCCTACTGGGTTTCGATCAAGATCAGTTTCTGGTCGTCCATCATCGGCGCCTTTGCAGGGCTTGCGATAGCCATCGCGATCGTGCGCGGCGGACTTCCAAGCTGGACGCGCTCCGCGACCCTGACTTTTTCTGGCGTCGCGTCGAATTTCGCCGGTCTGCCGCTGGCCTTCGCCTTCCTGGCGACACTCGGCCGTGTCGGCATCGTCACGACGCTGCTGCGTGATGTCCTCAATATCAACATCTATGCGATGGGCTTCAATTTCCTCACCACGTCGGGGCTGATCGCCGTCTATCTGTTCTTCCAGATTCCCCTGATGGTGGTCATCATCGTGCCGGCCATCGACGGCTTGAAGAAAGAATGGGGGGAGGCGGCGGCCACGCTCGGCGCCACGCAGTCGCAATATTGGCGCATGGTGGTCATACCGGTGATGTGGCCGAGTTTCCTCGGCACCGTCATCCTTCTGTTCGCCAATGCCTTCGGCGCCATTGCCACCGCCTATGCGTTTGCCGGCCCGGCACTCAACATCGTTCCCATCAAGCTCTATTCGCAGATCAACGGCGATGTGCTGCACAACCCGCAGCTCGGATATGCCATCGCCTTCGGCATGATCGTCATCACGGGCTTGGCCAACGTCTTCTACATCTGGTTCCGGACTCGCTCCGAGAGGTGGCTCAAATGAAGTCGGGCAAATTCTGGGCCTGGGTCGTCTTTATCGTCGGCGCTGCCTACTTCTTCATTCCGCTGATGGCGACGGTCGAATTCTCGCTGCGCATGCGGCGCGGCGTCCATTCCTTCGACGCCTATCAGATCGTGTTGGGCGATGCGCGCTTCCAGTCGACCTTCCTGTATTCGGTGATCGCTGCCATCTTCACCATCATCCTCGGAATCCTGATCGTGGTGCCGGCTGCATACTGGATCCGGCTGCGTCTGCCTCAGCTCAGGCCGATCGTCGAATTCATCACATTGTTGCCGCTGGTCATACCTGCCATCGTCATCGTCTTCGGCTACATCAGGATGTACGGTTCGAATTCGCCGCTGCCGTTCCTGGGAAGCAATATGGGCGCGAACGCCTTGCTGGTGATCGGCTATGCGACGTTGTCGCTGCCTTATATGTATCGCGCAGTCGACACCGGGCTGCGCACAATCGACGTGCGGACGTTGACGGAAGCAGCACAGATCCTGGGCGCGGGCTGGTCGACGATCATCGGCCGGGTTATTCTGCCCAATGTGCTGATCGCGGTGTTGTCAGGGGCGTTCCTGACCTTCGCGATCGTTATTGGCGAGTTCACCATGGCGAGCCTGCTCAACCGGCCGGCCTTCGGCCCTTACCTGCAGAACATTGGCGCCAACCGCGCCTATGAGCCGGCAGCCCTTGCCATCATCGCTTTTGCCATCACCTGGGGCTGCATGTCGCTCATCCAGATCCTGTCCCGCTTCGCGCCGAAATCGGCGAACCGTCCGAATTGACCGAAAAGCACTGACCTGAGAGAAAAAGCCATGGCCGAGCCATTCCTGTCCATCCAGCATGTGCGAAAATCCTACGGTTCGAACACCGTGGTCCAGGATTTCAGCCTCGACGTCGAGCCGGGCGAATTCGTCTCGTTCCTCGGGCCGTCCGGTTGCGGCAAGACGACGGTGCTGCGCATGGTCGCCGGCTTCGAAGAGCCGTCGGCCGGCAAGATCGTCGTCGCCGGCAAGGACATTACGCGGCTGAAGCCCAACCAGCGCAATGTCGGCATGGTGTTCCAGGCCTACGCGCTGTTTCCGAACCTGACCGTGGCCCAGAACATCGCTTTCGGCCTGAAGGTTGCAGGCATGCCCAAGGCCGACGCCGACAAGCGCGTGGCCGAGATGCTCGACATGATCAAGCTGCCGCAGATGGCCGACCGTTATCCCTACCAGCTCTCGGGCGGCCAGCAGCAGCGTATCGCGCTGGCGCGTGCGATCGCGCCGAAGCCGAAGCTGCTGCTGCTCGACGAACCGCTGTCGGCGCTGGACGCCAAGGTGCGCGTTTCGCTGCGCGAGGAAATCCGCTCGATCCAGAAGAAGCTCGGCATCACCACCATTTTCGTCACGCATGACCAGGAAGAAGCGCTGTCGATCTCCGACCGCATCGCGGTCATGTATGGCGGCAAGGCCGAGCAGGTTGCCACGCCGTTTGAGATCTACAACCGGCCGGCGACCAAGTTCGTCGCCAACTTCGTCGGCACGCTCAACGTTCTCGAGGGCAAGGTTACCGATGCAGCGTCAGGCAAGGTGCAGGTCAACACGCAGGAAGTCGAGTTGAAGGGCAAGCTCAACGGCTCGAAGTCCGGCGATACGCTGGCGCTGGCGCTGCGGCCAGAGGCAATTTCGCTCGGCCGTCAGCCGGGCCGCGATTCCAGCCTGTCCGGCGAGATTTCCGAAGTGCATTTCCTCGGTTCGGTAATCCGGGTCCGCGTCGGTATCGGCGGCAACACGGTGTCGCTCGACACGTTCAACAACTCGGCGACGCCGCCGCCCGCCGTTGGCGAGAAGGCTGAGATTTCGTTCTCGTCGGGCGATATGCTGGTGTTGCATTAGCCCGATTGTATGAGCCTCAGCGAACGGGGTTAGCTCCAGATTTCGGCGGCAGCGTCGTCGGAAATTGTGATGCTGTTCAATCCAGCCGGGATTACGGCGGCAACGATGCCAACACATGGTTGGACGCATTCATTATTCCCGCCCCTCTCAGGCGTCGGCAAGCGGCATCCGGCAAGCGGCGTCAAGCCGATGCGATGAACCGGCTGGGATAATCTCCTGGACAGCGGGCAAGGCTCCATCCGCGGCGATTTCAGGCGCATTGCTGGAGGGCTTGAGTTTGATGGCCAATCCACCGCATGCTGCATGCATATCTGCGCCAGCAATCCCACGGATGTAACAGCCCATGGCTCTTTTCGAACTGACGCTAGTCCTGCTTTTGACGGCCGTTGCATTGACGGCGCTGTCGCGACGGCTGGAGATCCCCTATCCGTCCCTGCTGGCCCTAGCTGGGGTTGCTATTGCCTTCGTGCCTGGCACACCGACCATCGAAATCGATCCGGAACTGGCGCTTGCGCTGTTCATTGCGCCGGTGCTTCTGGATTCCGCCTATGACACCTCGCTGCGCGACCTGAAGCGCTACAGGCTGTCGTTGGTGATGCTGGCGCTCGGCGCTGTCGTCTTCACCACGGCCGTCGTCGCCTTCGTCGGCTGGAAGATGGCCGGTCTGCCGATCGCGGCGGCGATCGCGCTCGGCGCCATCGTTGCTCCGCCAGATGCGGTGGCGGCAAGCGCGGTTCTCGGACAATTCAAGGTGCCGCACCGCATCACCGCCATTCTCCAGGGCGAGAGCCTGCTCAACGACGCCACCGCGCTGCTGATCTACCGGCTGGCGGTTTCGGCGGCACTCGGCTCGATCACGCTGAGCAACGCCGTTCCAACGATCCTGCTGTCGACCATCGGCAGCCTCGTGGCGGGTTATCTGCTTGGCCGCTTCTCGCTGTTGACGCTGTCCCGGATCGAGGATGCGGCAAGCAGCACCGTGGTGCAGTTCGCCGGGACGTTCGGGGTGTGGATCCTGGCGGACAGGCTCGGGCTGTCCGCCATCATCACCATCGTCGTCTACGCCATCACCATCGCGCGCAGGGCGCCGCGCCATATGTCGGCGAGACGCCGCGTCAGCACCTATTCGGTCTGGGAGTCGGCGGTGTTCGTGCTCAACGTGCTGGCTTTCGTGCTGATGGGCCTGCAGGCACGATCGATCGTCGGCCGTCTCTCCGGCGATGGGCAAGGCGAAGCTTTTCTCTTTGCAGCGACGGTGCTGGCCGTTGTCATCGTGGCACGCCTTTTCTGGGTGGCGAGTTACGTTGCGATCATCCGATGGTTTGCCCGCTTCGGCGGCGAAGAGCGGAGGAGCGATGCGCCGACGTTTCGCGGCTCCGTGCTCGTCGGCTGGTGCGGCATGCGGGGGCTGGTGACGCTGGTGGTGGCCATTGCGCTGCCGGCCGGCTTTCCCGGTCGCGATCCGATCGTGCTTGCCGCCTTCGCGGTGGTCCTGGGCACGCTGGTATTGCAAGGGATGAGCCTGAAGCCGCTGCTGCGGATACTCGACTTCGAACGGGACACGACGATAGACCGCGAAGTGGCCCAGGCTCGCGTCGCCGTCATGCAGGCCGCGCTAGATGTGTTGAGCCGCAAGACATCGGTCGCGGCGGCCGTGGTGCGCGAGCAGTATGAGGCCCAACGCGTGATCGCGCAAAACCCTGATGACGCACAGGCGGCAACCGAATACGACCGGCTGCGCCTCTACGCCATCGACCGCCAACGCGACACGCTGGAGGAATTGCGCAGCAACGGCACGATCGGCGACGAAGCCTATCATCGCCTGGAAGAAGAGATCGACTGGTCGGAACTGGCGGCGTCTCCGGCTGGCCGTTTCCAGCCGTTGACGACGGATTAGGACGGTTCATCGCCAGAGGTGTCACACGCCGTTTCCGGCGTGTGGAGGATATCGGAACGGTCCGGAATCGGTGCATGATCGCACAACGGGCGGGAGGCTTCTGGCACAAGCCGCATCCATTCTCCTGCACATTGCAACCAATCCGCCGAACCGCTACTGCCATGATGGAAAATAAGCCGGATAAGCAATGAAGCTGGTCAGTTACAACATCCAGTACGGATTCGGCAGCGACGAGCGCTACGATCTTTCGCGCGCGGCACGCATCGTCGACGGCGCCGACATCATTGCCCTGCAGGAGGTGGAGCGGCACTGGCAACGCAGCAATTTCGACGACCAGCCGGAACTGCTTTCACGCCTGCTGCCAGACTATTACTGGGTCTACGGGCCGGCCTTCGACATGGATGCCAGCGAGCGGCGCGACGGGCGCCTGGTCAACCGGCGGCGGCAGTTCGGCACCATGGTGCTGTCGAAGCTGCCGATCGTGTGGTCGCGGCTGCATGCGCTGCCGATGCGCCGCACGCTGCGGCCGCTCAACACCCGCAATGCCGCGCTGGAATGCATGATCCGTACGCCGGCCGGCCCGGTGCGCGTGCTGTCGTTGCATCTCGCGCACATCGCGGCTGAAGAACGGCTGGAGCAGATCGACCACCTGCTCGCCGAACATTGCCGGGCGCCCACCGACGGCGGGCCGTGGAGCGGCGTCGATGACGAGCCTTCGCGCAACTGGACCAGCGGCGAAGCCGAGCCGGAAAATCCGCCGGCGGCGATCTGGATGGGCGATTTCAACATGGAGCCGGGCAGCGCCGAATATCGCCGCATCGTCGGCAGCACGCCCTACCATCGGGGTGCCGCCTATCTCGATGGTTTCGTCGATGCCGCCGCCGTGGCGATCGAAGCGGCGGCTGATTTCCACACGCATGAGAAGATCATCGACGGCAGGCTGGCAAAGCGCCGGCTCGACCATTGTTTCATCGGCGGCATGTTCGCCGAGCGGGTGCGTTCGGTCGAATCCGATATAGGCGAGGTGGCATCCGATCATTTCCCCGTCCGCGTCGACATCGATCTCGAAACGCCGCTTGGCTTGGGAGGTCGACAAGCCTGAAATGACGTTTTTCGTCTTCTTCGCGGTGCTTGCCGCGGCTGCCATGCACGCCATCTGGAATGCGCTGGTCAAGGTCCATCTCGATCGCTTTCTGTCGATCACGCTGATGACGCTCGGCATGGGTGCGGCCGCGCTCGTGGTGTTGCCCTTCGTCGAGGTGCCAAAGGCGGACGTCTGGCCCTACATCATCGCGTCGGTGATCTTCCACATGGGCTACCGCACCTCCCTGATCGGCGCCTACCAGGCCGGGGATTTCGCCCAGACCTACCCGCTGGCGCGCGGCACGGCACCTTTGCTGGCCGCGATCGGCGGCATGTTCGTCGTTGCCGAAGTGCCGGCACCGCTCGCCATTGTCGGCATCCTGCTCTTGTCGGCCGGTACGCTTGTGATGTCGTTTCGCGGCGGCGCGCATCTGGAAAAGCTCAACCTGCGCGCGGTCGGTTTTGCATTCGGCACTTCGCTGTTCATCGCCAGCTACACGCTGTCCGACGGCAGCGGCGCACGGCTGGCGGCAACCGCGCAAAGCTACGCCGCCTGGCTGTTCATCTGCGATGCGCTGGGAGCCCTGGTGCTGTGCCTCGTCTTCCGCGGGCCCAAGGCGCTTCCCGTTCTGGCGCGCGACTGGAAGACCGGGCTGTTCACCGGCGTGCTCAGCGGTGTGGCCTACTGGATCGTGATGTGGGCCATGACCAAGGCGCCGATCGCCTCGGTCGCGTCGCTGCGCGAGACCTCGATCCTGTTCGCCATGCTGATCTCGGTCTACGCGCTCGGCGAGAAGATGACGGGCTGGCGCGGGGCGGCCGCGCTCAGCATTGTTGCCGGGGTCATCGCACTCCGGCTGGGTTAAGCCTCACTCAACCTAGCACGGTCATCACCTGGCCGCGCCGTTCCGGACTGAAGCGGATGACGACGATGATGCAGACGGCGACCACGCCGGCAAAAAGCGCCAGCGCGTAGCCATAGCTGCTCCCCGGTGCCTCCGCGATTCCCGCCTGATACGGACCGCCATAGGACGCCGCGAGATTGCCGGCCTGATAGATGAAGCCGGGCAAGGTGGCGCGTACGGCGCCCGGCGAAAGTTCATTGAGGTGCACCGGGATGACGCCCCAGGCGCCCTGGACTGCGATCTGCATGACGAAGGCGCCCATGGCGAGCATGAACGGCGTGGAGCTATAGGCCCATAGTGGAATCGCCGGCAGGGCGATCAGGCAGGCCAGGGTGATGGCGTTGACGCGGCCGATCCTCTCGGACAGCGCGCCAAAAGCCAGGCCGCCAACGATGGCGCCGATATTGGCGACGATGGTGATCCAGCTCACCGTGTGCGGATCGAAGCCATGCTGCTTCTTCAGAAAGGTCGGGTAGAGATCCTGTGTGCCATGGCTGAAGAAGTTGAAGAACATCATCAGCACGACGGCATAGAGCGCGACGCCCCAATGCTTCTGCAGCGTTTCCAGCATGCCGGGCCTTACGGTCTTCTGCGCCTCGACGAAGGCCGGCGATTCCGGCACATGCGAGCGGATGAACAGGACAATCAGCGCCGGGGCAAAGGAGAGCAGGAACATGGCACGCCAGCCGATCGTGTAGCCACCGATCGTCTGCTGATAGAGCAGGCCATAGACTACCGCCGCCAGAAGGTAGCCTGCCGGATAGCCGCATTGCAGGATGCCCGAGACCATGCCGCGCGCGCTGGGTGGGATGGACTCCATGGCAAGCGAACTGCCGAGCCCCCATTCGCCGCCCATGGCGATGCCGAACAGAGCGCGCAGGGCCAGGAAGATGCCGAGATTGGGCGAGAAGGCGGCCAGCGCGCCGATCACCGAGTAGCTGACGATGTTGAGCATGAGGATGGGCTTGCGCCCGTATTTGTCGGCGAGCATGCCGAAGAAGAACGCGCCGATGAAGCGCGTCGCTAAAGTCAGGAACAGTGCCTTTGAGACCGCCGGGACGTCTGTGTGGAATTCACTTGCAATATCGGTGAGCAGGAATGTCAAAAGGAAGAAATCAAAAGCATCCAACGTCCAGCCCAGGAATGAAGCCAGGACGGTTTTCTTCTGCTCGGCATTGAGATTCAAGGCGTCCTCCTTTGGTTCCCCCAAAGGAACGATATGTCGCCTAGTAAGAAAAAGAGAACAGCGATCGGCCGGCTTTCGAAGAGCCGGCGGTCACTTTTTCGTAAGATCGAGGTCGAAGACCATCAATCCGTCGGTGCTGCCCTCAAGGGCAGCCACCAGCCGGGCGCCGGCGCGCTGATGCGCTTCATGCACCAGATAGGCGTCACGCGCGGAGGCGTCGCGAAAATCGATGGTGAAGCCATGGGTGAAGCCGCGCGCGAAAGGCTCCGGGCTGACATTGGCGCTGAAGTGCACCGTGTCCATGCCGTCGATCACCTGGCGCAGTGCCTCCAGGTCGGCATGGATTCCCCTGCGTTCGCCGTCGGGGACATCGTCGCGAAATCTGGCGAAGACACAGTGCCTGATCATTTTCTCTTTCCTTCAAGCAGCGCGATTTCCGGAGAATACAGCTGGCGGCAGCGGCTCGCGGCCAAGGACCAGATCGGCGCCCTTTTCGCCGACCATGATGGTCGGCGCATTGGTGTTGGAGGAGGGCACACGCGGCATCACCGAAGCGTCGCAGACACGCAAGCCTTCGATGCCGCGCAGCCGCAGGTCCGGCGTCACCACGGCCATCTCGTCAAGGCCCATGCGGCAGGTGCCGACCGGGTGATGGTCGGTCTTGGAGCTGCGGCAGGCATAGTCGATAAGCTCGTCGTCGCTGGCGAGCGACGGACCGGGCAGCACTTCGCGCAGCACGTAGGGCTGAAGTGCCTTCTGCCGCATGATCTCGCGCGCCAGCCGCAGCCCCTTGAGCGACATGGCGCGGTCATAGGGATCGGACCAGTAGTTCGGGTCGATCAGCGGATGGTCGGCCGGGTCGCCGCTCTTCAGCCGCACCGTGCCGCGCGAGCGCGGCCGCAGGAAGGCCGAGTTCAAGGTGACGCCGGGGTTATTCAGTTTTTCGACGCCGGCCTCGATGCCGGATCCCAAGCCGAGATGGAACTGGATGTCGGGCGAGGCGGCGGTCGGGTCGGCGTACCAGAAGCCGCCGGTCTCGAAGAGGCTTGAGGCCACCGGCCCCTTCTTCAAGAGCAGATATTGAAGGCCGGCCCATGCCGTGCGGTGCAGCTTGGCGTAGTTGTCGTAGGTGTGGTCGCCGGTGCATTCGGCGATGACGAACAGGTCGAGATGGTCCTGCATGTTGGAGCCGACGCCGGGCAGGTCATGCACCGGCGTGACGCCGACCGATTTGAGGTGGTCGGCCGGTCCGATGCCGGATTGCATCAGGAGCTTCGGCGAGCCGATAGCGCCGGACGAGACGATGACCTCGCGGTCGGCGCGCAGGATTGTCTTCTGGCCACCCGGTCTGTCGACGATCTCGACGCCGACGGCGCGATGTTTCTCGACGACGATGCGGGTGACGAGCACATCGGTCTTTACGGTCAGATTCTTGCGGTTGCGGATTGGCTTGAGATAGGCGACGGAGGCCGAGGAGCGCCGGGCGTCCTTCTGGGTCAGCTGGTAGTAACCGACGCCTTCTTGGGCAGCGCCGTTGAAGTCCGGGTTGAAGGGAATGCCCATCTGCTGGCCGGCGCGGAAATAGGCCTCGCAGATCGGCAGCGGCGAAATCGGGTTCGACACGCCGAGCGGGCCTTGGTCGCCGTGGAAATCGTTGGCGTAGCGCTGGTTGTTCTCGGCGCGCTTGAAATAGGGCAGCACGTCTCGATAGGCCCAGCCGGCAAGGCCTTCTTCCTTCTCCCAGGCGTCGTAGTCGCGGGCGTTGCCGCGCGTGTAGATCTGGGCATTGATGGAGGAGCCGCCGCCGACCACCTTGGCCTGCGTGTACCAGAACACACGGTCGTTCATGTGCCTCTGCGGCACGGTCGACCAGCCCCAGGAGGCGATGCCCTTGGTCATCTTGGCAAAGCCAGCCGGCATATGGATATAGGGATGCCAGTCCTTGCCGCCGGCCTCGAGCAGCAGCACCGAATTGGAGGGATCCTCGCTCAACCGGTTGGCCAGAACGCAGCCGGCCGGGCCGGCGCCCACGATGATGTAGTCGGTCATGACACTATCCACTTACAGCCGCGGAACGGAGAGCGCGCCGTCGACATTGATGATCGAGCCGGTCGAAAAGCCGAGCTTGCCGGCGGCTAACGTCGCCACCACGGCGCCGATGTCGGAGGCCTCGCCCCAACGCCTTGACGGCACCAGCCCGCCGTCGATCAAGGCGTCGTATTTGGCGGTCACGCCTGCCGTCATATCGGTGCGGATGATGCCCGGCCGGACCTCGAACACGCCGATATTTTCCGGGGCAAGCCTGAGCGCCAGGTTTTTCACCCACATGGAAAGGCCGGCCTTCGAGATGCAGTAGTCGGCGCGCTCCGGCGAGGCCATGTCGGCGCTGACCGAGGTGATGGTGGTGATCGATTTTGGGAGGTCGCCCGGTGTGGCCAGCATCGCCTTGGCCACGGCCTGGCTCAGGAACACGGTGCCGCGCAGATTGATGCCCAGTGCGCGGTCGAAATTCTCCGGCTTCAGCTCGAGAAGATCGCCGCGCACGACGGCACCGATGCCGGCATTGTTGACCAGGCAATCGATGCGGCCGAAGGCGCGCATTGCGGCATTGACCAACGCCGTATGGGCGGAAAGGTTGGCTATGTCACAGTTGACATAGGCGAATTTCGCCCCGCGTGCGGTGATATTTTCCGAAAGTCCGTCAGCCGGGCTGTCGGCCAGGTCCGCAACGAGAATGTCGAAGCCTGCGTCCGCAAGCGCCTCGGCGCACGCGAGGCCAATGCCACGCGCACCGCCGGTGACTATGGCGGCCGGGCGGGTCATGTGAGCCTTATCCCAAGAAGGTTGGTGCCGCCCCTCATCGCCCTGCCGGACGTTCGTCTTTCGAAAAGCCAAGCAATTGGCTTTTTCGTCCGCTGCGCGGACCACTCCTCACCTCCCCGTATAGAAACGGGGAGAAGGAGGCCGTCGCCGCCGCTTTCGCCAATGGCAATCGCTGCAGAAAGAGCGCCGGGGTTGCGGCCAAGTCCCTTCTCCCCGTTCCTCACGGGGAGAAGGTGCCGGCAGGCGGATGAGGGCGGCGCAAACCTGTCATTGCTCGCTCGTGCGAATATGCTCCGCCACCCGCAGCGCCTGCGCCGCGATCGACAGCGCCGGGTTCACCGCCGCCGAGTTCGGCAAGAAACTGCCATCGACGACGAACAGGTTGCGATGGTCGAACGACCGGCAGAACGGATCGAGCGGCGAGGTCGCCGGGTTGTCACCCATCTTCACCGTGCCGCACTGATGCGAGGGGGTGCGCTTGTCGAAGGGGCGCGACAGCACGATCGGATAACCGCAGGCGCGGAAGTTTTCGCGCATCACTTTGGTCAGGCCGTCGAGAGACTGCATGTTGGAACGCCGCCACTGCATGACGATATCCTTGCCGTCGACCGTGATGCGGCTTTCGGGATCGGGCAGGTCCTCGCACATCAGGTACCAGTCGACGGCGTGGCCGGCCATGAAATCGAGCGCAAATTTCGGCGCGAGCTTGACATTGGCTCTCAGCATGTTGCCGTCGATCTTGCCGAGCAGTTGCACATTGCCGAGCGGTTTGCCGCCCTTGCCGTCGGACAGGTAATAGTCGTTGAGCATCAACGTCTTCTGGTAGACGGCATCGTTGCGGCGGCGCGGGTCGATCGCCAGCATGGCGCTGGAATTGTGGTTCATGAAATTGCGGCCGACCTGGTCCGAACTGTTGGCGAGGCCCTTCCCGCTCCCTTTGCCGTTATTGGGCGAGGGTGAGCGCAGCAGGATGACCGCGGAGTTGACCGCGCCGGCGGAGAGGATGACCAGCTTCGGCGTGACCTTCCTTGCCTCGCCATTCTGCTGGTAGTGAACGGCCGATATGGTTTTGCCGTCAGGGGCTGTTTCGAGATATTCGACGTAGGCACCGGTCTCAAGCCGAATGTTGCTGTCCTCGAGTGCGGCCGCCAGTGGTGCCGTCTGGGCGTCCATCTTGCCCTGGCCGGTGTTCGGGAAAGCGTCCCAGCCGGTCCTGCCCTCCTTCAGCCATGTCTCGATATCGACGCCGAGCGGCAGCGACGCCGGGTGCAGGCCGAGGCTCTTGAGTTCGGCGCGGGCGCGCGCGATCGGCGCCTCGTCGGGCACCGGCCTGAAGGCATAGGGGATCGAGTGGAAGGGTTCGGTCGGGTCCTCGCCGAGCGTGCCGCGCACGCGAAACAGCTGCTCGGCCTTGGAATACCAGGGCTCGAATTCGTCATAGGAGAACGGCCATGCCGGCGAGACGCCGCCGAAGTGCTCCATGGCGGAAAAGTCTTCCTTGCGGTAGCGGATCAGCACCGCGCCGAAGAATTTCGAATTGCCGCCGACATAGTAGTAGTTGCCGGGGTTGAAAGCGGCGCCGCCGGCCTCGCGCCACATCTCCTTTGGCCGGTAATGGCCGTCGAGGAAGATGGCGCGCGTGTCGCGTGCATGCGGCGTTGCCGGCAGCGGCTCGCCGCGCTCCAGAATCAGGATCGAGGCGCCGCTGCCGGCCAGGCCGGAGGCGATCGTGGCGCCGCCGATGCCGGAGCCGATGATGACGATGTCCGGATTTGTCATGGTGTCAGCGGATGCGGTTCTCGGTCGCCGGATCGAAGAACACTGCCTTGGTAAGGTTGAAGGCGAGCGGCGTGCTGGTGCCCGGCTGGATGTTGGCGTCGGCCCGCAGCCGCGCCACGACGCCCTTGCCGCCGAGGTTGGTGACGGCGAAGGTATCGGAGCCGGCCGGCTCCACCACCTCGATATGGCAATCGGCGGTGGCAATCTGTGAAGCGTTGCGCTCGGCACCTTCCGGATCGGTGAGCGCCTCGGGGCGGACACCAAAGATGACAGGCTTGCCCTTGAAGGCCGCCAGCCCGACCGGCGCATTGGCCATCGGCAGAGCAATCGGCTGCCGCGCTTCGCGGTCGAGCATGACAGCCAGCCCGCTGCCATTGTCGCCAATGGTCGCCGGGATCAGGTTCATCGCCGGCGAGCCCATGAAGTCGGCGACGAAGACGTTGGCGGGGTTGTTATAAATTTCGGCCGGCGTGCCGAATTGCTGCACCTCGCCGTCGCGCATCACGGCAATCTTGGTCGCCAGTGTCATCGCCTCGATCTGGTCATGGGTGACGTAGACGATGGTGGTGCCGGTGGTGGCGTGAAGGCGCTTGATCTCGATGCGCATGTCGACGCGCAGCTTGGCGTCGAGGTTGGACAGCGGCTCGTCGAACAGGAACAGTTTGGGGTCGCGCACCAGCGCCCGGCCCATGGCAACGCGCTGGCGCTGGCCGCCCGAAAGTTGGCTTGGCTTGCGCTTCAGGAGATGACCGATCTGCAGCACCTTGGCCACCTTGTCGATCGCCTTCTGGCGTTCGTCCGCCGGCACGCCGCGCATTTCCATGCCGAAGGAGATGTTCCCGGCCACCGTCATATTCGGATACAACGCATAGCTCTGGAATACCATGGCGATATCGCGCTTGGAGGGATGCAGATCGTTGATTGCCCGACCGTCGACGCGGATCTCGCCCGAGGTGATCGTCTCCAGTCCGGCAATGGTGTTGAGCAACGTGGACTTGCCGCAGCCGGACGGGCCGACCAGCACCAGGAAGCCGCCTTTTTCCAGTTCCAGATTGATCCCTTTCAGGATCTCGACCTGGCCGAAACGCTTCCTCAGACCATCAATTTCAAGAAAAGCCATTGGATTATCCTTTGACCGCGCCCGCCATCAGGCCACGCACGAAATAGCGGCCGGCAAGCACATAGACGAGAAGGGTGGGGAGGGCCGCGATCATCGCGGCCGCCATGTTGACGTTGTATTCGACGACGCCGGTCGAGGTGTTGACGACATTGTTGAGCGCCACCGTCATCGGCATGGAGTCACCCGTGCCGGCATAGGCGGAAGCGAACAGGAAGTCGTTCCAGATGTTGGTGAACTGGTAGATCACGGTGACGACGAAGATCGGCATCGAGTTGGGCAGCATGATGCGCCGGAAGATCTGGAAGAAGGAGGCGCCGTCGACCTGGGCGGCTCTCACCAGTTCGGTCGGGAAGGCCTCGTAATAGTTGCGGAAGAACAGCGTGGTGAAGCCGATGCCGTAGACGACGTGGACGAAGACGAGGTTGACCGTCGAATTGCCGAGGCCGAAGCTGGTTCCGACCGAGTTCTGCAGTGACGCGCCGAAACGGCCGACGCTGCCGAGGATCGTCGCCATCGGCAGCAGCACCGACTGGAACGGGATGAAGCAGGCAAACAGCATCAGCCCGAACACCAGCGTGTGGCCGCGGAAGCGCCATTTGGTCAGCACGTAGCCATTCAAGGCGCCGAGCAAGGTCGAAATGATGACCGCAGGGACCACCATCTTGATGGAGTTCCAGAAATAGCCTTTGATGCCGGCGCAGGTGAGGCCGACGCAGGTCTCGCCCCAAGCCTTCAGCCACGGATCGAAGGTCGGTGCCTTGGGCAGCGAAAGCATGTTGCCGTTCTGGATCTCGTCCATGGTCTTGAACGAGGTAACCAGCATGACGAACAGCGGCATCAGGTAGAACAGCGCGAACAGCGCCAAAAGCGCGTAGATGACGACGCGGTTGATGGTCTTGACATTAACCCCGCTGGACGGCAGGCGGACGCGAGTGGCCGCGGTGCTCATCGCGACTTCTCCCTGAGTTCCGAATAGAGATAGGGCACGATTATGGCGACGATGGTCATCAGCATGATCACCGCACTGGCCGAGCCGACCGCCATCTCATTGCGCTTGAAGGTGTACTCATACATGAAGTTGGACGGCAGCCACGCCGATCCGCCGGGGCCGCCGCTGGTCAGCGCCACGACAAGATCGTAGGACTTGATGGCGAGGTGGGCGAGCACGATGAACGCCGACAGGAAGATCGGCCGCAGCAGCGGAATGACGATGCGGCGGTAGAGCTGGAAGGTTGTGGCGCCATCGATCTGCGCCGCCTTCATGATCTCGCCGTCGATGCCGCGCAGGCCGGCCAGGAACATGGCCATGATGAAGCCCGACGCCTGCCAGACGCCGGCGATGACCACGGTGTAGATGACGAAATCCTTGTTCTTGATCCAGTCGAAATGGAAGCTCGTCCAGCCCCATTGATGCAGGGTCTGCTCAAGACCGAGGCCCGGATCGAGGAACCATTTCCAGGCGACGCCGGTGACGATGAAGGACAGCGCCATCGGATACAGGTAGATCGGGCGCAACACGCCTTCGCCACGGATCTTCTGGTCGAGCAGGATGGCCAGGAACAGGCCGAGCGCCAGGCAGATCAGGATATAGAGAAAGCCGAATATGCCCATGTTGGTGATCGAGGTGTACCAGCTTGATGGCGGGTCGGTGTCGAAGGTCCAGCCCCACAGCCGCTGATAGGCGCGAGGCCCTGTTATGGCGTAGGACGGGAAGGTCTTGGAATTGGTGAAGGACAGATAGATCGTCCACAGGATGAAGCCGTAGACGAAGATGACAGTGATGGCGAAGCTCGGCGCCAGCACGATCTTCGGCAAGGCATCCTGCAGGCGCGAGCGCACTGAGGCACGCGGTCGGGCATGCTCCGGCGTCAGCTTGATCTGGCTTGTCGCAACTGTGCTCATGAGATTCCTCCCGTCAGCGTTCGGGAACCTTCCCCGCCGAAGCGGGGAAGGTGTTTTGACGCGTAACGCCTACTTGGCGTCGTCGATCGCCTTGACCAACTCGGTCACGGCCTCGTCCGAGGTCTTGATCTGGCCGTGGACGAATTTCGAGACCACATCCTTGTAGGCATTGGCGACGGCTGGAGGCGCGCCATAGCCCTGGGCCAGCGAGCCGAACAGCGTGCCGCCTTCATTGGCCTTCTTCAGGTCGGCGATGCCCTTCTTGCCGCAGGCGTCGAAGTCGGTGTCCGGCACGTCGGTGCGTGCGGGAACCGAACCCTTCACCACATTGAAGGCCGACTGGAAGCTCTTCGACAGGGTGGCGGTGGCCAATGCGACCTGGGCGGCCTTGCGGTCTTCCGGAACATTGAACATGCCGAACATGTCGGAGTTGTAGATCACCGAGCCGTCGGTGCCCGGGAAGCGATAGCACAGGAAGTCGGTGCCCGGGGTCTTCTTGGCGGCGTGGAACTCACCCTTGGCCCAGTCACCCATGACCTGCACAAGGGCATCGCCCTTGATGACCATGGCGGTGGCAAGGTTCCAATCGCGGCCCGAGAAGTTCGGGTCGACATAGGTGACCAGTTTGGCGAGGTTGTCGAACGACTTCTTCATCGTGTCGGACTTGAGC
Organism: Mesorhizobium sp. B2-4-14; assembly: GCF_006442155.1. Classification (NCBI taxonomy): domain Bacteria; kingdom Pseudomonadati; phylum Pseudomonadota; class Alphaproteobacteria; order Hyphomicrobiales; family Phyllobacteriaceae; genus Mesorhizobium; species Mesorhizobium sp. B2-4-14. The sequence goes on along the minus strand of NZ_VFVA01000001.1, from coordinate 280,629 downwards.
GAAGCGTCGTCGAGGTCGTTGAAGGCCTTCTTGTAGAAGTCAGGTCCGCCGGTCGAGAGCACGACCGAGTCGAACATGGTTGCTTCCTGCCAGTTCTGGCCGCCCAGCGCGAGCGGGATGACACCGGCAGCCTTGGCCTTATCGAGCAGCGCGACGAATTCGTCGAAGGTCTTCGGCTCGGTGCCGCCGATCTTGTCCATCACCGCCTTGTTGATCCACAGCCAGTTGACCGAGTGGACGTTGACCGGAGCCGCGACCCACTTGCCTTCATAGACCGAGAATTTCTGCAGCGCCGCCGGAACTGATTTGTCCCAGCCTTCCTTCTTGGCCGTCTCGGTCAGGTCGCCCATGACGCCGGCTGCGGCATAGTCGAGCACGGTGTAGCCGAGCATCTGCGAAGCGGTCGGGTAATTGCCGGCCGCGACCATCGCCTTCAGCGCGGTCATTGCGGCGTCGCCGCCGCCGCCGGCCACCGGCACGTCCTTCCAGGCATAGCCTTCCTTGGCCAGGTCCTGCTTGAGCACGTTCAGAGCAGCCGCTTCGCCGCCCGACGTCCACCAATGCAGCATCTGCACTTCCTTGACGTCCGCGGCATGCGCCGAAAACGCAAAGCTCGTCGCAAGAGCCGTTCCGATAAGCAGTTTGCGCAACATGTACTTCCTCCCTTGTTGCAGTCATAGGACCGACGGAAACCCGCCGGGTTCTTCCAAACTCAGCCGACCCACCATCCGGTGCGCTGGCCGCGATGAAACTGGATTGTCTTTTCCTCGGTATAGTCCTCGACGGCGCGTTTGCCGAGTTCGCGTCCAAGGCCGGACTGTTTATAGCCTCCAAAAGGCAGCTCGGGATAACCTTCCATGAATGTGTTCACCCAAACGGTTCCCGAACGCACCCCACGCGCCACCGACATGCATGTGTCGATGTTGGCGCTCCACACGCCTGCCGACAGACCATAGGGCGTGTTGTTGGCGATGTGCAACGCCTTTTCAATCGTTTCAAAAGTCAGCACCGAGAGCACGGGGCCGAAGACTTCCTCGCGTGCGATGGCCATGTCCTCGGTGACGCCGCGGATGATGGTGGGATCGAGATATTGACCGGCATTCGAAGCCAGTTGCTGGCCGCCGCTATAGACAGTGCTGCCCACGCTTGCCGCTGCCGTAACGTAATCCGTAACCTTGGCCAGATGGTCGGACGAGATCATCGCGCCGACCTTGGTGCTGTCGTCGAGCGGATCGCCGACAGTCACCCTGGCGGTGAGCGCCTTGACGGCGCTGAGAAAATCATCGGCGATCGCCTCGTGCACGATCAGTCGGCTGCCGGCATTGCAGCATTCGCCGGCATTGAAGAAGCCGCCGAACACCGCCGCGTCAGCCGCGGCCTCGAGATCGGCGTCGGGGAAGACGATCTGGCCGTTCTTGCCGCCGAGTTCCATCGAGACCTTCTTCAGCGATTGCGCGGCGGAAGCCATGGTCATCTTGCCAACGCGGGTCGAGCCGGTGAACGACACCATTTCGACCAGGGGGTGGCTGACCATCGGCGCGCCGACATCGGCGCCGAGGCCGGCGAGGATGTTGACGACGCCGGAGGGCAGGCCGGCCTCCATCAGGATGTCACCGAGGACGAAGGTGGAGGCCGATGTCATTTCGCTCGGCTTGACCACGGCGGTGCAACCGGCGGCCAGCGCGAAAGGAAGTTTCTGGCTGACGATCAGGAACGGGAAGTTCCATGGGGTGATGATCGAGACGACGCCGATCGGTTCGCGCACCACAACGCCCAGCATGGCGTCGCCGAGATTGGCATAGGATTCGCCATGCAGCGTGCGGGCAAGCGAGGCCGCATAACGCCAGATGTCGACAGCGCCGCCGATCTCGCCGCGCGCCTGGGCGACCGGCTTGCCGGATTCCAGGGCATCGAGCCGGGCGATGTCTTCCAGCCGCGCCTCGATCAGGTCTGCCGCCTTGAGCAGGATCGCGGCGCGTTCGGCTGCCTTCATGCGCGGCCAGGGACCGGTCTCGAACGCCTGGTGCGCGGCCTGCATCGCTGCTTCCACTTCGGCCGCGCCGGCTTGCGCATAGCGCGAGACGGTGAAGCCGTGGCCAGGGCTCTTGCGTTCCAGCATGCGGCCATCACGGGCATCGACATGTTTGCCATCGATCAGCAGCCGATAGGTTCTTGGCGCTGCGGACGCCTCGGCGGGCATGGCGATGTTGAGGGGGGCGTTCATCAGCTTCACTTTTCTCTATGATCTTGAAAATGCCGGCTTCTGCTTGGTCTTGAAAGCACCGACACCAGCCTTGAGGTCGCGGGTGAGCGCGATGAAGCCGCTGGCCAGTGCTTCGACGGCGGCAGCACTTTCCTCGCCTTCGGCGACCGCGATCATCAGCTTGGCCGCTTCCGTCGCCAAGGGGCCGCGCTCGGCGATCTTTCCGGCCCAGGCCTTGGCCTCCGCGAGCGCCTTGCCGGTTTCGACCATCCTGTCGACGACGCCAAGGGCGAGCGCTTCGGGCGCAAGGACGATCTCGCCACCAAGGGCCATGCGACGCACCGTCTGTGCGCCGAAGCGGCGCACGGCGCGTTGCGTGCCGGACCAGCCAGGCACGACGCCAATCGAGGTTTCTGGGAAGCCCAGTTTCACATGCGTCTCGGCGACGCGAAAATCACAAGCGACGGCCAGTTCCAGCCCGCCGCCCAGCGCGTGGCCGGACAGCACGGCGATGGTCGGTTGCCTGAGCCGCGCCAGCCGGTCGAAGACACGATGGCCATAGCGCACCCATTGCACCTGGAAATCGGCGGCGCTCATGGCACCCCAAGCCTCGATATCGCCGCCGGCACAAAAGCCCTTGCCTTCACCGCGGATGAGCACCACGCGCACGCCTTCGGCGATCTCCGCCTCATCAAGCGCGGTTTCCAGCGCCCGCAGCATCGGAATATCAAGCGCGTTGAATTTTTCAGGCCGGCGCAAGGTGACGATGCCGATGGCGCCTTCCGGCTCGAAGGTGACGAGGCGTTCAGCCATGCGCGCCTCCGAGCGAGGCGCCGCCGTTAAGCGACAGGCCGATCGGCTGGTCGTGATAGAGCGCGGATGGCGTCACCTTGAGGTCGTTGGCGACACCGAGCGGAATCTCGGCCTGCGCCAGCACGTCGCGCTCGAGGTCGATGCCCGGCGCCAGTTCCGTCACCATCAAGCCGTCGGGCGTCAGCTTCATCACGCAGCGCTCGGTAACATAGGTGATGTCCTGCCCTTGAGCGACCGCCCGCTTGCCCGAGAAGGAGATATGCTCGACCTCGCTGACGATTTTCTTGACCTTGCCCTCCTGGTCGATGCGGATGCCGCCGTCGGCCAATGAGAGTTTGGCGCCGGCATTGAAGAAGCCGGAGAAGACGATCTTCTTCGCCCGCGACGTGATGTCGACAAAACCGCCGGCGCCGGCGGTGACATGCGGCCGCGCCGACAGCTTCGATACGTTGACCGAGCCGTGGCGGTCGATCTGCAGGAAGGAGAGCAGCGAGGCGTCGAAACCGCCGGCCTGGAAATAGATGAACTGGTGCGGCGAGGGCATGATCGCCTCGGCGTTGGAGGCGCAGCCGAACTTGAAATCGAGCAGCGGCACGCCGCCGACCGCGCCCTGTTCGATCACCCAGGTGACCTTGCCGTGCTGGCCTTCTTCCAGAAGGATGCGCGGCACGTTGGCGGAGATGCCAAAGCCGATATTGACGGCCATGCCGTCGCGCAACTCCATGGCGACGCGGCGCGCGATCACCTTCTGGACGTTCATCTCGGCATTGCGGAAGGTCGACAGCGGCCGGAAGATCTCGCCGGAGATCGCCGGATCGTAAGGCGTCAGCGTGGTCTGCAACTGGTCCGGCGCCACGACGATGTGGTCGACCAGCACGCCCGGCACGCGCACATCGTGCGGCTTCAGCGTGCCGTTCTCGACGACGCGCTTGACCTGCGCGATGACGATGCCGCCATTGTTGCGGGCGGCGAGCGCCTGTTCGAGCCCGCCAAGATAGGCGCCCTCATGCTCGTAGGTGAGGTTGCCGCGCTCGTCCGCCGTGGTGGCGCGAATGATCGAAATGTTGGGCACGATCGAACGGAAATAGAGCCATTCCTCGCCGTCGAACTGCTGTACCGAAACAATCGGCTCGTTTGCCGCCGCGTTCATGGCGCAGCCCTGATGTCGCGGGTCGGCGAAGGTGTCGAGGCCAACCTTAGTCAGCACGCCCGGCCGCTTGGCGGCGGCTTCGCGGTGCATGTCGAACAGGATGCCGGACGGCACGTTGTAGGCGGCGACCGAATTGTCGCCGATCATCTTCCAGATCTGCGGCGGCTCGGCGGAGGAGGGGCCGGACGGATAGGAGCCGCACAGTGTGCGCTTCAACAGGCCCGGCTTGGCCAGATGATCGATGCCCTTGATGCCATACATGTCGCCGGCGGCGATCGGATGCAGCGTGGTGATCTCCTTCGGATGACCCTCGGCGTCGAAGCGCTCACCGATCGCGGCGAGCACGGCGTCCGGGCAGCCGAGACCGCTCGACGAGGACACGGAGACGACCATGCCGTCCTTGATCAAGCTGGCTGCCTGCGCCGCTGAAACGACCTTGCTCAATTCATGCTCCCGAGTTTGGGGTCGATCTTGACGGCCTTTCCGGAACTGGCCGATTGAAGTGCCGCCTCGGCTGATGCCAGCGACCAGACGCCGTCCTCTCCGGTGGCGGCAGGCTGGCCCTTGCCGCGGATCGCGGCATGGAATTGACGCACAGACCTGACGTAGAGATCCTCGCGGTCGAAGCTCAGTTGCTCCTCCCCCTTGGCGGTGCGCAGCAGCACCGAGCCGTCCGGCTTCTGGGTCATCACATTGCTGGCGATCAGCGAACCTTGCGAGCCGTGTACCTCAAAGCCGGTGCCGGCGAACCTGGTGGTGAAGCCTTCATGCGACTGGGCGATAAGGCCTGAGTTGAAGCGCCAGATGCACATGGCGCCGTCTTCCAATCCGCCGCCGGCCATGCCGGCCGACTGGGTGAAGGCCGAGACCTCGGCCGGATCGTCGCCAAGCACGAAGCGCAGCGTGTCGGCATCATGCACGGTGATGTCGAGCACCACCCCACCGCCGGCCTCGGGTTTGGTGATGCGCCAGCCCTGCAGGGTCTCCGGCAGATAGACGGAATGGAAGACCCGCGCGGCGATGGGCTTGCCGATGCGGCCGGCGGCGATCGCCTCACGCATGGCGCGATGGGCCCCTGCGTTGCGCAGATGATGGTTGGTGGCGAGCACGACACCCGCTGCCTTGGCCGCGGCGACCATGTTGCGCGCGTCGGCGCTGGTCAGCGCCAGCGGCTTTTCGCACAGCACATGCTTTCCCGCCTGGATGGCGGCGAGGGCCTGCTCGAGATGCAGTTCGTTGGTGGTCGAGATATAGACCGCGTCGATGCCGGATCCGAGCAGGGCATCGAGGCTCGACATGGCGGCTGGAATGTCATTTTCCCCGGCATAGGACGTGGCGCGTTCCGGGTTGGAACTCATCACCGCGACGATCTCGCCATCGGCTTGCGCGCGAATGGCATTGATCATGAATTGCCTGGCGATCGTGCTGGCGCCGATCAGTCCCCATTTGACGCTCATACGGTCACTCCTGTCCCTGCCGGCCTGTTTCGTGTGCGCCGATCCGGGCCGCAGCTTTCCCTGACCACGAGATTGACCGCGCCTATATGATCCTCCGCACGGGTGGTGCGCGACTGGATCATCTTGATCATGACATGGGCGGCGCGTTCGCCGAGACCGGCTGAGTCCACCGCGACGCTGGTCAGCGCCGGCATATAATGTTCTGCCTCGGCGACGTCGTCGAAGCCGACGACGGCGAAATCCGCGCCGGGTTCAAGCCCGCGCTTGCGCAGCGCCAGCAGGGCACCAAAGGCGACAGCATCATTGAAGCAGAGTGCGGCGGTCGGCGGTTCAGCCACTGCAAGGGCAGTCTCCAGGCAGGCAATGCCGCCACGACGGCTCGTCTCGCCCTCGATGACAAGGATATCGCGAGCGCTTATGCCAAGCGTCTCGCAGGCCTCGCGAAAGCCGCCCAGCCGTTCCTGGTAGACCACCAGGTCGGGCGAGCCGCCGAAGAAGACAAGCCGGCGATGCCCCTTGCCGATGAGATGGGCCGTGGCCAGGTAGGCGCCGCGATGATTGTCCGGAGCGATCACCGGGATACGGCTTTCAGGCAAGCGGCGCATGGCGAAGACGATCGGCACGCCCGCCGTCTCCAGCCGCCGGAACGCGCCCGGCGTGGTGCCGCGCGCCGGCGACACGATGAGGCCGGCGACGCCTTGTTCCATCAGCGACTTGAGTACCTCTTCCTGACGCACCGGATTCTCCGCCGTGTTGGCGATGAAGGGCACGATGCCGGCCGACTGGAAGACGCGCTCCATGCCGACCGCCAGTTCGGCGAAGAAGGGATTGGTGAGGTCGTTGATGACCATGCCGATGACATTGGAATGGGCCTTGCGCAGATTGGCGGCGCCTCGGTTGTAGACATAGCCGACATCCTCGATCGCCTTGCGAACCTTGACCGCGGTCTCAGGCCGGATCAGCCCGCTGCCCTGGAGCACGAGCGACACCGTCGATTTGGACACGCCCGCCTCGCGGGCGATGTCGAAGATCGTCGCCTTGGCCCGGCTGGCCATTCAGATATCTCCTCCGGTTCAGGTCAAGTTTTATTGGAACGTTCTAATCATTGCTCCAGCCGAGAGTCAATCGGGATTTTTCCCGGCGCGAAAAATCGGTAATTCGACGCTGTAGAGCGTGAGCTGGAAGGCATTGCGTGCTGCAATGCAGCATTTTAGGGAAGTCGCCTGCAAATCCTAAAGGTTCTTGATTTATTGGAACGTTCCATTTATAGGCGCAATGAAGGGAGAAATCGATGGATATTGCCTTGCCTGGTGAGGGTGGTGGCCGCAGCACCCGTTATGCGCTTGTCGGCCAGCCGGTGCAGCCGGTGAAGGGCGCGCGGTTTCCGCGCATCGCCTATGCCGCCGCGCATGTCGTCGCCGATCCTCTTGGAATGACCGATCCGTGGTCGCGGCCCGTGGTCGACTGGGACAGGACGATGGCGTTTCGTCATCATTTGTGGCGGCTCGGCTTCCGCATCGCCGAGGCGATGGACACGTCGCAGCGCGGCATGGGCTTCGATTGGGCAAGCGCGCAGGAGTTGATCCGCCGCTCGATCGCCGAGGCCCGCACCGTTGCCGGCGCCGATCTTGCATCGGGTGCCGGTACCGACCATCTGGCGCCGGGGTCGGCCAGGACGCTGGATGACGTGATCGGCGCCTATGAAGAGCAGTTTGCCTTCATCGAAGGGCAGGGCGGCAAGGCGATCATGATGGCCAGCCGCGCGCTCGCTGCAGTGGCGAAGGGGCCGGACGACTACGCCGCCGTCTATGACCGTATTCTGAGCCAGGCCTCCGGCAAGGTCATTCTGCACTGGCTGGGTGAGATGTTCGACCCGGCCTTGAAGGGCTATTGGGGCTGCGACGATTTCGAGACCGCGCTCGATACGGTGGTGGCCATCATCGAACGCCATGCCGGCAAGGTCGAAGGCATCAAGATATCGTTGCTCGATGCAGGCAAGGAGGTTGCACTGCGCGACCGGCTGCCGGACGACGTCGTGATGTTCACCGGCGACGACTTCAACTATCCCGAACTGATCGCCGGCGACGGCAAGAGGCACTCGCACGCGCTGCTTGGCATTTTCGATGCCATCGCGCCGGTCGCCAACGCGGCCTTGGCGAAACTGGCGGATGGCGACCGTGCCGGCTATGACGCGCTGATGGCGCCGACGGTGCCGCTATCGCGAAAAATCTTCGAGGCGCCGACCGAATACTACAAGGCCGGCATCGTCTTCATGGCCTGGCTGAACGGCCACCAGGACCATTTCACGATGGTCGGCGGCATGCAGTCGGCGCGCGGCATCCGCCACTATGCCGATATTTTCCGCCTTGCCGACCAGGCAGGATTGCTGGCCGATCCGGACCTTGCCATATCCAGGATGAAGAGCCTGTGCGCCGTCGCAGGCGTCTGAGCTGAATGAAATCGGGCTATAAGAATCCCCCAAGTGGGGGATTTGCGAGATGGAGTGGCGTTGGGGCCGGCTGAGGACGTCTCTAGCCATGCATCTGACCCGCGACAATTGCCGGACTGTCCCGGTTTCGTGCATGTCGCCAAAGACGCTTGGTGATTCAGGCGCGCCGCGCCGATCCGGGCATGATGCGGCTTCTGCCGGAATGGCCGCACCTTAGCGCCCTTGTCGACTTTGGACGGTTGGCCGCTTCGATGATGCGCAAGGCTTCTTCTGTGGTAATTCCGCACTTACGGTCCTAGTAGGCGGCTTCCGTTTGAATCTCGTCATCCAACGGTAGTGCAATAATCGCCTGCTTTGCCTTCCTGCCCATGTCACGAATCATGCGACATTTCTGATATGGACTATGAAAGTAGGGGTGGTCCATCAGATTTCAAATCTGAGAGGCGGATTTACTTACCGATGATCCAATCCACCAAGCCGGGCTCAACCCGCTCGCAGTGGCAAAACTCGTAAACCAGGCTCTGAGCTAGATTACGCCATTGACACTCCGGTGCCTTCATTTCCAAGACCAAATCTCGAAAAACAGACCGGAGAATGTCTGCATCGAACGCTGATACCGAGGGGTGCTCAACCTCCCATCGCGCCTCGTCTATCTTGCGTTGGCGAAACCGCTTGAGAAGCTCGCGTGATGCCGCGATTGCACGCCGGGTTTGAGCTATATCGGCGCGTAGTGAGGCAATGTCAGCCCTAGCGCGGTGCTGCGACAGAAAGATGGCGTCAATCGTCACCCGCGCCATGTCTGTATCGCCTAGAGGCACCGCCACCTCCCTTATGCCTAAGGAAGTATTTACTCCTTCAGCGGGGGGACATCAAAGGGATTCAACCGTCGGTTTGGTACAAAGCTAAGTCGGAAAGATGCGATCGCCGGGCAGACGAGCATTTGCTTTATCCCTCCCCGGGCGAGGGAGGAGTGTGCGGATAATACGCCCCATTCCCCATGTGCCATCAATCTCATTGTGGGTGCCGCTGATGGGCATAGCGTGAACCGGCGCCCCGCCCGCGACGTGTACCGCGCAAGATCGGATGGCAGCAGCCGGGGATAGCCGGGAAAAGGTGATAATCGGCGGGAAGAGCCGCCAGAAGCCCGGAAACCAAGGGGTTTGACGGGAGACGGCGGGGCCGGAAAGCCAGAAAGCCAGAAACCGGCCGCGCAACTTCATTTGGCACCAAACCGGCCGGCTGGCTGAGCCCGCGCAAGATCGGATGGCACTAAAACATTGAGGGCATATGGACCTGTTGGGCGTCATAACGCGAACTTTTGCCAGCAGCCTGCTGAAAATCGGCAGCCTCAATCCCTATTTTGGCGGCTACGATCTCAATGGTTGGGTAGACGAAATCCGCTTCACCAACGGTGTGGCGCGCTCGGATGGCGGCTTCACAGTTCCGACTGCGGCCTATCCGAGGTCGTAACCGGCTTGGCAGGCGATCCCGCCTTGTGCGGCGTCAACGGATAGCCGATCTGGCCAAAGAAGTTCGTGGGAATCGGGTCGTCAACGCCGTACTTGGCCGGCATCGATGCGCCGGGAATGCGGAACGTGCCGAATATGAGGTCGATGATTGAAAGCTGGCCGGCGAAATTCTTGTCATAGGCTGATCGCTCGCCGGCGTGGTGCCAGTGATGAAACTGAGGACTGGCGATCAGCCATTTGAGGGGGCCGAAGCTGATGCGAAGGTTGGCATGGATCAGCATGGCGTGCCCTGCATAGATGAGGAAATAGATGCCGAGCGCCTCGCCGTCGAAGCCGAGGAGAAACACCGGCACCAACGCGGCTGCCTTTGTGAGGATCTGATCGATCGGATGGACGTGAAAGGCAGCAAGGTAGTCCATCTCCTCGACGCCATGATGGATGGAATGGAAGCGCCAGAGGATCGGCACAGCGTGAAACGCACGATGTGCGGCATACACGCCAAGATCGGTCATGACGACGATCTCGATGACCTGAAGCCATGTCGCCTGCTGGGCCACGGCCTCCGTCAGGCCTGTCGGAACGAGCAGAGCGGCGGCGCTGATGACCGGCACAAAGAGCACGCCGCCGATGAAATTGACCGCGATGCCATTGAAGACGTAATAGGAAAGGTCGTTGAAAACCCCCTTTCGAAATATCTTTTGCTGCGGTCGAAGGGCAAGGATCCTCTCCAGGGGAATGAAGATCAGCGCCCAAATCAACAGCGGTTTGAGCCCAAAGACGTCCACCTTCTACTCCCCGGTAAATCCGGAGCCAGTGAAGCACCGGGCCGCGCGGCACGCAAGCGCAGTGCCGGGGACCGGCATTTAGACCAGCGCGTAAGCGTACTTGTTGGTCCACGCCTCGTCTCTTTGCCGCCTCAGCTCATACTCGGGGACCAGCACCGGATTTTCGACCGTGGTTCGCTTTGGTAAAAAGTAGTCACGTGCCTGCTGGGCGCCCCATAGAGCTACCAGCGCGACGGACATCAATCCGCAGATTTGCGCGAACGATAACCGTTCCATCGGCTCCCCCTTTTATCAGCCATGTCTGCCTATGACGATGATCTAATACTGCCAAGAAAGGATGAACGGCCTCAGCGGCACGGTAGAGACCAAGGACGATGGCGGTGTTCGAGCTGGACGGGCGTTCGCCGTTTTCATCGTCCAGGCACGTTTAAAATTAAAAGGTATGCAATCTGGTGCCAAATGAAGTTACGCACAGGTGCCAAGCGATCTTGCGCGCTACACGACGCCGCGTCATCGAGCGGCATTTCTGTGCCGTTTCTGTGCCAGCCGACTAAGGGAAACGGCTAAATTATTGAAAGGATGGTGGGCGTGACAAGGATTGAACTTGTGACCCCTGCAATGTCAATGCAGTGCTCTCCCGCTGAGCTACACGCCCATCCGACGACGCGCATACACCATTTTTGATCCGGCGCGTCAATAGCAGGAAAAAGGAAAGACGGCGTCGTCTCGCCGCACCGGCAAACAAGTGCCGATGCCTCAGCGGAAGGCGGCTCAGGCCGCCTGCAGCATCTTCTCGACCTCGTTGACGAGATCGCGCAGGTGGAAGGGCTTCGACAGCACCTTGGCGTCTTTCGGCGCCTTGGAATCCGGGTTCAGCGCGACGGCGGCGAAACCGGTGATGAACATGACCTTGAGGTCGGGATCGATCTCCGTGGCGCGGCGTGCCAGTTCGATACCGTCCATCTCCGGCATGACGATGTCGGTCAAGAGCAGCGAGAACGGTTCCTCGCGCAGACGCTCATAGGCGCTGGCGCCGTTGTCGAAATCGCTAACCTGATAACCGGCGCGTTCCAGCGCCTTGACGAGGAAACGACGCATATCGTCGTCGTCTTCCGCCAGAAGAATGCGTGCCATGATATCCCGTCCGAATCACCCGCCCGAGACTGCCGTGGGGCAGGGCCGTTAACCATCCTCTATATGAGGAGGCGAGGGTAAACATCAAGTGAACGCGCAGAGGGATGACCCCATATTTGCCGGGCGGCGCGACCGCTGAAATGCTGGACACGCGGCCTGCAAGGTGGCAGTTTCGTGTCATGATGCACTGGTGTTTTCGGGTACATTCAAATTGAAGACGGCAGCCGAGGATTTTTCGGTCTTTCCACCCTTCGAAATCCGGTCGGGCGCCGAGCAGCGCGTCCCTTTCCTCTTCAACTCACCGCATAGCGGCCGCTACTACCCGGAACGCTTCCTTGCCATGGCAAAGCTCGATCGCAACGCCATCCGCCGTTCGGAGGATTGCTATGTCGACGAGTTGTTCGGCGGCGCCGTGGCGCTGGGCGCGCCGATGCTGGCGGCGAATTTCCCGCGCGCCTATCTCGACGTCAATCGCGAGCCATGGGAACTCGACCCGCGCATGTTCGCCGAGCCGGTGCCGTCCTTCTGCAACATCCGGTCGGCGCGGGTCGCGGGCGGACTTGGCACCGTGCCGAAGCTGGTCGGCGAGGGCCTCGATATCTATTCGGGCCGCCTGCCGCTGGCCGAAGCCGTTGCCCGCATCGAGGCCGTCTACAAGCCTTATCACGAAACGCTGAAGCGGCTTTTGACCAGGACCCATGCCCGCTTCGGCTTTTCCGTGCTGATCGATTGCCATTCGATGCCAGCGAGCATCCGTGTCGGCGAGAGCGGCGTGCGGCCCGACTTCATCATCGGCGACCGTTTCGGCATCTCGGCCACCGCCGCCCTGACCGAAACCGCGATCGGCCTGCTGACCGCCATGGGCTATACCGTCGCCCACAACAAGCCTTATGCCGGCGGCTTCATCACGGAACATTATGGCCGCCCGGCGCGTCATCTGCATGCGCTGCAGATCGAGATCAATCGCGGGCTCTACATGAATGAGCGGACATTCGAGAAGGTCGCCGGCTTTGACGCGCTGGCCGACGATCTGACGCGATTTTCATCGGATCTGATGGCGATGCCCGACCATCACTTCATCGACCTGCCGCTGGCCGCGGAATGAGACTTGCAGCCGGATCGCGGCTTAAAAAAAGACCGCATCGTTTTCACGATACGGTCGAAGTCTAGGGAGGAAACGCCCAAGGAGGGCATGGACAGGAAAACCTGTCCATCATCAAGGGTATTGTGCGGTGCACAAATGTCAAGCGACCTTCAGGCTTTTTTAATTCAGAGTGATGTGGAAATTGCGTTTCGATGATGCCCATGTGACATTTGGGCAACAGTGAACGCAGGAATAATCGATAAACACCCTTGTTTTGGCGGAAAAGTCGCGGCAGAGCCGGGTTAGAGCATGCCGCAAGGCGGGAGAATCAGTTGGACATCAGCGTCGATTTCATGCGCCGTATCGCGCAAGCGGCAGCGGCCGAGACTTTGCCGAGGTTCCGCAGCCAGGGGGCGGTCGCCAACAAGGAAAAGGGCAGTTTCGATCCGGTCACGGAAGCCGACCGTGAGGCCGAGCGCGCCATCCGGGCGCTGATCTTGGCGCAGTATCCCGACCATGGCATTCTTGGCGAGGAGCACGGCAGCGAGAACACCGCCAGCAGGCACGTCTGGGTGATCGATCCGATCGACGGGACACGGGCCTTCATCTCCGGCCTGCCGGTATGGGGGACGTTGGTCGGGCTGACGGTCGACGGCGACGCCGTGGCCGGCATGATGTCGCAGCCCTTCACCGGCGAACTGTTCTACGCCAATGCCGCCGGCTCGCACTATGAGGGGCCGGGCGGGCCGCGCAAGCTTTCGACCCGCAAGACGACCAGCCTGGCGGACGCGACGCTGTTCACCACCACACCGGCGCTGTTCACGGGCGAGGCGCGCACGCGCTATGACGCGTTCGAGAAGCAGGTACAACTCGCCCGTTACGGCACCGATTGCTATGCCTTCGCAATGATCGCCTCGGGAAGCGTCGACATCGTTGCCGATCCCGGATTGAAGCCCTACGACATCGTGGCGCTGATCCCGATCATCGAGAAGGCGGGTGGCGTCGTCACCACTTTCGACGGCGGGCCGGCGGAAAAGGGCGGCGATGTGTTGGCGGCGGCGACGCCGGAGCTTCATGCCGCCGCCATGGCCGCCTTGCGCGGCTGATTGGCTTCCTTGTTGGGCCGCTGGATGATCCGAGGCGTATCGTTCAGCGGAGGCTGGCTGCGGTGCCGCTCAGGCCGTGGGGTCGTCCGAGCCGGGAATGAAGGCGTCGAAGGCGGCGAGGAATTGTTCGCGGTACAGGTCGACTTCCTGCAGGATTTCGTGCTTGGCGCCGTCGATCATCAGCAGCGAACCGAGCCTCAGACTTCTGGCGTATGCCTCCACCGCTTTGGTCGAAACGACCTGGTCGGCGCCAGCGGCGATGATCAGCAAGGGCACCTGAATGCGGGCCATGAAGTCGGGGTCGCTGATGGCTTCCGATGCCTTCGCAGCTGCCTGCAGCCAGCGGATCGTCGGGCCGCCAAGCGCCAGTTGCGGGAACGACTCGTAGATCCCTGTGTTGCGGCGATAGCGCTCTGGATCGGACGTTACCTTGTTGGTTTCGAAGGGCGCCGTTACCTTGGGCCGTGGACCCCAGGCGGCGTAGAGCCGGCCAAGACCCAGCAAACAAAAGAACGAACAGACGCGGCGGACGGTCGATATCGAGACCGGCAGATCCGGCAGCGTCAGGAACGGCGCGATCAGCACCATGCGGCGCACGCGGTTCACCATGGACGGCGCCGCAAGCAGCGTGATCACGGCGCCCGCGGAATGGGCGAGGATATAATACGGCCCGCGGCAATCGGGCAGCACGATCTCCTCGAAGAACTGCTCCAGATCGGCCGTATAGTTGCGGAAGGATCTGACATAGCCGCGCTGGCGATCACGGATCAGCCGGTCGGAACCGCCTTGGCCGCGCCAATCGAAGGTGGCGACGCCAAAGCCTCGCGCCGCAAGGTCGCGGATGGTCTCGAAATATTTCTCAATGCATTCGTTGCGGCCGGACAACAGCACCACGGTGCCCCGCATCGGACGCGCCACCGCCGCGAACAGGCCGTAGCGTATCTTCTTGCGATCGCGCGTGGTGAAGAAGCCACCGGTGGCGTTTCCCGGCCGCGGATTGTCCGGCGTTTCGTGAAAGAGGGAGGTGTCGTCGAAAATGTCCGTCATGCGGCGCTTTGTGCTCGGCGTCTTCGCGCCAGCCTGTCGCGGCTGACCTCGTCAAGGTGATAGACGCCAATACATCAAAAGCAAAGCAAATCCAGGTTACGCAGGACCCAATGGGGAAGGCCGGAAGCCGCTCGAGAGCATGCTTCCGGCCCCTGTCGATCCGGGAGGAAGGGACGTTGACACCCGGTTCGGCTTCGTTGCGGTACCTGCCATTCAAATTCGGCGCCGCCAGTCCTCGATCTTGAAATCACCTTAGCGGCGGCTGTCTGAACGCGCGCCGAAGCGCCGGTTCATCTGCCGTTCATCAAGCGCAAAGGCCCGCTTTTTTCCGACCGGCAAAAATCTTGAAATGCCTTGGGACGCTTCCCAAATGTCTGGAGCGGTCGCCAAGATTGGGACCGCTGGTCCATCCGGGACGCCAAAACCAAGGGTTCCGTACCGGCCATACGCAAACCATGTTGCTCAACAGGAGAACACATCATGCGTCACGTTGACTTTTCCCCGCTTTACCGTTCGACCGTCGGCTTCGACCGTCTCTTCACGATGCTCGATTCACTTGCGCAGCCCGATGGCGCGCAGACTTATCCGCCCTACAACATCGAGCGCACCGGCGAGGATTCCTACCGGATTTCGATGGCTGTTGCCGGATTCTCGGATGAGGAAATCTCCATCGAGGCTCACCGCAACGTGCTGACCGTGAAAGGCGAGCGCAAGGACGAGGGTACCGGTGAAGGATCCGAACTGCTTTATCGCGGCATTGCCTCCAGGGCCTTCGAGCGCCGCTTCCAGCTTGCCGACCATGTCGACGTCGTCGGCGCCACGCTGAAGAACGGCCTTCTCTTCGTGGACCTGAAGCGCAATATTCCGGAGGAGTTGAAGCCGCGCAGGATCGCGATCACTTCGGCTCCGGCCAACGCCAAGCAGATCGAGGCCAAGACTGCTGCCTAATATCGGTGGTAACGCAATTCCGGACGGAAAACCGCTTCACATTTTTCCTGGAATTGCTCCGAACTCTCCTCCCGAGACGGAGCGGCGCCGAAAGGCGCCGCTTTTTTATTCCGGGAGATTGATTTATCCGGCGATCAACTGGCCGAAGCGATCGACTTCCGCAGACGTCGTGGCAAAGCTGGTCACGAAGCGATAGAGCAGCTCGTCCTCGCCGATATGGCCGTCGAAGCCGTGCGGCTTATGCCAGTCGTAGAAGACCGCGCCCGCCGCCTGCAATTTGTCGGCCTCGGCCTTCTTGATCACGGCGAACACCTCGTTGGCCTGCGGCAGCCAGGCCAGCTTCGCCGTTTGCGAATCCTCGATCGCCGCGGCCAGGCGCGCCGCCATGGCGTTGGCATGCCTGGCGGTGTCGAGCCACAGTCCGTCCTTGAAATAGGCTTCGAACTGCGCCGCGATGAAACGCGACTTCGAAAACAGCTGCGCGGCACGCTTGCGCAGGAAGGACAATTCCTTGGCGCGATCAAGGTCGAACAGCACGACCGCCTCGGCACACCAGCAGCCATTCTTGGTGCCGCCAAAGGACAGGATGTCGACGCCGCGTTTCCAGGTCATCTCGGCCGGCGTGGTGTCGAGCGCGGCCAGCGCATTGGCAAAGCGGGCGCCGTCCATATGCAGCGGCACGGAATGCTGCCTGGCGATGGATGAGATCGCGGCGATATCGTTCAGGCCATAAACGGTGCCGACCTCCGTCGACTGGGTGATCGAAACAGCCATCGGCCGGCCCCAATGGACCACCTCGCCGGCGAAACGGCCGATCGCCCTTTCCAGATTGTGCGGGTCCATCCTACCCAGGGAGCCATCGACGGCATGCAGCCGCGAACCGCCCGAAAAATATTCCGGCGCGCCGCACTCGTCTTCGATGACATGCGATTCGCGGTGGGCGAAAGAAATGCCGCCGGGCTTGTTGAAGGTGGTCAGCGACAACGAATTGGCGGCCGTGCCGGTCGCCACGAAGAACACGGCGACCTCGCGTTCGAAAATCTCGCTAAAACGCTGGTAGACCGCCTGGTCGAGCGCGCCGTCGCCATAGGCCGTGGCGAAGCCGCCTGAAGCGGCCGACAGGCCGGCAGCGATATCGGGATGGGCGCCTGCCCAATTGTCGGAAGCGAAGAACATGCATCTGCCTGTGTTGGGGAAATCAGCGTCGAGTTGACCGGTTTCGGGAGCCGACCGCAAGGGGCCAGAGACTGGAAAACCATTAAACCCAGCCAGGCCGACTGGCGGGGATTGGCGACCGAAGCTTACGTTTCCTGGAGGCTTCACGTAATTTTATGTCGCGGAAGCTCCAAGTTTTTTGTGAATCGGTCTTGTGTGCATCGGGGAATTCTGCCATAAAAATTTAGGACAGTAGTGCTGTCTTATTTTGTCGCACAAAACTGGCCGGATTGGCGTAACATATTGGCCTCTCCGGCTGTTGCCGCGAGCGACAGGTGGACGGCCGGACGCTGGCCTGTACGAATGCGAACCATGCGGCATGCCGTCTGGTTCGGCAAGGATTTCGCAAGACGTGCCGCAAGGATCAGGGTGAGCCAAGCGCTTGCCGAGGCAAACCAGCGCCTGCAGGGCTGAAATGGAGACAGGACGATGACGGATATGACGCTCTCTGCGACGAACGGCCAGGCCGCGCAGACGAAAGCGGCTGCCGTCAAAAATATCTCCCGAACCGACATTGGCCGAACCACCAACGGTCTTGCCGCCCAGGGTCTTTACGATCCGCGCAACGAGCATGACGCCTGTGGCGTCGGATTCATCGTCAACATGAAGGGCGTGAAGTCGCACCAGATCGTCGAGGACGGCCTTGCCGTGCTCGAGAACCTGACGCATCGCGGCGCCGTCGGCGCCGATCCTCTGGTCGGCGACGGCGCCGGCGTGCTGGTGCAACTGCCTGACCAGTTCTTCCGCGAGGAGATGGCGGCCCAAGGCATCGAACTGCCAGCGGCCGGCCAGTACGGTGTCGGACACTGGTTCATGCCGCAGGACGCGGCCCTTCGCGCCCATATCGAGGACATCATCGCCGAATCGGCGCAATCCGAGGGGCTGCCGCTCATCGGCTTCCGCGACGTGCCCGTCGACAACTCGTCGCTATCGAAGGCGCCTGACATCGCGGCGTCCGAGCCATTCCATAGGCAAGTCTTCATCGGCCGTACAGCGGACATTCCCGACGACGAGGAATACGAGGCCCGGCTTTACCTGCTGCGCAAGGTCATTTCGGGCCGCATCTACGCCGAGAACGACAATAAGGATATTGGCGCCTATTGCGTGTCGCTGTCGGCACGCACCATCGTCTACAAGGGCATGTTCCTGGCCTATCAGGTCGGCGCCTACTACAGGGACCTGACCGATCCGCGCTTCGAAACGGCGCTGATCCTCGTTCACCAGCGTTTTTCGACCAACACCTTCCCGTCGTGGAAGCTGGCACATCCCTACCGCATGGTCGCGCACAATGGCGAGATCAACACGGTGCGCGGCAACAACAACTGGATGGCGGCCAGACAGGCATCGGTCGATTCCGAACTGTTCGGCAACAACATCTCGAAGCTCTGGCCGATCTCCTATGAAGGACAGTCGGACACCGCGTGCTTCGACAATGCGCTCGAGTTCCTGTTCCAGGGCGGCTACAGCCTCAGTCACGCCATGATGATGCTGATCCCGGAGGCCTGGGCCGGCAACAAGCTCATGGACGCCGACCGCAAGGCTTTCTACGAATACCATGCCGCATTGATGGAGCCATGGGACGGGCCGGCGGCGGTGGCCTTCACCGATGGCCGCCAGATCGGCGCCACGCTCGACCGTAACGGATTGCGCCCCGCACGCTACATCGTCACCGACGATGACCGCGTCATCATGGCCTCGGAAGCCGGCGTGCTGCCGGTGCCGGAGGAGAAGATCGTCCAGAAGTGGCGGCTGCAGCCCGGCCGCATGCTTTTGATCGACCTTGCCAAGGGCCGCATCGTCCCCGACGAGGAGATCAAGTCCGAGATCGCGACCAAGCACCCCTACAAGACCTGGCTCGCCAACACGCAGCTCATCCTGGAAGATTTGAAGCCGGTCGAGCCGCGCGCGCTGCGCAAGGATGTCAGCCTGCTCGATCGCCAGCAGGCGTTCGGTTACACCCAGGAAGACACCAAGCTGCTGATGTCGCCGATGGCCACCACCGGCCAGGAAGCGGTGGGATCGATGGGCACGGACACGCCGATCTCGGCGATGTCGGACAAGTCGAAGCTGCTCTACACCTATTTCAAGCAGAACTTCGCCCAGGTGACCAATCCGCCGATCGACCCGATCCGCGAGGAACTGGTGATGAGCCTGGTGTCCTTCATCGGGCCGCGGCCGAACATCTTCGACCTGGTGGGTAATTCGCGCCGCAAGCGGCTCGAAGTGCGCCAGCCGATCCTGACCAATGGCGATCTGGAAAAGATCCGTTCCATCGGCCACACCGAGGACCGTTTCGATACCAAGACGATCGACATCACCTACGGGTCGAGCGAAGGCGCGGCCGGCATGCAGGGCGCCATCGACCGCCTGTGCGAACGGGCGGAAGCGGCTGTCGCCGGCGGCTACAACATCATCATCCTGTCCGACCGCCAGGTCGGGCCGGACCGCATCGCCATTCCGGCATTGCTGGCGACGGCCGCGGTGCACCACCACCTGATCCGCAAGGGGCTGCGCACCGCGGTCGGTCTCGTCGTGGAATCCGGCGAGCCGCGCGAAGTGCATCATTTCTGCTGCCTGGCCGGCTATGGCGCCGAGGCGATCAATCCCTATCTCGCCTTTGACACGCTGCTCGACATGCATAAGCGCGGCGAGCTGCCGGAAGAAGTCGACGAATACGAGGTCGTGTCGCGCTACATCAAGTCGATCGGCAAGGGCATCCTCAAGGTGATGTCCAAGATGGGCATTTCGACCTACCAGTCCTATTGCGGCGCGCAGATATTCGACGCCATCGGGCTGAAGTCGGACTTCGTGCGGCAGTATTTCACCGGTACGGCGACCCTGATCGAAGGCGTCGGGCTGGACGAGATTTCGGCCGAGACGCTCAGCCGTCACACCGATGGTTTCGGCAACGATCCGGTGCTGCGCAACAGCCTGGAGGTCGGCGGCGAATATATGTTCCGCATGCGCGGCGAGGCGCATATGTGGTCGCCCGACGCGGTGGCCACCCTGCAGCATGCCGTGCGCCAGGGTTCATGGGAGACGTTCAAGGACTATTCGGCGCAGATCGACAGCGAGACGGCGCGCGCGCAGACCATCCGTGGCCTGTTCAAGATCAAGCTGGCCGACGAGACGGGGCGCAAGAAGCCCGCGCTCGACGACGTCATGCCGGCGGCCGAGATCGTCAAGCGCTTCTCCACCGGAGCGATGTCGTTCGGCTCGATTTCCAGGGAAGCGCACACCACGCTGGCGCGCGCCATGAACCAGATCGGCGGCAAGTCGAACACCGGCGAGGGCGGCGAAGAGGCGGATCGCTACTTGCCGCTGCCCGGCGGCGGCAAGAACCCGGAGCGCTCGGCGATCAAGCAGGTCGCTTCCGGCCGGTTCGGCGTGACCGCGGAGTATCTGGTCAACTCGGATGTGATGCAGATCAAGGTCGCACAGGGCGCCAAGCCCGGCGAGGGCGGGCAATTGCCCGGCCACAAGGTCGACGCGACCATCGCCAAGGTCCGGCATTCGACGCCGGGCGTCGGCCTGATCTCGCCGCCGCCGCACCACGACATCTATTCGATCGAGGATCTGGCGCAGCTGATCTACGATCTGAAGAACGTCAACCCGGCGGCCGACGTGTCGGTCAAGCTGGTGTCGGAAGTCGGCGTCGGCACGGTCGCGGCGGGCGTCGCCAAGGCGCGTGCCGATCACATCACCATCTCCGGCTATGATGGCGGCACGGGAGCGTCGCCGCTGACCTCGCTCAAGCATGCCGGCAGCCCGTGGGAAATGGGCCTCGCCGAGACGCACCAGACGCTGGTGCTGAACGGTCTGCGTTCGCGCGTGGCCCTGCAGGTCGACGGTGGCCTGCGCACCGGGCGCGACGTCATCATCGGCGCGCTGCTCGGCGCCGACGAGTTCGGCTTCTCGACCGCACCATTGATCGCGGCGGGCTGCATCATGATGCGCAAGTGCCACCTCAACACCTGTCCGGTCGGTGTGGCGACGCAGGACCCGGTGCTGCGCAAGCGCTTCAAGGGCACGCCCGAGCATGTCGTCAACTTCTTCTTCTATGTGGCGGAAGAGGTGAGGGGGCTGCTCGCCGAAATGGGCTACACCCATCTCGACCAGATCATCGGCGACAGCGACCTTCTGGAAAAGCGCGACGTGATCCAGCATTGGAAGGCGCGCGGGCTCGACTTCTCGAAGATGTTCTACAAGCCCGATGCGCCGCATGAGGCGGTGCACTGGACCGAACGGCAGAAGCACCCGATCCATGACGTGCTCGACCGCAAGCTGATCGAACTCGCCAAGCCGGCGCTGGAGGCCAAGCAGCCGGTCAAGATCGAGGTGGACATCCGCAATGTCGACCGTTCGACTGGCGCCATGCTGTCGGGTGAAGTCGCCAAGCGTTTCAAGCACAAGGGCCTGCGCGAGGACACGATCCAGGTGAAGCTGACCGGCACCGCCGGCCAGTCGTTCGGCGCCTTCCTGGCGCGCGGCATCTCGTTCGAGCTCGTCGGCGCCGGCAACGACTATGTCGGCAAGGGCCTGTCGGGTGGACGCATCGTCATCCGCCCGCCCGAAGAGGCCAAGATCGTCGCGGCGGACTCCATTATCGTCGGCAATACGGTGCTCTATGGCGCGACCGAGGGTGAGGCCTATTTCGCCGGCGTCGCAGGCGAGCGTTTCGCGGTGCGCAATTCGGGCGTCGCCGCCGTCGTTGAGGGCGTCGGCGACCATGGCTGCGAATACATGACCGGCGGTGTCGTCGTCGTCATCGGCAAGACCGGCCGCAACTTCGCCGCTGGCATGTCGGGCGGCGTCGCCTATGTGCTGGACGAGGCAGGCGATTTCGCCGAGCGCTGCAACATGGCGATGGTCGAGCTGGAGCCGGTTCCGGAAGAAGACGACCTGATGGAGAAGCTGCTGCACCATGGCGGCGACCTCGACCACAAGGGGCGCGTCGACGTCTCCGGCGACATGACCAGCCATGACGAGGAGCGGCTCTATCAGCTGATCTCGAACCACGTCCACTTTACGGGTTCGGTGCGCGGCCGTGAGATCCTCGACGACTGGGCGACGTTCCGGCCGAAATTCCGCAAGATCATGCCGGTCGAATACCGCCGCGCGCTGATCGAGATGGAACGCATGCGCATGGGCGTCGCGGCGGAATAGACTTTTGCAATTGCCGGGGAGCTCAGGCTTCCCGGCCACCTTCATCGACAGTTTGACCTCTGGCGCAAGGTTGCCATGGCTGCCTCAAGAGGTTAACGGGTGCGGCGAAAACCGCACCATCTGGACAGCAGGAACTGGACTATGGGCAAGGTAACAGGCTTTCTCGAAATCGACCGGCAGGTGCACAAGTACCAGCCTGCCTCCGACCGCATCCGGCATTTCCGTGAATTCACGCTGCCGATGTCGGACAAGGAGGTCGAGAAACAGGCCGCGCGCTGCATGGATTGCGGCATTCCGTACTGTCACGGACCGACCGGCTGCCCGATCCACAACCAGATCCCCGATTGGAACGATCTCGTCTATAACAGGGATTGGGACAACGCGATCCGCAACCTGCATTCGACGAACAATTTCCCCGAGTTCACCGGCCGCATCTGCCCTGCGCCCTGCGAGGAAGCCTGCACGCTGAACCTCGAGGACATTCCGGTCGCCATCAAGACGGTGGAACAGGCGATCGCCGACAAGGCCTATGAGACCGGCCATATCAGGCCCTATCCGCCGGAAAAAAAGACCGGCAAGCGGGTCGCCATCATCGGCTCCGGCCCCGCCGGCATGGCGGCCGCCCAGCAGTTGGGCCGGGCCGGCCACGACGTGCATGTCTATGAGCGCGAGAGCCGGCCGGGCGGGCTGATGCGCTATGGCATTCCCGACTTCAAGATCGAGAAGCACTATATCGACCGGCGTATCGAACAGATGCAGGGCGAGGGCGTGACCTTCCATTGCGGTGTCAATGTCGGTGTCGACAAGCCCGTCGCCGAACTGCTGGCCGAGCATGACGCCGTGCTCTATTGCGGCGGATCGGAAACGCCGCGCGCGGCCAATATTCCGGGCGACGATCTCGGCGGCGTGCACGACGCGATGCCCTATCTGGTGCAGCAGAACCGCCGCGTCGGCGGCGAGCCGATCCAGTCGGTTGCGTGGCCGTCGCATCCGATCATCGCCGGCGGTCAGCATGTCGTTGTCGTCGGTGGCGGCGATACCGCCTCCGACTGCGTCGGCACCGCTTTCCGCCAGGGCGCGGTGCGCGTCACCCAGCTCGACATCCGCCCACAGCCGCCCGAGAAGGAAGACAAGCTCGCGGTCTGGCCCTACTGGGCGACCAAGATGCGCACCTCGTCTTCGCAGGCGGAGGGCGCCGAGCGCGAGTTCCAGGTGGCAACGCTCGAATTCATCGGTGAGGAAGGCCAACTCACGGGCGTCAAGTGCTGCGAGGTCGACGAGAAGCGCAAGCCGATCCCCGGCACCGAATTCGTCATCCGCGCTGATCTCGCCTTCATCGCCATCGGCTTTGCCGGCCCGGCGGCGGCCGGCGTGGCGAAGGAACTGGAGGGTGAGATGAAGATCGTCACCGACAGCCGCCGCTCCAGGAATGTCGAAGCCAATGACCGCGACTACAGGACCAGTGTCGACCGGCTCTACGCGGCGGGCGACGTGCGCCGTGGCCAGTCGCTGGTCGTCTGGGCAATCCGCGAAGGCCGTCAGGCGGCGCGCTCGATCGACGAAGCGCTGATGGGGTCGAGCGTCCTGCCTCGCTGAGGCGTCTGCTTCGAATGGAAAAGGCGCCGATCCGGCGCCTGTTTTCGTCCACGAAACCCAAACTGCCTAACGATTGATCGCTGTCGTCGTATCGGTGGCGGCCGCCGTGGCCGGCGGATTTGTCCGTGGCGGCCAGGAGAAATCATCGGCGCGCCCCGGCGAAGCCTCCGGCGCCTTGCCCTCGATCATCAGTCTTTCACCGGGGAGAGCCGGATCGGCTTTCGGCTGAGGAGCCGCGCCGAGCAGTTCGGTGCCGCCGTCGAACGCCGGGTCGCTGAGCAGCATCGGTGGCGTGCGGTCTATTACGATCGGCGCGGCCGCTGGGCCAGGTGCCTCGACGGGCGCGCCCGCCGGTGCGGCGGCAGGGGCGACGCCGCCGGGCGCGGCCAGGCCCAGGATCTTCATCAGCGGTTTTTCAGTATAGAAGGCGAGCTTGCGTTTGCCGGCCTTCGACACGTTGATGCCGTCATCGGCACGCAGCCGCACGGGCTGGCCGTTCATGTCGGGACCGCTGGTGACGAAGGCACCGTTCTCGTCGACGAACCCGTCCCAGACGTCGACGAATTCGCCGCCATGATTTTCGGCCGCCTTGCGGTAAATGTCGTTGAAGGCCAGCATGTCCGAGGTCATCTTCGGCAGCCGGAAAGCCGGCATGCCGACCCACAGGAAGGGCACCTTGGCAGTGGCGATGGCCGTGCCGAACGAATCGGTGCGGCGCTCGTATTCCTTGGTCCAGTTCTCCGACCGAGGCTGCTCGCGCACGTCCCCCACCTTCATCTGCTGGCGGTCGTTGGAGCCGAGCATGACGACAATGGCGGAAGGTTTTTCGGTCTCGATCAGCGATTTGATCTGTTCAGGCCAGTTGTAGAAATCCTCGCGCACGAAGCCGGATGAACCATTGCTGCGCGTAACGATCCTGACAGCGGCATTGTCGGTAAAGGCGGCGTCCAGGCCCTCGGCGAGGCCCGCCGCCATGAAGTCGCCGACCACCAGCACGGTGCGGGCGTCCGGCGCTTTTTCGACCACAGGGGTTTCAGGCTCCGTGGGCGGGCGAGGCGCGCGCGGTTTCTTGGCTTTGGGCTTTGGCCTTGCCTTCTCGATGTCCAGTGGTGGCTCGACCCATTCGCTGCGGCGCGGGAACAGCAGGTCGCGCAACGACCAGCCACGGTTTTGCTGCGGTTGCTCCTGTGCCAGGGCCGGCGTGCGGAAGGCGCCGGCGGCGCCGATCGTCAGCAGAACGATCGCCAGAATCAGGATCGGCGTGCGACGAACAAGGATCGCGATACGCGCAGCCGAAACCAATCACTCCTCCATCCCCTTGCGCCTGGTCCCGCAAACCGGAGCCGGTTTTGGGGCGTGGCGCAAGTTCAAAGTGCCATGGCACCAAGTGCCAGCGCCAAAAAAAACGCGGCGCCGCGGCCGGCTCTATTTCTGCCTGAGCCATTTGAGCACTTCCATGCTCGGATAGCCGTCCTGGGTCAAGCCGACCTTTGCCTGATAGGCCATGATGGCGGTCTTGGAACCGTCCCCGATCTTGCCGTCGAATTTGCCGTCGTAAAGCCCGTGCTGCGAAAGCCGCTTCTGCAACTCCTGTCTTTCCTCGAAGGTAAGCTTGGTGAAAGGCCGCTTCCAATCCTGGACCAGGCCGCTGCCACCGGCGATCTCGTCGGCCAGAAGGCCGACGGCGAGGGCATACTTGTCGGCGTTGTTGTAGGCCTTGATGACCGAAAAATTCCTGATCATCAGGAAGGCCGGCCCGCCACGGCCATCCGGCACCTTCAGTGTCGCCTTGTCCGTGAGGTTCCTGAACGGCTTGCCGCTGGCCCTGACGACGCCGAGCGTCTCCCACTGCGCCAGCGTTTTCGCTCCGCCGGGCAATTTGCCGGCCGGCAGCGTGACTTCGTAGCCCCAGGTCTTGCCGGCTTGCCAGCCGTTCTTCTTCAACAGATTGGCGGCGGTCGCCAGCGCATCGGGGATGGAATTCCAGATGTCGCGCTTGCCGTTGCCGTCCATGTCTACGGCATAGTGCTGGTAGCTGGTGGGGATGAACTGGGTCTGGCCCATGGCGCCGGCCCATGAGCCCATCAAATGGCTTTCGTCGATGTCGCCGGTCTGCAGGATTTTCAGTGCCGCGACCAACTGCGTGCGGGCAAATTTCGATCGTTTCGGGTCGCCATAGCCCAAAGTCGCCAGCGAGCGGATGACATTGCGCATGATGTCGTCGCGCTTCAGGATCTCGCCATAGTTCGATTCCATCGACCATATCGCCAGGAGGACGTAGCGGTCGACACCAAACCTCGCCTCGATCCTGTCCAGCCACGGCTTCCATTTTTTCGCCATCGCCTGGCCGTTGGCCACCGATTGGTCATGCACGCGATTGTCGAAATAATCCCAGGCGGGCGCGGTGAATTCCGGCTGCGTGCGCGCCTTTTCCAGCACCACCGGATCGGGCTCGTTGATGCCCCGGAAGGCTTGGTCATAGACAGACCCGGAAACGCCGCCCGCCACAGCGGTGGCACGGAAACTGGCGACCCACTGCCGGAAACCGGCGTCGGCGAAGGCTGGCCCGGCGGGCATCAACAGAGCAAGCGAGAGGCTGGCCGCCGTCATGACGCTGGTGAAACGTTTTGCGGCATTGCGAACGGACATGTTTTCCTCCTTCTCTGTCTCAGGAAAGACCATTCATCGCCGAACCGGGTTAGGAATTGGTTTACCATAGGCGTCGTCTGGAACGAAAAGACACCTGATGCTTTACCGGTGGAAGCTCCCCTCGGTTGTGCAGGTAATCCTCAATTCCGGCGTGAAAATGTCGACTGACGGGATTGCGGAGCCGGCCATCACATGGATAATTGAAAGCATGAAGAGAGTTCGCAAGGCAGTTTTCCCAGTCGCCGGCCTCGGTACGCGGTTTCTCCCAGCCACCAAGGCTGTTCCCAAGGAGATGCTGACCGTCGTCGACAGGCCGGTCATCCAGTATGTTGTCGATGAGGCCCGTGAAGCCGGCATCGAGCATTTCATCTTCGTGACCGGCCGCAACAAGGCGGTCATCGAGGATCATTTCGATATCCAGTTCGAGCTCTATGACACGCTGGCCCAGCGCGGCAAGGACGAGCAGCTTGCCCGCTTGCAGCGGCTGCAGCCAGCGCCGGGGCAGACCAGCTTCACCCGCCAGCAGGTGCCGCTCGGCCTTGGCCATGCGGTCTGGTGCGCGCGCGAGCTGGTCGGCGACGAGCCGTTCGCGCTGTTGTTGCCCGACATGATCATGCAGTCGGAAAAGAGCTGCATGAAGTCGATGGTCGAGCTCTACGAGGAAACCGGCAACAACATCATCGCCGTGCAGGAATGTGACCCGGCGGAGACCCACAAATACGGCATTGTCGGCCGCGGCGAGGATAAGCATCACGGCTTCCGCATCACCGAGATGGTGGAGAAGCCGAAGACCGGCACCGCGCCGTCCAACCTTTACATCAACGGCCGCTACATCCTGCAGCCGGAGATTTTCAAGATTCTCGAAGGCCAGGAAAAGGGCGCCGGCAACGAAATCCAGCTCACCGACGCGATGCTGAAGCTGGAGAAGCAGCAGTCCTTCTATGGCTATCACTATCAGGGCCGCACTTTCGACTGCGGCTCGCCGGAAGGTTTTGTGGAGGCCAATGTCGCTTTCGCGCTGTGGCGCAGCGACATGAACCATAGCATGGCCGGTGTCATCCGCACACTTCTCGACGAGATGAAGCCCTCGGAGCGGCGCGGCGCTGCTTTCTAGGTCGCGGGGCGAGTTTGGCCGACCGCAGGCCCCGCGCCTTCGTCATCCTTGGGTCTGCGCCGCGTCGCTTCGCTCCTTGGCACGCCCCAGGATGATGAACCTCAGACGTCCTCAGCGTTGCACTTTCACGCCGAGATAGATGCTGTTGGCGGTGTAGTCGCGGCCGGGCAGGTTGCTGGTCAGCTTTTCGGTTCTCACCCGGCTGGTGAGGCCGGCATAGCGGTTCAGCCACCAGGTCAGGCCGGCCTCGGCGCTCAGGATCCTGTCATGACCATCGATGCCGATATAGTCTCGCCAATCGAGGCCGAGTGCCGCATTGCCGGTAAGGTTGGCGCGGATCTGCCGCTCGGCCGTCAGGCGGCCGGAGTAGAGGATATCGCCGCTTTCCCCAGCGGTGGTCGTGGTCTCGACGGTGGTCTTGCCGGTCAGGCCGATCGTGGTTCCGCGCTCCGGCGACCATTTGAGATCGGCGTTGACGGTCGCGCCTGAAATAGGCTCCAGGCTCTTGTCATCAAGCGCTTCCCTCAGCCACCCGGCCGAGAATTCACCCGATAGCTTCTCACCCATGTCGAGTTGCAGGCCGGCGCGGGCGCCGAAGCGCGTCGAGGAGCGCTCGAAGCCTTCATTGTCGATGCGCTGATCATAGAGGCGACGGCCGAGCTCGACTTCCGTGAACGGGGTAATGGCCGGGGAGATTTCGTAGCCGGTGCGCAGGGTCGCCGTGTAGAGCGTCGAGTCCTGATCCTTCTGCGACAGCGAGGTGCCGTCCGAAAGTTTCGCGTCGCCATAGAAGTCGTGCGAGACCGCGCCGGTCAACGTGTACTGCATCTTGCCGACGGCCTTCTCGACGCCGAGGCTGCCGTCGATCGTCTGCCGCAGCGGCTGGGTGCTGACGCCGGCAATGGCGTTGGGTGATGAGGCCGTTTCCGGCACGGCTTCGTAGCCGAGCTTGGCGATAGCGCGCAGTTCATTGTCGAGGTCCATATTGAACTGGCCTTCGATGCGGCCTTGCCCATCGTGAACCGGGTAACCTGACACGGTCTCGCGGAACAGGCCGTAGCCGTCGATAGTGGCGGAGTTTTCGCGCCAGTCGGAAACCGCTGAAAAGCGCAGCGCCGTCTCCGACAGCAGCGCCGATGTGCCGGCACTGCTCGAATCGCCATTGGTCGTGGCGGTCACGCCCTGTTCGATCGTTGGCCGGATGGTGAAGGACCCCCATTTGACGCCGGTAGCGGCGAACGGATCGTCCTCGGCCTTCTTGGTCAGGCCTTCGATGGCGGCGGTGCGCTCGGCGCCGGGGTCGAGCTTCTGCCGCTCGGCGCTGTCGATGGTGAGGGCACGCCGGTTGGCCGCTTCCTGGTCCGTCGCGGCGGTGTCGCTGCCATCGGTCACGGCCCCGGTGGTGTCAGTGGTCGCGGCGGTTGTCTTCTTTTTCTTCACCTTGTCGGCCGCCTTAGCCTCGGCCTTGGTCTTGTCCTGATCCGCTGCGGTCTGCCCGCCAGTCGATGGGCGGCGGCGGGGCTTGGGCGTCGTCGGATCGGCGGTTGACGTGTCGTCGTACGCCTGCGGCGGATCGAAAATACTGCCTGTGGCGGCATCGGTGCCCGTGCCGTCAGGAACGGCGCCGGCGCTGGCCGGCAAATAGGTACGCGGCTGCGTGTCGTCTTGCGCGGCATCAGCCGGTTGTTGCTGGCCCTGGGCAGCGAGGACCAACTGCCTTGCCTTGCGTTGCTGATCGGACAGGATCGCCGATTCGGAAACCTCGCCGCGCAGCTCCGTTTCCTGGGCATGGAGCGGAGCCGGGCGCAGCAAGGCGAGCATGCTGGTCGCCAGCAACAAGGCACATGCCGCCTTGCCCTGTCGTCCTTTTGGTTTTTCTGGCTGGGCCCCGGACATCGCCACCACTGCTTGCGCGGCGCCCGCGCGCCATACTTACCGAACCGTAAATGGGGATGGTTAACGGAGGGTTGAGGTAGCGGTTGTTCGGGCGGCTAAAGCGCCGCTGTTCGTAGACTCGCGCGTTGCGCGCGAGGCCTCTGCGGTCTGGGTGTCACCGCCATTTCTGTTGGACAGGCGGACGGCAAAGCGCTAATCGCATCATCCATGCATGCGAGATCCCTCGATAAGAAGCCCCTGGACAGGCAAGCGTCGATCGATTCGGCGCTGAGAACGGTGGCAACCGAGCAGGCGGGAATCGCCGCTCTGGCCGAAGCGCTCGAGAACGGACTGGCCGCGCCTTTCGCGCAGGCCGTAGACATGATCTCGAAGATCGATGGCCGACTGATCGTCACCGGTATCGGCAAAAGCGGCCATATCGGCTCCAAGATCGCGGCGACGCTGGCTTCGACCGGCACGCCGGCCTTCTTCGTACATCCCGTCGAGGCCAACCATGGCGATCTCGGCATGATCGCCAAGGACGACGCGATCATCGCCATATCATGGTCGGGCGAGAGCAAGGAGATGATGGGCATCGTCACCTATTCCAGGCGGTTCTCCATCCCGCTCATCGCTATCACCTCCGGCGAGACATCGGCGCTGGCGCGCGCGGCCGACATCGTGCTGCTTTTGCCGCGTACGCCCGAGGCCTGTCCGCACGGATTGGCGCCGACGACGTCGACGTTGCTGCAACTGGTCACAGGCGATGCACTGGCGATCGCGCTGCTCGAGGCGCGCGGATTCACGCCGGATCATTTCCGCACCTTCCACCCCGGCGGCCAGCTCGGCGCCAACCTGACCACGGTCTCCGAGATCATGCGGGTCGGCGAGCAGATGCCGCTCGCTGTACTCGGTACAAAGATGCCGGAGGCGGTGATGACGCTGTCGCAAAAGAAGGTCGGCTGCGTCCTGATCGTCGACGCGAACGGCGAGCTGGCCGGGATCATCACCGACGGTGACGTCGCGCGCAACCTGCATCGCAACCTGGCCGATGTCATCGTGGACGAGGTGATGACCCGCACGCCTAAGACGGTCGATCCGCAGACGCTTGCCGGGACGGCGATCGCGCTGCTCAACGAGCACAATATCGGTGCGCTGGTGGTGACCAGGAACAACATGCCGCTGGGCGTGGTTCATTTCCACGACCTACTGCGCATCGGCGCAGCTTAAGGTATTGATATTCAGGTGATGCCGGCCTGCGAAAGACGGCTTTCTGCGCTTCCGGTGCTCACGTACTTAAGTACGCTCCGCTCCGGTTCTCGAAAGCCATCCTTCTCGACTCGGCCTAACCTGAATCTCAACACCTTAGGGCGTTGGCGCTGTCTGAAACTCAGACCTGCTCCACCGTCAATTCCAGATCGGTATCGGCGGCGGCGGTGACGCGCACCTGCGTGCCGGCCGGCAGATCCGGGCCGGAAACCCGCCACAACGTATCGCCGAGCTTGATACGGCCGCGGCCGTCCCGGATCGGTTCGGCGAGCGTCGCCATCTTGCCGATCAATTGCGCGCCGCGACGGTTGAGTAGTGGCTGGTCGCTCGGCTGGTCGCGGCCGCCCATCAGTTTCTTGCCGATGAAAGCCGAAACCAGCGACAGCACGAGGAAGACGAGCACCTGGACCTGCCAACTCCAGATGGCGGCATTCCAGATCAGCAGCGATGCCGCGCCAACGATCAAGGCGGCGATGCCGATCCACAGCATGAAGAAGCCCGGCGCGATGACCTCCACCACCAGCAGCACGAAGCCCAGAACCATCCAGTTCCACGGGCCGAGTTCGGAAATAATGCGGTCGATCATGATCTTGACCCACTCACAATGACATCAGTTATCACTTGGCTTGACGACCGGCGGGCGTGAAACCTGCCGTTGCGTGCCAGCCGGGCCATCGCCCTTGAAGACTTCCCGGGCGATCTCGCCGATGCCGCCCAGCGAGCCGATCAGCGACGACGCCTCGAAAGGCATCAGCACGATCTTGCTGTTGGTGGCGGAGCCGATCTTGCCGAGCGCCTCGGTGTATTTCTGGGCGACGAAGTAATTCAACGCCTGCACGTCGCCCTTGGCGATGGCTTCCGACACCACTTGCGTGGCGCGGGCTTCGGCCTCGGCGGAGCGTTCGCGCGCCTCGGCGTCGCGGAACGCGGCTTCCTTGCGGCCTTCGGCCTCGAGGATCTGCGACTGCTTGAGGCCCTCGGCGGCGAGGATCTGCGCGCGCTTGTTGCGCTCGGCCGTCATCTGGCGGCCCATCGATTCGATCAGGTTGGCCGGCGGATTGATGTCCTTGATCTCGACGCGGGTGATTTTGATGCCCCACGGATGCGCGGCTTCGTCGACGACACGCAGCAGGCGCTCGTTGATGGCGTCCCGGTTGGACAGCAGCTCGTCGAGGTCCATCGAGCCCATGACGGTACGGATGTTGGTCATCGTCAGGTTGAGGATGGCGTTCTGCAGGCCGGCGACCTGATAGGCGGCCTGCGCCGCATTGAGTATCTGATAGAAGGCGATGCCGTCAACGCCGACTATGGCGTTGTCGCGGGTGATGATTTCCTGGCTCGGAACGTCGAGCACCTGCTCCATCATGTTCATCTTGGCGCCGATGCGATCGACGAAGGGCGTGATCAGGTTGAGGCCCGGGCTCAGTGTCTTTGTGTAACGGCCAAAGCGTTCGACGGTATAGTTGTAGCCTTGTGGAATTGTCTTGATGCCCTTGAACAGCACCAGCACGACAAGCGCGACCAAAACAACGACCGCAATATCGAAACCACTGAAATCCATTTGGCTCTCCCTCAGAGGCAGGCCGCGAGAGCCATTCCCGCGCAGCCGGCTTCACCAAAGACTTAAGTGCGTTTCAGCAACGTTACAATCAGGTGATGAGGGATTGTTTGCGGGCTGCGCTCAACGGTTGAAGGCAAACAGTCCTGCATCCGTGTCGTCCAGCCCGCCGATCGAGGCGGAGACGATCTCGGAAGCGATGCGCGAGAAGGTGATGCCGTTGCCGCCATAGCCCATCACCGCATGAATGCGCGGGTGCCTCGGAATGGCGCCGATATAGGGCAGGCCGGTGGTCGTGGTGCCGAAGGAGCCGGTCCAGGCAAATTCAGGCCTGACGTCGAGATGCGGAAACAGCTGGCTTTTGCGGCGATGCGCGCGCTCTTGTCGGCGATCTGCTCGTCACGCCGTGTTTCGTCGACGAAATCCTCGTCCTCGCCGCCGCAGATGACCCTGCCGTCGGCCGTCGTCCTGACATAGAGGTATGGGTCGGACGCTTCCCAGACGAAGGTTGCCCGGGGCCAGAGCTTTCGCGGTTGCGGGCAGGTCGCGATCGCCCAGGTCGAGATGATCCGGTGGGCCGCCGCCGGCACGATGTCGATCAGTTCATAGCCGGTGGCCAGCACCATTTGCCGTGCCGTGATGGTCGGGCCGTCTTTCGTGGCCACGACCACCTTGTTGGCGCCGTCCTCGATCCTTGTCGCTTCGACGGGAGCGTGGAAGCGCGCCTTGCGTTCCAGTGCCTTGAGAAACAGCCCGGCCGTCAGTTTGCATGGATCGAGCGCGATGTTGCCGTGGCTGTGGATGGCGCCATCGCGATCGATGCCAAATGTCTGCGCCAACGGCGCTGATGTGAGGTAGGTCGCGTCGATGCCGGCCTCCCGCCGCGCCTGGGCTTCGCCCCGGAGTTGCGAAGGGCCGAGCATGGTGCCGGCCAGATAGAGCGATTGGCTGCGGCTCAGAGCGCAGTTGATGCCGAGTTCGGCGATGCGGGCGGCAAGATTGGAAACGGCGAGCCGTGAGCGCCGCCAGGCCTGCTGGGCGGAGGCCTTGCCGATCATCTTCGATAGAGTTGAAAGCGGCTGGTCGATTTCGAACTGCACCAGTGCGGTGGTTGCCGCAGTCGAACCTTTCAGCGGTCCGCGCCGGTCAATGCAGATGACGGAGTGGCCGTCCGCCGTCAGCGCTTCGGCCATCATGGCGCCGCTGATGCCCATGCCGACGATGAGCACATCCGCTTTGGCGTCGCGGGTCAGCGCTGAAGCCGGCACGCTGGGTGCCCGATAGGCGGACCAGACAGGCCGGCCAGTTCTGAGGTCGAGTTTGCGGGGCATCGAATTCTCCGGAAGCGCGGCTCAACGCTGCGGAGGGGCCGTTGTTCCGGTCTCAGACCCAGCCGGACAGTTCGCGCCGCACCATCGCCTCGATCACCGCCATGCCTTCGGCGCTGTCGTTGAGGCAAGGGATATGGGCGAAATTCTTGCCGCCGGCGTGGTGGAAGGTCTCGGCGGCCTCGCGGCCGATTTCATCCAGCGTCTCGATGCAGTCGACGGAAAAGCCAGGATTGACGATAGCGATCGACTTGACGCCGTCCTTGCCCAGTTTCTCCACGGTCTGGTCGGTATAGGGCTGCAGCCATTCCTGGGCGCCGAAGCGGGACTGGAAGGTGGTGATCAGCCTGCTCTCGCTCCAGCCGAGCTTCTCGCGCAGCAGCCGCGTCGTTTCCAGGCAATGCGCCTGATAGGGGTCGCCCTTGTCAGAATAAGGTTTCGGGATGCCGTGATAGGAGGTGATGACGACGTCCGGTTCGAAATCGAGTGTTGCCAGATGCCGTTCGATCGAGGAGGCGAGCGCCTCGATGTAGACAGGCTCGGCATAATAGGGCGGCACGCTGCGGATGGCCGGTGCCGCCCGCATCTTCATCAAGGCGCGAAACAACTGGTCATTGGCGGTCGCCGTCGTCGTCGCCGAATATTGCGGATAGAGCGGAAAGGTCAGGATGCGGTCGCAGCCTTGCACGAGCAGATTTTGGGCGACGCTCGCAGTCGAGGGGTTGCCATAGCGCATCGCCCAATCGACGACGACATCGGGAAGGTCGCGCAGTGCCTCGGCCAGCTTTTCGGATTGGGCGCGCGTGTAGGTGCGCAGCGGCGACTCGTTCTTCTCCTGGTTCCAGATCCGAGCATAATTGGCGCCTGATTTCGTCGGCCGCGTGGTGAGCACCAGGCCGTAGAGGATCGGATACCAGACCGCCCTGTTGAGCTCGATAACGCGCGGATCGGACAGGAATTCCCTGAGATAGCGCCACATCGGCTTGAAGCCGGTGCCGTCGGGCGTGCCAAGATTGATCAGCATGACGCCGACCTTGCCCGCTCCGGCAGGCGCGTGACCCGCCGTCAGGCCAACCGGCTTGGCGGCTTTGGGATCGACAGCGGTGGTTAGCGTCATAAGGGTTCTCCGGACACGGCGTGAAACTAGCGATGGCACGCCGGTTTTCAATGCCGCGTCTGGCCGCACCTTATCGCGTTTCCAGCCGAAAACAGAACACCCGCCCGGTTTCCCGCGCGGGTGTTTGTGAGAAGGCGAAGTGACGTTACTTTGCCGGGATGGTCAGCGTGGCGCCGGGCATAAGCCGATGCGGCCTTTGACCCTGGTTGGCTTCATAGATGACTTTCCATTTGGTCGCGTCGCCATAGGCCTTTTTGGCCAGATCCCAATAGGTGTCGCCGGTTACGATGACATGGCTGCTCCCGGAAGGTGCGGCCTCGGCCGGCTTTGCCGGTTCTGATGACGCCGGGGTTGCGGGGGCAGCAGCCGGCGGAGCGGGCGGGGGCGGTGCTCCTTCCGTCGGAATGGCCGGCGGCGTGTTGGCGATATTGCCTGAATTGCTGGGCAACTCCGGCATCGCAGGCGCGGCGTCGGCGGGTTTCGCCGGTTCTGCCGGCTTGGCGGCATCGGCTGGTGCCGGGGCCGCCGGAGCCGCCTCGGCCGGCTTGGCTGGTGCGGCTGCCGGGGCAGCGGGAGCTGCAGCTGTTGTCGCGGCGATCTCGGTGATGCGGCCGTCGAGCTTGGGCGTGTAGGGCCGGTGGGCGCCGAGATAATCGGCGACAACCGTTTCCAGGCCGGGACCATAATCATAGGCGTTCCTGGCCTTGTCGGCGAAGACCTTGTAGCCATCGCCGCCCTGGCGCACGTAATTGTTGGTGGCGACCAGATAGTCCTTGTCGGGATTGATCGGCGCCCAGGCGCCGTTTTCCATCACTTCCACCGATTTGACGCGGCCGGCGTTGGGCGCGACCGACTTGTCGAAGGAATATTTGAGACCCGCCACCTGGGGGAAACGTCCGGCGCCGTCCTCGATCTGGCTGAGGCCGTTCTCCAGCCCGGCAACTAGGTCCTTGCCGGAAATCTGGAAGGTCGCCAGCGTGTTCTGGAACGGCAGCACCGTCAGCACCTCGCCCATGGTGATGGTGCCTTTGTCGATCGAGGCGCGCAGGCCACCGCCATTGGAGATCGCTATCTCGACGCCCTGTCCCTTGACGCGGTCCAGGATGGCGTCGGAGACGAGATTGCCCATCGCGCATTCGCGCGCGCGGCAACTCTTGCGGCTGCCGTCGATGACATCGGTGGTCTCGGCCACTTCCTTGTTCTTCAAAGCCTCGATCGGCGCGCCGAGTTCCTTGATGCGGGCGAGTACGGCGGGATCCGGCGTGATCGACTTGTCGAGATAGATCGGATCGCCGCTGGCCGATTTGACCACGCCATTGTCGTCGAACACGACCTTGAACTCGCCGAGATATTTCGAATAGGACGCCGCCTGCACCACCGGCACCTTGTAGCCGCCGGGATTGTCGACCATCGTCGGATAGGGGCCTGCCGCCTTCGGATCGGTGTTGGACAAAAGCGTGTGGCTGTGGCCGCCGACAACGACATCGATGCCAGGGATCTTGGCAATGACGTCGCGCTCCCTGTTGTAGCCGATATGGGTGATGGCGATGATCTTGTTGATGCCTTGCGCCTGCAGTTTCTCGACCTCCGCCGTGATCGACTTGACGTCGTTTTCTATTGCGATGTTCGGGCCGGGGGAAGCGAGTTCGGGCGTGTCGTTGGTGACGGCGCCGATGATGCCGATCTTCTGGCCGCCGACTTCCACGACGATCGATGGCTTGACGCGGTCGCCGAGCTTGGACTGCGCGTTGGCTTTCACGTTGGCGCCAAGCACGGGGAATTTGATCATGTCGAGGAACGGCGCCAGCGCCGCTTCGCCGTCGTCGAACTCGTGGTTGCCGAGCGCCATGGCGTCGAACTTCATATCGTTGAGAAACTCGCCTTCGACCTTGCCCTTGTAGGTCGTATAGAACAGTGAGCCCTGGAAATTGTCGCCGGCGCTGAGCAACAGCATGTTCTGGCCCTGGAGCTTCTTGCGTTCCTGGGCGATCGCGGTGATCAGCCGGCCCGCGCCGCCGATGCACTCGCCCTTGGTCTCTTCGTCGGCCGAGCAGGTCGTTTCATATTTGTTGTTGCCTTCGATGCGGCTGTGCCAGTCGTTGATGTGCAGGATGTTCAATGTGTAGTCGGCAAATGATGTTCCGGCCGACAGGCCAAGCGTCGATGCGGAAAGAGCGGCAATGGCGGCAAGCTTCTTCATCTTCGTCTCCCGACAGGCTGATCAGAGGCGTTTAGCGCGCTTGCTTGACTGGGGTATAACAGCCAGCCTTTTGACCATGTTCCCATCGTGTTCCGGCTGAGGCAAGCGCAAAACCCGGGGTATTTGCAAGCGCAAAACCCGGGGTATTTGCCGGCGCAAA
Source organism: Mesorhizobium sp. B2-4-14 (assembly GCF_006442155.1). Taxonomy (NCBI): domain Bacteria; kingdom Pseudomonadati; phylum Pseudomonadota; class Alphaproteobacteria; order Hyphomicrobiales; family Phyllobacteriaceae; genus Mesorhizobium; species Mesorhizobium sp. B2-4-14. Next base: position 243,737 of record NZ_VFVA01000001.1, on the reverse strand, counting down.
AAAGGACGGCGGCCAGTGGCGCCGTCCCTGATGAGCTCGATGTCTGCTGGTTCAGACGCGCCGTGTCAGCACGAAGTTCTGGCCGGCTGAACTGGTGCAGTTCAGCTGGCTGGTGGACACCAGCAGGCAGTTGAAGCTGACGCCGGTCTGGCGGATCAGCGAGGTGCCGTTGATCTGCACCGACGTTGGGCCGGTCATCGTGTAGCTGCCATCGGCAAGCTTCTGGCCGGTATCGGTGGCGACGGTCGTGAACTTTCCGCCATTGAAGGTCGACAAGCCGGTGCCCTTGGCATCGATCCACGACCCTTCGACGCCTTTCGGCGCGGCTGCCATCGGCGGCGCGTCCGGACCGCTGGTGGTACAGGCCGCGAGCATCGTGGAAATGGCGCCCGCCACGCCCATCGAAAGAACTTTGCGCGCAATAGTCATGTGAAATCCTCTCCAAACGCATCAGCCCAAAGATCGGATCCGATTTTGGAAGGCATGATGCGAACGTCCAAAGTGCTGGAGCGGGCATGCGTCCCACAAGACGCACGCTGCTCAGGCCGCATCTCTTCAATCGCCCGATTTCCGGGCGATTGCAAGGCAATAGGGCAGGGTGCGCGCGATGCTATCGGACCAGGATGTTGCGGAATTGCCACGGGTCGCTACGGTCGAGGTCCTCGGGGAAGAGGCCCGGGCGCCGGTCGAGCGGCGTCCAGTCGGTGTAGTAACCCTTGACAGGCCCGAGATAAGGCAACTGCACGTCGAGGCAGCGCCTGTAATCCATCTCGTCGGCCTCGACGATGCCGGCCTGAGGATTTTCCAGCGCCCAGACCATGCCGGCCAGAACCGCCGAGGTGACCTGCATGCCGGTGGCATTCTGATAGGGCGCCAGCTTGCGCGCCTCGGCGAGCGACAGTTGCGAGCCGTACCAGTAGGCGTTCTTGTCGTGGCCGTAGAGTAGGACGCCGAGCTCGTCGACGCCGTCGACCAGTTCGTTCTCGTCAAGCACGTGGTGCACCGGCTGAGGCTTGCCGGCGGCGCCGAACATCTCGTCCAGCGACAGCATCGCGTCGTTGCAGGGATGGTAGGCATAGTGGCAGGTCGGCCGGTACTGAACCTTGCCCTTCTTCGAGCGGACGGTGAAGAAATCGGCGATCGAGATCGCCTCGTTATGCGTCACCAGCAGGCCGTATTGGGCGCCCGGGGTCGGGCACCAGGAGCGCACGCGCGTGTTGGCGCCCGGCTGCTCGAGATAGATCGCGGCCTTGGAGCCGTGCTTGTGCTTCTTGCCGTTCTTCGGCATCCACTTCTCATGTGTGCCCCAGCCGAGTTCGGCGGGCTGCAATCCTTCCGAGATGAAGCCCTCCACCGACCAGGTGTTCCAGAACACATCCATCGGCTTCGGCTTCTTGGTGCGCTGGGTGTCGCGCTCGGCGATGTGAATGCCCTTGACGCCGGCCTTCTTCATCAGCTTGGCCCAGCCTTCACGGTCGTCCTGTGCCGGCTCCGAGAAGTCCATGCCAAGGTCGGTGGCGAGGTTGACCAGCGCCTGCTTGACGAACCACGAGACCATGCCCGGGTTGGCACCGCAGGTGGAGACGGCGGTGGCGCCGCCCGGCTTGTCGTGCTTTTCCTTGATCAGCGCTTCGCGCAGCGCATAGTTGGTGCGGCTGGCATTGTCGGCCTTGGCATCGAAATAGAAGCCCAACCACGGCTCGACGACGGTGTCGATGTAGAGCATGCCAAGCTTGCGGCAGAGCCGCATCAGGTCCACCGAACCGGTATCGACCGACAGGTTGACGCAAAAGCCCTGGCCGCCGCCATTGGTCAAAAGCGGCGTCAAAAGCTTCTTATAGTTCTTCTCGGTCACCGCTTCCTGGACGAAGGCGATGCCGCGCTCGTCGAGCAGCTTGCGGTCGGTATCGCGCGGGTCGATGACAGTCATGCGCGACTTGTCGAACTTGAAATGGCGTTCGATGAGAGGCAGCGTTCCCCGTCCGATCGAACCGAAGCCGATCATCACCACAGGGCCGGTGATCTCACCGTAAACAGGCCAGTTTTCATTCGCCATTTTATCGAGCACTCCTTCAGACACGTGCAAAAAAAGCCGGGCATTTTCGCCAACGGCCATGCGCTACATCACAGATCATTGTCATAAACCAGCGAAAAGCGCCAACCCGTGGCTAGCCGTCCTTGGCCATGTGGTTAAGGACCGACACCAGCCGATCGCGGTCCGATGTCAGGCCCTTGTAGTCGAGCTGGGCAAGATCGAGCTCTTTAAGCTGGGCGGCAAAGGACATTGCGAGCGTCGCCCGGTCGGGGTGCCGCGCCAGTACGGCGAGCGGATCGAGATGGATTCGGATGGTGAACAGGATGTCGCGCGAAGAGGGCAGCTTGCGCAGCGTCTGGCGCTCGACGCGGATGAAGGCGTGCGCCTTGACGTCACCGTCGGGAAAGCGTGTCGGCCGGTTCGTGGCGCGGTCGATGCGCTCGACGTTGGACAGCGGATGGTAGAGCGCACCGCCCGACTGGATCGACCAGTTGTAGCGTTCGACGGCTTGTCCCTGCAGGCCGTCGAACATGCGATTGATCAATTCGGCCGGCCTGGTGCCCGGGCCGAAGCCCGGCACCGGCGCGTGGATCTGCTGCAGCGGCTTGCCGAATTTTTCATTGAGCGACCAGGACGAAGGGAAGCACAGCGAAGCCGCGGCGAGCCGCCAGCCGCTGTCGTCGCGGCGCATCAGGATCAAGTCTTCCTGAACCAGCAGGGAGGCTTCGACGAGCGGTGCGCTGCAGATACCGGAAGACAGGGCAGGTTGCTTCGTGGCGCCCACAATTTCGATGCCCGCATCGGTGCGCCTATAGGTGCCCGGAAATCTCTGAGGCAGGTATGCGCCGAGCAGGTCGAGCACTTCCTGCTGGGCGTCGCGCGTGTCGTCCTCCTCGACGAAGACCCGCTCCGGAATTTCGGCGTAGAGCCGGCGTTTCTCGGCGAGATACGCAGGCAGATGGTCGTCGATCTCGATCCAGTCCGCGGGGTCGAGCGGCTTCAGCCCGATGGTGAAGAGTTTCGAGGAGCCGTCATAGGGCGTATGGGTGGGCTGGCGAAGACTCATTTTCGACTGTCGCATTCTCCGGGCCGCCTGTCAGGCCAGCCTCGCCGGGATCAGGCCGCGCAGCGAATTGCCGACGAACACCGCCTTGGCCAACATCAGATCATCGTAGCTGTAGATTGCTTCCTCGGCCCGGCCTTCATCCAGAAGCGCCTCGCGTAGTACGCCAGGCAGCAAGCCACAGTCGAGCCGGGGTGTTGCCAGCACGCCGTCGCCGAAATCGGCGAAGATATTGGTGATGGTGCCCTCGCAGATTTCGCCTCGCTCATTGGCCAGGATCACCTCGTCGGCCTGGGTGACGAGATATTCGCAGCGGGCATGGGTGTAGAGCTGGCGCCGGCTGGTCTTGTGGCGCAGCAGCTTGTTGTTCGAATCGAGCCTCGTTCGCGCCAGCCGCAGCATCCAGACCTTGTCGGCGGCGAGCGGTTCATAAGGCTGCGCCGAGGCGGTCGCGTCGCCGTTGCGCGACAAGGCAAGCCGGGTGCGCATGGCGCCACGGGCGCCATCGAGGGCGTCGCTCAACACCTCCGCGATCCTTCGCGAATCGCAGGCAAAGCCGAGCTCCGCCGCCGAACCATAGAGCCGCGCAAGGTGGCGATCGAAGCGCAGGAAGCCCGTCCCCGGCTCCCAGCGCATGGTCTCGATCAGCTCGAAATCGGCGGTGTCCCCATCGCGAAGCGGGCTTTGAGCAGACACTCCTGATACTCCTCTTCGGCGACCGAATCGAAAACGATGCCGCCGCCGACATTGTAGGCGGCCTCGCCATTGGCAAAGAGCGAGATGGTGCGGATCGCCACCGAAAAGCGCATGGTGCCTCCGGGAGCGATCCAGCCGATGGCGCCGCAATAAACGTCGCGCGGCATGCCTTCCAGATCGTGCAGGATTTCCATGGTGCGGATTTTTGGCGCCCCGGTGATCGAGCCGCACGGGAACAGCGCCGCGAATATCTGGCGAATCGACAGCCCCGGCAGCAGCTTCGCCCTGACGTCGCTGACCATCTGGTGAACAGTCGGGTAGCTCTCGATGCGGAACAGTTCCGGCACCTCCAGCGTGCCGACCTCGCTGATCAGCGAGATATCGTTGCGCAGGAGATCGACGATCATCCGATTCTCGGCCTGGTTCTTTTCGTCGTTGCGCAGGAAGTTCTTCTGCCGCTCGTCTTCTGCTTTGGTCGCACCGCGCGGCGCGGTGCCCTTCATCGGATGGGTCTCGATCATGCCTTGCGCGTCGATTTCGAAGAAGAGTTCGGGCGAGCGCGACAGCACGATCGGGTTCCCCATTGCGACCAGCGCGCCATATTTCACCGGTTGACGTTCGGTCAGCGCGTCGAAGGCTGCCAGCGGATCGCCCGACCATTGCGCCTGCACCGGAAAGGTCAGATTGCCCTGGTAGCAATCGCCTTGTCTGATGTGCTGGTGCAGCCGCTTAAAGCGCTTCTCATAGTCGTCGAACGACCAGGCCGCCCTTGCATCGAAGATCGGACCATTGGTCGCCGCTGCCGTGCGTTCAGGTACCGCCTCCTCCACCGGCGCATCGAAGACGCCAAGGCAGACCAGCGGCGCCCGGCGCCCCCCCGGCAGCAGGGGCACAAGTTTCGGCTCGAGCAGGTAACCCGCCTCATACGAGAAATAGCCGGCCAGCCATTTGCCGGCGTCGTGCGCGGCTTGCGCGGCTTGCAGCGCCGGCGCGAAATCCCGGGCGCCATGCGCCACGATGATGTCGGCCGGCCGGTCGAAAACGAGCTGGCGCGCGCTGTCGTCGTTGCGGAAAATGGCGGCGGGCAGGGACATGGGAACCGAGATCGATAAGGCCGACGATCGCTCTATATGGGAGGTCGGCCGCGCGCAATCGAGGGAACGGCACCCTGTCCCTCAAAGCCGACCTATGGGCCGACCTTAGGCGACCTGCCCTGCGGCAAAGAAAACCGGCGGCGCCCGTGGCGTCGCCGGTTGTTGCCCTTGCCTTGGCCGTTCAGCTATTGCTGGAAGTTCCCGCGCTGGGGAAGCGCCGGGCGAATTCCCTCTCGTCGCCGGCGGCCAGCAGCTTGGCCTGTTCGACCCAGCGCTCGCGTTCGACGCGACCGCCGAATTGCAGGGCGTGTTCGATCCGCTCGATGTCGTCGGCCGTCCAGGCTGCGATCTGGGCGAAGCTGGTCACGCCTTGTCCCCTGAGCAGCTTCTCGTTGACCGGGCCGATGCCGATCAACCGGCGCAGATTGTCGGGCTTTGCCGCTGCCGGCTTGACTGCCGCCGGTGCAGCCTTCTTGGCGGCTACCGGCCTGGACGCGGCCGAACTCTTTGTTGCCGAAGCTGGGGAGACTGCGGGCTTGCTCGCGGCCGGTTTGGCTGGAGCGGATGGCTTCGGCGCGGCCGATTTGGCTGTGGTCGCTGGCGCGGCCTTCGCGGCTGGTTTGGCAGGCGCAGCCTTGGCCGCCGCCGGAGCGGATTTGGCAGCAGCCGGCGCCGACACCGGGGCTGCCGGCGACTGACTGGCCTTTGCCGCGCCGGTTCCCGAGGAAGCCTGCGCCTCGCGCAACTGGCGCTCGAGATCGGCGCGGGTCTTGCCACATGCATTGAGTTCGCCGGTCAGGCGGTCGCTGTCGGCACGCAGCCTGTCGCGCTCGCCACGGGTGCGGTCGAGGTCGCCGCGCAGGCTGTCGAGCTCACCGCGCAGCCGGCCCCAGAGGAACCAGCCAACCAGTACACCCACAAGGAACGCCAGGAGCATGTAGAAAAAAGTGCCCATTGTCTCTCTCTCCAGTCAGGTCCGTCTGCCGTGGCATGAGGCCATGACTTTCGGCGGGACTACTCGATGGTGGTTCCACGGCTCGCGGAACAGCCTGCTTCGGTCGAGCTGTCGGCGATCGGCTTTGCCTGCCTGTGGCCAACGGCCGTTATCGCGTTCGCCTGAGCGCCACGGCCGGCTGAGATTTTCCCGCCGATCCGCACGCGCTCCGGCTGAACTTGCAGCGAAGGCTATCATAGAGCTTACGGAAAGCTATCCGAAAACTTTCGCGGAGAGTTCTTCAAGAACAAATATTTAGGACAAGAATAATGTGGTTCCAGCACGTTTTCCGGCGAAACTGTTCTTCGCGGACGAGAGACATATCAGCCGTCCAGTGCTTCCAGTTCGTCGATCAGGCCGCCGATCACGCCAAGTCCGATCTGCCAGAAGGCGGGATCGGTGGCGTCGAGCCCGAAAGGCGCCAGAAGCTCGGAGTGATGCTTGGTGCCGCCGGCGCGCAACATCTCGAAATACTTGTCTTGGAAGCCCCGCTCGGCATTCTGGTAGACGGCGTAGAGCGAGTTCACCAGGCAGTCGCCGAAAGCATAGGCGTAGACGTAGAAGGGCGAGTGGATGAAGTGCGGAATGTAGGTCCAGAAGACCTCGTAGCCCTCGCGCAACTTGATCGCGGGCCCCAGGCTCTCGGCCTGCACCTCCAGCCAGAACTGGCCGAGCCTGTCGGATGTCAGTTCGCCGTTGCGGCGCTCGGCATGCACCTTGCGCTCGAATTCGTAGAAGGCGATCTGGCGCACCACCGTGTTGATCATGTCCTCGACCTTCTGGGCGAGCATGGCCTTGCGCTCACGCCTGTCTGTGGTCCGCTCGAGCAGCGAACGAAAGGTCAGCATCTCGCCGAAGACGGAGGCCGTCTCGGCCAGCGTCAGCGGTGTCGAGGCCATCAGTGCCCCCTGGCCGGCGGCCAGCACCTGGTGCACGCCGTGACCAAGCTCATGCGCCAGCGTCATCACGTCGCGCGGCTTGCCCATGTAGTTGAGCAACACATAGGGGTGCGCGGAGGGCACGGTCGGGTGCGCGAAGGCGCCTGGCGACTTGCCCGGGCGCACCGGGGCGTCGATCCAGTTGCGGTCGAAGAAGGTGCGTGCGATCTCGGCCATTTCGGGCGAGAAGCGATGGTAAGCCGAGAGTACCGTGTTCCGGGCCTCATCCCAGCCGATCACCGCCTGCGGCGTCTCCGACAGAGGCGCGTTGCGGTCCCAATGGTTCATCACCTCCATGCCAAGCCAGCGCGCTTTCATCGCGTAATAGCGATGCGACAGGCGCGGATAGGCCTCGCGCACCGCGGTGGCGAGCGCGTCGACCACGCCACGCTCGACCCGGTTGGCAAGGTGCCGTGAATCGGCGATGTCCTCGAAGCCGCGCCAGCGGTCGGAGATTTCCTTGTCCTTGGCCAGCGTGTTGGTGATCAGCGTGAAGGTGCGCAGATTCTTGCGGAAGGTCGCGGCCAGCGCCTCGGAGGCTCGGCGGCGCACCTCACCATCGGCATCCTGCAGGCGGTTCAGCGCTGGCTCCAGTGTCAGCTCCTCGCCATCGACGTCGAAACGGAGGTCGGTCATCGTCTCGTCGAACAGGCGGTTCCAGGCGCCGCGCCCGGTGATCGACTTCTCGTGGAAAACCTGCTCGACGCGATCCTCGAGCTGGTAAGGTTTGTCCATGCGAAGGTCGAGCACCCAGGGCCGGTAGTGGCCGAACACCGGGTCGGCAACGAGCGCTCCTTCGATCGCGGCGTCGTCGATCAGGTTCAGTTCGAGCGCGAAGAACAAAAGATGCGCGCTGGCGTCGGTCATCTTCTCCTGGACGTCGCCATAGAGCTTGGCGCGCTGCGGGTCGGCGGTGTTGCCGGCATAGATCAGGCCGGCATAGGAGACGATGCGGCCGATCAGCTCTTCCAGTGCTTCATAGGCAACCAGCGCCTCGCCCAGCCTGCCGGCGCCGCCGCGCCCGGCCTCGGTGGCGAGCGTGCCCTTCCAGCGCGTTTCGAACGCAATCGCGTCGGCGGCGGCCCTGGCGATGTCACGCTTCAGTTCCGGCGCGTCCATGCCGGCATAGAGGTCGGCAAGGTTCCATTCCGGCAGATCGCCAAGCTCGGCCGCGCCCTGACCGGACGCCGGTGCCGCAAGCCGCCGACCAAACATCATGCGCATCGACAATACCTTTTGTGAATTACGAGGTCAGAATCAAGGGGCCAGAATCGGGGAGAATGGAGAAGCCGGTCAAATCCTAAGGAATTCGTTCACCGGGTTTTTTGAAACCTTCTTTAGAACCCTGTGCCAAGATGATCCATGGGGATATCGGGCGCGGGCAAGCCAAGACAGTCATGACAGGTTCCATACTCATAGTCGATGACGATCCCGTGCAGCGCCGGCTGCTCGAAGCCGCGGTGACGCGCTTCGGCCACACGGCCACCGTGGTCAACAGCGGCGCCGCCGGGCTCGACGTGCTTGACGGGCCCGGTGCCCGCGACGTCTCGGTGGTTATTCTCGACCTGGTCATGCCCGGACTCGACGGCATCGGCGTGCTGAAGGCGATGCGCGAACGCGACATCAGCGTGCCAGTCATCGTCCAGACCGCGCAGGGCGGCATCGAAACCGTGGTTTCGGCGATGCGCCACGGCGCCTTCGACTTCGTCGTCAAGCCGGCTTCGCCCGACCGGCTGCAAGCTTCGATCTCCAATGCGCTCAAGGTCGAGGCGGTCGAGGGCGAGGTCAAGCGCACGTCGCGCAAACGCGGCGGGCTGCTGACCTTCAGGGACATGATCACCCACAGTCCGGCCATGGACCGGGTGATACGCCTCGGCCAGAAAGCGGCTGCCTCAAACATCCCGATCCTGATCGAAGGCGAATCCGGCGTCGGCAAGGAATTGGTGGCCCGTGCCATCCAGGGCAGCGGCGACCGCCGCTCGAAACCATTCGTCACCGTCAATTGCGGCGCCATCCCCGATAATCTGGTCGAGAGCATCCTGTTCGGCCACGAAAAAGGCTCGTTCACCGGCGCCACCGACAAGCACACCGGCAAATTCGTCGAGGCGCATTCCGGCACGCTGTTTCTCGACGAGATCGGCGACCTGCCGCTCGATGTGCAGGTGAAGCTGTTGCGCGCCGTCCAGGACGGCGAGGTCGACCCGGTCGGCGGCCGCTCGACCGTCAAGGTCGACATAAGGCTGATTTCAGCGACGCACCGCAACCTGCTGCAGCAGGTCAAGGACGGTAAGTTCCGCGAGGACCTCTTTTACCGACTGAACGTCTATCCGATCTTCGTGCCGCCCCTGCGCGACCGCCGCGACGACATTCCCCACCTGGTCACGCATTTCATGGAGAAGGTGGCGCCGGCCGACCCTCGGCGTCGCCTGCAAGGCATTTCGGCGGCAGCGCTTGCCGTGCTGCAGGCCTATGATTGGCCTGGCAACATCCGGCAGCTGGAGAACGCCGTCTTCCGCGCCTCGGTGCTGTGTGAAGGCGACGTGCTGACGATCGATGATTTTCCGCAGATCCGCGCGCAGGTTGAAGGCATCGTCAATCTCGAAACGGACGATGCGGCGCCTCACGTTTCGTCGCCCGCGGGGCCGTGCGATGAGGAGGTGCTGGTCGGCGACGACGTTCCGGCGGCAGAGTCCGATCCGCCGGCCATGTTTCAGCCCAGATTCGGCACGCTGCGGGCACTCGACGAACGCGGCAATGTGCGGGCGCTGGCCGACGTCGAATTCGAGATGATCAGGCTCGCCATCGATCACTATAACGGCCAGATGAGCGAGGTCGCCCGGCGTCTCGGCATCGGCCGCTCGACGCTTTACCGCAAGCTAAAGGAATACGGCATCGATCCGGAAACAGGCCGTATCGACCGGCTCGCGTCCTAGATCATCGGTTCACGGAAGCAGAACCGCTCTCCTTGGTTATGAAGCAATTCCAGGAAAATGGCTTCGCGCTTTCCTGAAATTGCTCTCGCGCAAGGCCGGGACAAGTTTTCCCCGTCACGATATCGCTTGATGGAGTGTCGCTGCCGCATCAGGGCGGGTTGGGGCGACGCTCGATGGGACATTGTTCACGCATTAAGGCTAACGGTAACAGATCGTGTTTCGGCCAAAGCCGGAAACGTGATGTAAACCAGCGGTTTACCAAGAGACCTCGTGAATAATTTTTGACGGGAAATCGCCATGGTGTTACCGCATTTCGACTTCAATAAGCGATGATTAACCACTAGGATCGATATTCGGATGTGAAAACGACACGTCCGTTTGGGCAAATCCGGGGACAAACGGCAGCCTGCAAGGCCTTTTGATTTGAACAGAATCGAACGACTCACAAACGGGCGTCATAATCATTTGAGCGTCTGGCCGGCATGGCTGGCTGTGATGATTGTCGCATTTGGGTTTGTTGCCGCGGCTGCCACCGGCGCCCAGGCCGAAGTTCGCTCGCTGAAGCTCTATCATCTCCACACGCACGAGAAGGCCGAGATCGTCTACAAGCGCAATGGCCGCTACGATCCGGAAGGCCTGAGGAAGATCAACATCATCCTGCGCGACTGGCGTCGCAACGAGCCGACCAAGATGGACCCGCGTCTGCTGGACCTGGTCTGGGAGGCGTATCGGGAAAGCGGCGCCACCGACTATATCCAGGTCGTCTGCGGCTATCGTTCGCCATCGACAAATTCGATGCTGCGCAGCCGCAGCAAGGGCGTCGCCGAGAAGAGCCAGCATATGCTCGGCAAGGCAATGGATTTCTACATTCCCGGCGTGCCGCTGAAGAAGTTGCGCAACATCGGCCTGAAGATGCAGGGCGGTGGCGTGGGCTATTATCCGACCTCGGGTTCGCCGTTCGTCCATATGGATGTCGGCAATGTGCGCCACTGGCCCGGCATCAGCCGCCAGGAACTGGTCAGCCTGTTTCCGAACGGCAAGACGCTGCACGTGCCGAGCGATGGCCGGCCGCTGCCTGGCTATGAACAGGCGCTGGCCTCCTACAAGGCACGCAAAGGTGCTGGTACGCCCAACGTCGAGCTTGCGAGTGCCGGCGGCAAGAGGTCCGGTGGGTTCCTCTCTGCCTTGTTTGGCGGCGGCGGCTCCGATGAAGCCGACGATAGCGCCGATGTCGAGACCGCTTCGGCTGCCCCTGCGCCCAAAGCTAGAGACCTGAAGCCGGCCGCGACTGCCAAGAGCAGCAACCTCCCGGGCATTGCCATCGTGGCGCCTGAGAATGCACAGCGCGCCAACATTCCGCAGGCCGCCGACGAGCAGGCTCCGGAGCCGGAGAAGGATACGCCGGAAACGATCATTGCCGCGCTGCCGGCCAAGGAGATTCCGCTGCCCGATTTCGCGCCGCGGCCGAAGGCCGATATCGGTGCGCAGCCGCCTGCGAATGTTCCGTTCGCCATGGCGGATGCGACGGCGACCACCGAACAGGCCGTGGCGACCGCGCAGGCGCCGGCGAACATGCCTTTCGGCAAGGCCGACCCTGCTGCCATGGCGGCTGCGGCAGCAGCCGATCCGGCGCAGGTTGCGGCCAACAACATCCCCTTGCCGACATGGCGTCCCGAACACTCGCTGCCGGCGGACCTCGCACCGCCGCCCGGCAAGGACGTACTGATGGCGCTGGCTGAAACCGCTGATCGCGGCAAGACGGCGACCGATGCGTTCTCGGTGCTGCCGACGGCGCGGCCTGAGCCGAGCAAGCCGGATGCCGTCAAGGCCGTGCTGGACGAGGCCAATGCCCAGGTCGGCAATGCTGACGAATATCAGGTTGCGTCGCTGTCCGAAGAGCCGCGCTCGGCCTTCAACGATCCGTCTGACGTCAACACCGCATCGCCGCGCCAGGCTATCGTCGCCCGCCCGGCCGGTTCCGACCCGGTCGCCGCGATCGGCGCCGGCGTGAAGACGACCCGCAAGGAAGCCAGGGCCACCGCCCGCGACCAGAAGCCCGGCCCCAAGGCTGTGGTGGTCGCCGCCGCGCCGCAGGCCGCCCGCTGGGCGCTGACCAGCGGCGAGAACGTCACCACCGTTTCCAGCGCGACGACGGCGCCGGGCTATGCGTACAACATCGTGCATACACCGCCGAGCGAGGTCTATACAGCCGGCTTCCAGTCGGGCAACCAGATGGCCGATGCCAATCGCTTCACCGGCAACGCCGTCAAGTTCCTGTCGGTCGCTCGCTTCCAGACGAAGTAACGAACGGGCCGGAATCGGAAGCCGCGCTGGGCGACCCGCGCGGCTTTTTGCCGTCCAAAAGCGCGATGCATATGGAGTTTCGAAGCGCTTGCGGCCGCTCATCGGCGACGGCGCCGATGGGTGCGCCAGGGGTTGAAGCGATGACCAGCTACGACAGGACGTCGACCGCACTCAGTGGGAATCACGTGCGCCTGAACTTCTCGTGAACCCGGAACGGCCTCTCTGTTTACAGGTTAGAACGCGTACGTTCTAACCTGGGGATATTCATGAAGAAGATTCTATTGGCATCGGTTCTGGCCCTGGCGGCCGCGTCAGCCGCGATCGTTCCGTCGCAGGCTGAAACAGTGATCGTCAAGAACGGCAAGCATCACTGCCGGACCAGGGTGGTCACGCATTGGCGGCATCACCACAAGGTGGTCGAGAAGGTCAGGGTCTGTAACTGACCATGTCCAAACAACTGACCCGGTCGGCGAAAGCCGGCCGGTTTTTTCATGCGCCTAAAACGCGGCGCGTCGAACTGGATTCATGCGACGCGCTTAGGGTCCCTTTATGCACGTCGTCGTCCCAAAAGCGATGTCACGTTTGGGCGGCATGCATTAGCTATTCCCGAGCTTGCTCGCTGCGCGCGCCAGCGCTTCGATCTCATCCCACTTGCCCGCCTTGACCATATCGTCGGGCGCGACCCAGGAGCCGCCGACGCAGATGACATTAGGCAGGCTGAGGTAGTCGGCCGCGTTCTTGCCGGTGATGCCGCCGGTCGGGCAGAATTTGACATCCGCCAGCGGCGAGGCGAAGGCCTTCAGCGAAGCGATGCCGCCGGACTGCTCGGCCGGGAAGAATTTCAGGAAGCGCAGGCCCGCCTCGCGCGCGGCCATGATCTCGCCGGGCGTGATGGCGCCGGGCAGCAGAGGGACCTCGCTGTCAGCGGCCGCAGCCAGAAGCTCGCGCGTGATGCCGGGGCTGACGATGAAGCGCGAGCCTGCGGACGCGGCTTCGTTGAATTGCCTGGCGTCCAGAATGGTGCCGGCGCCGACGATGGCCTCTTCGACCTCAGCCGCCACCTGCCGGATCGCTTCCAGAGCGTCGGCGGTTCTCAGGGTAATCTCGATCGCCGGCAGGCCGCCACGCGCCAGGGCGCGGGCCAGCGGCACGGCGTCGGCCACATCGGCGATCTTGAGGACCGGAATGACCGGCTGGCCATTGAGGAGCGACAGGAGTTTCTCGGTCTTGCTGGGCATTTGTCTCTCCATATCGTGGGCAATTCAACCGATTAGCAGACGCGTGTTTTTCTGTCCATGAAACGAAGCGTGTCGCGGTGTCACGCGTCCTGGGATGATCAAGCCGGCCATTACCATCACACACAATGACGGGCTGATGAACGGTGTCGCCTTGAATCGGTTGCCATGAGCGTCTAGTTGCTGCGGACAATGACACCGTCCGCGCCATCCCAGCCTGCCCGCGTCGCCGCGCTTTACCGGTTTGCCCGGCTGGACGCGTTCGGCGAGCTGCGCGTGCCGCTCGCGGCCTTCTGCCGCGGACGCGGTATCAAGGGCACGCTGCTCCTGGCGCATGAAGGGATCAACGGCACCGTTGCCGGCAGCGAAGCCGCGATCGCCGATCTCATCGAGCATATCGAAACTATCGATGGACTGGCTGGCCTCGAGGTCAAGTACAGCATGGCTGCGGCAATGCCGTTCCACCGCATGAAGGTGCGGTTGAAGCGCGAGATCGTCACCATGGGCGTCGAGGATATCGACCCGGCGACGAGTGCGGGGACCTATGTGGCGCCCGCCGATTGGAACGCGCTGATTTCCGAGCCCGGCACGATCGTCGTCGACACGCGCAACGCCTATGAGGTCTCGATCGGCACCTTCAAGGGCGCGGTCGATCCGGCGACCGCGAGCTTTCGCGATTTTCCGGCCTGGGTGGAAGCGCACAAGGCGGATTTCGAAGGGCGCAAGGTGGCGATGTTCTGTACCGGCGGCATACGCTGCGAAAAGGCGACCGCCTATGTCAGGTCGCTCGGCTTCGAGGACGTCTTCCACCTCAAGGGCGGTATCCTCAAATATCTCGAGGAGGTTCCGGCGGAGCAGAGCCTGTGGCAGGGCGAGTGCTTCGTCTTCGACGAGCGGGTTTCCGTATCGCACGGCCTCGCCGAGGGCGAAGCGGAACTGTGTCGAGCCTGCCGCCACCCGGTGACGGCCAGCGAGCTGACGTCGCCGAAATATGCCACGGGCGTTTCCTGCCCGCATTGCTTCGACGTCCGTTCGGACGAAGACCGCAAGCGCTATGCGGAGCGCCAGCGGCAGGTGGCGCTGGCCGAGGCGCGCGGCAAGGGACCGCATATCGGATCGTGATCGAGCATCCGGGCCGGCTGTCATTGCAATGTCAAGCTTCGGGACCTACGTCTTCGGCGTCGAAACCTGCCCGTTCGGCCGGGCTCATGCTGGAGGCATTGAATGTTCGATCCCAAGAAGCTTCTCGACGATCTGCTCGGCTCGCAAATTCCCGGCACCAGCGGCACTGTCCGCGACAAGGCCGGGCAGGCGGTGCAGATGGCCAAGGACAACCCGTTGGCCGCGGGCGCGCTGGCGGCGGTGCTGCTTGGAACGGGTGCCGGCCGCGAAGTGACGGGTGCAGCCGTGAAGCTCGGCGGGCTCGCCGCGATCGGCGGCCTCGCCTACAAGGCCTACCAGAATTACAAGGCCGGCAACGCGCCGGAGCAAGCGCCAGCCGCCGGCGAACCGGAATTGCTGCCGCCGCCCAAGGACACGGCCTTCCATCCGTCGCAGGCGCCGCAAGGCGAGGATGAATTCACGCTGACGCTGGTGCGGGCGATGATCTCGGCCGCCAAGGCCGATGGCCATGTCGACGACGACGAGCGCAAGAAGATCGCCGGCAAGCTCAGCCTTGCAGGGATTGGCGCCGAGGCCGAGAAATTCCTGATGGCCGAACTGGAGAAGCCGCTCGATCTCGACACGCTGGTGGCCGGCGCCCATACCGACGCACAGAAGCTCGAACTTTACACCGCCTCGCGCCTGACCATCGATCCGGACACACGCGCCGAGCGCGGCTATCTCGACCTGCTCGCCGGACGGCTGGGCCTGCCGGACGCGCTGGTCGACCATGTCGAGGCGACGGTTTCAGCGGCCAAGGTGCCGGCGGCCAAGGCGGGCACCTCGCCCAATCCGCGCTGGTAGGCCAAAACGGCACAGGCCACGTTTCCAGCGTTAACCTTTCATTAACTCAGGAAGCGCATCATTCTACACAGTCGGATCGGCTTTTCCTCCTCCCAAGCCCGATTCAGATCAGGGCGGTCGCCAATGACCGCCCTTTTTGTCGGCGGGTAGCTGCGCCGAAAACTGGCCCCGATCATCCCCCGAAGTCCGTTCCCAAACAGCAAAACCGGCACCTTTTTGGGTGCTTCAGGGAACGCGCCGCACGCTTTGCTATTGTCTTACGCATGCCATTGTCCCAAAACCGCTACGCGCTTTTTGGTCGACGTACATTCGGAGGACAGCCATGACCGAGCAGAAAACCGCCATCGTCACTGGCGCCGGCACGGGCATCGGCAAAAGCGTCGCTACGGCGCTGCTCAAGGCGGGCTGGAACACGGTGTTCTGCGGTCGGCGCAAATCGGTGCTGGACGCGGCGGTCGCCGAGGCCGGGCCGACGGAGGCCAAGGCGCTGGCGGTTGCATGCGACATCAGCAAGGCCGGCGAAGTCGATGACCTCTTCGAGACGGTGGCGGAGGCTTTTGGCCGCGTCGACCTGCTCTTCAACAATGCCGGTATGGGCTACAAGTCGACGCCGATCGACGAGATCCCGGTCGCGGTGTGGGACGAGATCGTCGGGGTCAACCTCACAGGTTCGTTCCTGTGCGCGCGCGCCGCCTTCGGCGCCATGCGCAAGCAGCGGCCGATGGGCGGCCGCATCATCAACAACGGCTCGGTGTCGGCCTATGCGCCGCGCCCGGGCTCGGCGCCCTATACGGCCACCAAGCATGCTATCACCGGGCTGACCAAGACGCTGGCGCTCGACGGCCGCCCCTATGACATCGCCTGTGGCCAGATCGACATCGGCAACGCGCTGACCGACATGGCGCAGCCGATGACCGTCGGCGTGCCGCAGGCCAACGGCTCCATCGCCGCCGAAGCGGTGATGGATGTCCAGCATGTCGCGAATGCCGTCCTCCACATGGCCAGCCTGCCGCTCGACGCCAATGTGCTGTTCATGACCGTGATGGCGACCAAGATGCCGTTTGTCGGGCGCGGCTGAGCAGCGGATGCCGGCGGGGCTTTCGCCGCCGGTTCATTTGCCCGCCAGCGGCACGCCGGGCTTGAAGAGCAAAATCGGCCTGATCTCGTAAACGGCTGTAGGATTGACGCGGCGAAGGTCGCGGGCGATCACGATGGCGTCGTCTCTCGTGGCGCAGTCGACGACATAGAGGCCGAGCAACTGTTCCTTGGTCTCGGCGAAAGGGCCGTCGAGGATCACGCCGTCGCCCGGGCCGCGCAGCGTGCACGCATCCTGTGTCGCTCCCAGACGCGCGGAGGGTCCAAGCGTACCTTCCTCGTGAAGCCGGGTGTTTATCTTCAGCAACTCGGCCATCAGCGCCGCATCTTCCTGCGGCGTCAGCGCCTTGATCGCGTCTTCGACGTGATAGGCAAGGATTGCATAGAACATCCGGGGTCCCTCATCTTTTCTGATCCGCGGAAGTCGTAGCCGTTTTCGGCATGCCCGCCCAGCCTTGGCCAAGCGCCTCCGGACGGCTCATGACACCGCCGTGGCGGCCGGCCGTAACCTATCTCGACGAGGAGACCGGCCCGCCTTGAGCCTCACTTCGCCAGGAACGCTCCGATCCTGTCCAGCGCGCGCAAAATGTTTTCCTCGGAGTTGGCGTAGGAGAGCCTGACATAGCCTTCGCCGAGAATGCCGAAATCGGGACCGCCGATCAGCGCCACGCCGGCATCGTCAAGCAAGGCGGAGGCGAGCTTCTTGGCCTTCCAGCCGGTCTTCGACACGTTGGGGAAGGCATAGAACGCGCCCTTCGGCGTGATGCAGGAGATGTTAGGCAAGGCGTTCAACCCTTCGACGACGACCTTCCGGCGCCGGTCGAAAGCACGCATCATCTTGTCGACGTCGTCCTGCGGGCCGTCGATGGCCGCGATGCCGGCGAACTGGCTCGGCGCGTTGACGCAGGACCAGCAATTGACCGCCAGCTTGCGCACCTTGTCATAGAGATGGGCACCCTTGTCGCCGTTGGGCCAGATCGACCAGCCCATGCGCCAGCCGGTCATCGCCCAGGTCTTGGACCAGCCGTTGAGCACGATCAGGCGGTCGCGGATCTCGGGGTAGCGGAGCAGCGAACAATGCGTCTCGCCGTCATAGGTCATCACGTCGTAGATCTCGTCGGAGAGGACGGCGACGTCGGGGTGCTTTTCCAGCCCCTTGACCAACTTTTCGATCTCGGCGCGCGGCGTCACGCCGCCGGTCGGGTTGGCCGGCGAGTTGAGGATCAGCAGCCTGGTCTTTTTGGTGATCAGCGCCAGCGTCTCCTCGGCGGAGAAGGCAAAGCCGTTCTCCTCGCGCATCGGCACAGGAATGGGGGCCGCACCGGTGAACTCGATCATCGAGCGGTAGATGGGAAAGCCGGGGTCCGGATAGAGGATCTCGGCGCCGGGTTCGCCGAACATCAGGATGGCGGTGAACATGGTCGGCTTGCCGCCGGGCAGGATCATCACCGCTTCGGGCGAGACCTCGACGCCGGTGGTGGTCAGCGTGCGCCGCACCACCGCTTCGCGCGTCGCCAGAAGCCCGTTGGCCGGCGTGTAGCCGTGATGGCCGTCACGCAGCGCCTTGATCGCGGCTTCGACGATGTGCTGCGGCGTCTTGAAGTCGGGCTGGCCGATACCGAGGTTGACGATGTCGCGGCCTTGGCCCGCCAGCGCCGTCGCCCGCGCCAGCACGGCAAAGGCGTTTTCCTCGCCGAGACGATCGAAGGCCGAAATCGTGTGGAGCATTTTTCCCGTCCGTGTGGTTCTTACTGTGGGGTCGCGTTTTTGTGAGCCTAGCCAGGCAAAAGTCAAATGATTGGAGCTTTCAGTGTCGGAAAATCTCAAGGATTGGCAACCGCGTCCGCGACCCGCGCGCAAGGTGATCGACGGTCAATATGTCCGGCTCGAACCGCTGAGTGCCGCAAAGCACGGCGATGGCCTCTATGAAGCGTCCTCGGTTTCCGACATCGACGGCCGCTTCGCCTGGCTGCCGGACTATCCACCGGAAACCCGCGCCGCCTTCCAGCCTTGGCTGGACAAGGTCGAAGCCAGTGAGGATCCGCTGTTCTTCACCGTCATCGACAAGGCCAGCGGCAAGGTCGCAGGCCGCCAGACGCTGATGCGCATCGATCCCGCCTACGGCGTTATCGAGATCGGCAATATCTATTGGGGCCCACTGATTTCACGAAAGCCGGCGGCGACGGAAGCGCAGTTCCTGTTCATGAAATACATCTTCGACGAGCTCGGCTATCGGCGCTACGAATGGAAATGCAACAACCGCAACGAGCCGTCGAAGCGGGCGGCGGAACGCTTCGGTTTCAAGTTCGAGGGCATTTTCCGCCAGCATCTCATCGTCAAGGGTGAAAACCGCGATACCGCGTGGTATTCGATCATCGACAAGGAGTGGCCGGCCCTTCGCAAAGCCTATGAGGCGTGGCTCGATCCGGCCAATTTCGACGGCGCCGGCCAGCAAAAGCGACGGCTCGAGGATTTTCGAGCGGAGTTCGGGGCGTAATGCACTTCCAGGAAAAGTGCGTGGCGGTTTTCCGTCCGGAATTGCGTGGTAACAAAGCGCTTCAGGAGTCTGCCATTGGCGCATGCCCATTCCCACGACCATAGCGGGCATGATCACGGGGCCCGCCATGTGCAAGGCTCGACCGACAAGAAGCGCGTTCTGATCGCGGCCTGCCTGACGGCGGGCTTCATGGTGGCGGAAGCGTTTGGCGGTCTTTTCACCGGGTCGCTGGCGCTGCTGGCGGACGCCGGCCACATGCTTGCCGACGCCATCGCGCTCGGCCTTGCCTGGTATGCGTTTCATCTCGTGGACCGGCCGGGGACGGGCCGTCTCACCTACGGCTTCGGCCGGGTGAAGACGCTGGTCGCCTATACCAACGGCATCGCCATCTTCGTTATCGCGCTCTGGATCGTCTATGAGGCGTGGGAGCGCCTGCAGAGGCCGCCGCCGGTGCTGGGCGGACCGATGCTGGTCGTGGCGGTGCTCGGTCTGCTGGTCAATATAGGCTCCTTCCTGGCGCTGCATGGCGGCGATCGCGAGAGCCTCAACATGCGCGGCGCCATATTGCATGTGCTTGGCGACCTGCTGGGCTCGGCCGCGGCGATCGTGGCGGCGGTTGTCATCCTTGCGACCGGCTGGACGCCGATCGACCCGATCCTGTCGGTGCTCGTCGCGTTGCTGATCCTGTCGACGGCATGGTCGCTGATGCGTGCCGCGGCCCATGTGCTGCTCGAAGGCGTGCCGGAGAGCCTTGACCGGGATCTCATCGCCAGGGACCTCGAAAAGACCATCCAGGGCGTGCGTGAAGTGCACCATATGCACATCTGGTCGCTCGACGGCGCCAGCAACATGGCGACGCTGCATGCCTGCCTGGACGAAGGCGTCGACGCGCACCAGGCGGTCAGCGCCATCAAGAAGCGGCTTGCCAGCGAGCACGCCATCAGCCATGCCACCGTGGAACCGGAGTTCGGCCAATGCGCCGACGACGGCGACGGTCATGAGTATGAGCCCGATGCGGCCGCGCCTCACGGCCACCACCACTAGGCCCGGTCAATGACCGGCCCTGTCTCAGGAGTTCCACTGCCTTGGAAGCCAGCTTGACCAACGCCCGCCGCCCTGGTGCAGCCTAATGGACCGAGATACCAGGAATTCGGCCATCGCTGCGCTGTTGATCATACTTCTGTTCGGCACGGCGGCCTTTTATCTGCCGACCGTGATGCTGGCACTCGGCAGCCTTTCGACAGTGCTCGCGGGCATTTTCGGCGTCGTCTTCGTGCTGGCGTTTTTTACGGTTTTCTGGCTGCGGGCCCGCAGCCAGCGCAAGAACCAGGACAAATAAGGGAAGTTTGACATGCGCATTCTGATCACCGGCGCCGCGGGCATGGTCGGCCGCAAACTCATCGCCCGGCTGGCCAAGGACGGCACGCTGCGCGGCAAGAAGATCACCGCACTCGAACTGCACGACATCGTGCCGCCGCAGGCGCCGACCCTCGACGGTGTCAGCATCCATACCCATACCGGCGATCTCGCCGAGGCGGGCGCCGCCGAAAGCCTGGTCGCGTCGCGTCCCGACGTCATTTTCCACCTCGCCGGCATCGTGTCCGGCGAGGCGGAAGCCAATTTCGATCTCGGCTACCGCGTCAATCTCGACGGGACGCGGGCGCTGTTCGATGCCATCCGGTTGGGGGGCTTTGCGCCGCGCATCGTCTTCACCTCATCGATCGCCGTGTTCGGCGCGCCGTTCCCGGATGTCATCCCCGATGACTTCCACCCGACGCCGCTGACCTCCTACGGCACGCAGAAACAGATGAGCGAGGCGCTGCTGGCCGACTATACCAGGCGCGGTTTCTTCGACGGCATCGGCATCCGGCTGCCGACGATCTGCGTGCGGCCAGGCAAGCCCAACAAGGCGGCCTCCAGCTTCTTCTCCGGCATCATCCGCGAGCCGCTGAGCGGCCACGAGGCGATCCTGCCGGTGCCGCGCTCGGTCGTGCACACCCATGCCAGCCCGCGCTCGGCCGTGAACTTCCTGATCCATGCGGCTGAAATCGATGGTGCGGCTGTCGGGCCGCGCCGTAACCTGACGATGCCGGGCGTCGCCGTCACCGTCGGCGAGCAGATCGAGGCGCTGGAACGCATTGCCGGCGCGAAGGCAGTGAAGTTGATCCGCGAGGAGCCAGATGAGACGATCTGGGCGATCGTCAAGGGCTGGCCGACGCGGTTCGAGGCGCGGCGGTCACGAGAACTCGGTTTTGTGGCCGAGAAGAGTTTCGACGAGATCATCCGCGCCCATATCGAGGATGAACTCGGCGGCAAGATTCCCGGTTAACCGTCTGCGGGCCCCCATCACGTTCGATCGGGATGGGACAGGCCTAGACGCTGCCCGTCAGGCTCGCTGAAAGCAACAACAGTCCGAACAGGAAGACGAAGGCGGCGCCGCCGATCTCGACGACCGAATGGATGCGGTTGCCCATGCGGCCGTCGCCGGCGAAATAGACCGCCCAGTTCTTGGCGGTCACCGCGACCGTCGCCAGCGCGGACACAGTGATCGCGGTTCCGATCGACATCGCCAGCACTGACAGCAGCCCACCGAGCCAGAGCCCGTTGAGCAGTGCGAAGCTCAGCACGATCAGCGCGCCGGAGCAGGGGCGGATGCCAACCGCCGCCACCGCCGTCCAGGCCGTGCGCCAGTCGAAGCGGTCGCCCGACAGCAGCGCCGGATCGGGCGCATGCGAGTGGCCGCAGGTTTCGCAGACTTCGCCGGCCGCATGGCCATGATGCGCATGATCGCGCGCGCCATGGTCATGGTGGTGGTCATGCGCGCCGTGATGGTCGTGCGAATGGCCATGTGCATGGTCGTGGTCTTCATGAACGTGCAGCGCATGCGAATGAGCATGCGCCGAATGAGCAGCATGCGAATGGCTGGCGTGGGAATGCCCGGCATGAGCCGCCGACAGGCTGTAAGCGGGCGCCCCGCCGAACAGGCGCGTGATGGAAGGACCGAGCTTGCGCCACAGCAGCCAGGCGCCGAACAGCGTGACAAAGACAAAGCTCATGATCTCCATGAACCAGGCCGCGTCGGTCATCGAGACGGCCGTGCCGCGCAGCACGAAATAAGCGAGCGCCATCACCGCTACCGCGGTCAGACCCTGCAGCAGGGCCGAGACGAAGGACAACAGGATGCCGCGCCGCAGCGCCACTTCATTGGCCACCATGTAGGACGAGATCACCGCCTTGCCGTGGCCGGGGCCGGCGGCGTGGAAGATGCCGTAGGCGAAGGACAGGCCGACGAGTATCCAGATCTTGCTGCCGTCCTGGCGCATCGCCTTCATGGCCGTCGCCAGCGCACGATAGAATTCCTGTTGCCTCAGATTGATCCACATCAGGACGTGGGCGAACGGACCAGTGCTGGGCGCCATGCCGTCATTGACGCCGATGCCCAGCGAACTCTGGGCGTGCGCGGCGTTGGCGAAATGCATCGTGACAAAGGTGAGGGCCAACAGGCCGAATGCCAAACGCAGGGACGGTTTCGTCACCGGGTTCATCCTTCTGGCTGACAGTTCAGTTCGAGCTTGGTGGCAAAGATCTTGCTCATGTTGGTGCCTGTGGGGTCGTTGAAGAAGGCATCCGTCAGGGTTTTCTGGTTTTCCTTGATGGCTTCGTCCGGATCCGGCCGGATGACCTTGCTGGCGCAGTTCGGCGGCAGGCCTTCGACCGTGATGTTGGAATCCTCGGTGAAATCGATCGCCGTATAGAAGGTCGGATCGTAGACGCCGATGTCGACCTTGCCGGTCAGCTTGATCGGCACCTTGGGTTCGGACTCGAACAGGATGATCAATTGGTCGTTGTCGAAATTGGCCATCAGATGTGGAGGCGGCACCATCGTCACGTCCTTGCCGTTCTGCGTGACGAGTTGGAAATAATTGAATTCGGCCAGAGAGGCATGAACGGTGTCGGCGACCTCCTTCAGCTCCTTGTCATCAAGCTTCAGGTCGGAGTTCTTGTCGAACTCCATCATCACCGTACTCGAAAACAGGTCGTCGAAGCGCCAGAGATGGCGTAGCGCTTTCACGCTTTGGTGATCCGGAGACAGGATCACGTCGAGCCGCGCCTCGGCGAAAACATGCGGATGCACATAAGCCGGCCCCGTGGCGGCAAGAGTCGCCGCCAAGCCCGAAGCCAACATGATTGCGTGCCGTTTCAGGTGCATTCCCGGTCGCGATTCCCTTGGCTTCGGAGAAAGCCCGACAGTTACCACAAAGGGGGCGAAATTGGGACCGCGAGACGATTGAAACGGATCAAGCAATCTCACGCGTCCTGAACCACTGCACCAGGAAGTCGACGAAAACGCGGACCTTGGCCGGCAAATAGCGGCGGTGCGGGTAGACGGCGAAGATGCCGCCGCCGGACAGGATGCGGTCGTCAAGCACCGTCACCAACTGGCCGCTCTTGAGATCGGGCGCGGCGATGAAATCCGGCAGGATGCAAAACCCGAGCCCCGACATGGCGGCGGCGCGCGCCGCCATCGGGCTGTTGACCTCGATAGGGCCGGACACGGCGACGCTCAACTGATCGTTGTTGTCGCCCTTGAACGCCCAGTTGTTCAATCCGCGGCCATTGGTGTCGACGATGCAAGGCATGTGGCCGAGATCCTGCGGCCGTGTCGGCATGCCATGCTTGGCGATCAGCTCCGGCGACGCGCAGAGCTTTACGGAGAATGGCGCCAGCCGTCTGGCGATCAGCGACGAGTTCTCCAGACGCGATATGCGCACCGCGAGATCGAAGCCTTCCTCGACCAGGTCGACGAAGCGGTCGTCGAGCTGGATGTCGAGCACGATGTCGGGGTGCTGCTTGGCGAAATCGATCAGCGACTGGCCGACCGGCGCGTCGGCGAAGGTGCGCGGCGCCGACAGCTTGATCCGGCCGCGCACATCGCCGGAGGATTCGCGCACCGCGTCGGCCAGGCTATCGACTTCGCGCACGATCTCCGAGGCGCGCCGGTAATAGGTATGACCGGCCTCGGTCATCGAAAACTGGCGCGTGGTGCGGTTCAAGAGCAGCGCGCCGAGCTCGTCCTCCAGCTCGCGTACATATTTCGACAACAGCGCCTTGGAGCGGCCGATCTTGCGCGCCGCCGCCGAAAAGCCCTCGGCCTCGACCACATCGATGAAGGCACGCATGCGGGTCAGTGTGTCCATGGATCAGGCCTTTCGTGCGGCGTCCAAAGCGCGTCGCGTCGAAGCGGATTCATGCGACGCGCTTTGAGTTTTTGTTTGATGCATGTCGTCATCGCAAAACCGAGGTCACTTTTGCGCGACATGCATTAGAAGTTTTCGGCCGAGCCGTATCAGGGCAATGTCGCTGCCGGAAGGGCCCAGCAGCGACAGGCCGAACGGAGCGCCGGCGACCGAGCCGATGGGCAGGGTGATCTGTGGAAAGCCCGACAGGCCGGCAAGGCACAGAAGATGCAGCGCCCGCTCGCGATAGGCCTGGAACTGCTCGGGTGTGCTGTCCACATAGGGCGCCGGCCCCGGCACCGTCGGCAGGATGAGGAATCCGTCCTCGCCGAGCAGGGCGCCGAGTTCGCCGCGGAAGGTCAGCCGGCGCACCCTCTCGGCCTGTGCCGTGCGGTCATCGACGGCACGGCCAAAGCCGAATCGCTCCTCGACGCCGGGGCCGAGGTCGCGCTCGCCGCTGGTGATCCATTCGCCATGCACCGCCCAGGCCTCCCTGGCCTGCAGCCGGCGAAAGCACCAGTAGAGTTCATCCGGGGAAGAGCTGAAGCGCGTCGTCGGCGTCGCCGGCGCGCCGAAGACCGCGCTCGCCAGCGCCGTCATCCCGGCATATTCGTCGAGCGCCGGCCGGGCGACCATCTCGTCCAGCCAGGCGAGCGTCAGCGGACGGTCCAGCGTGTGCTGGTGCGGGTCGCGGCTGAGCAGAAGCTTGCCGACGGCTTCGTTGGTATCGATGTAATTCGCGAACCAGCCGAATGTGTCGAAGCTCGGCGCCAGCTTCATGGTGCCGTCGAGAGAGATGCGGCCATGTGTGGTGCGCAGCCCGATCAGCCCGCAAAAACTCGCCGGCGCGCGGATCGAGCCGCCGGTGTCGGAGCCGGTGGCGATATCGGCCAGCCCACCCGCGACCGCCGCCGCCGACCCCGACGACGAGCCGCCGGTGACGCGGTCGGGCGCGGCAGGGTTTACCGGAAACGGGAAATGCGCGTTCTGGCCGAACAGCGCGAAGGCAAGCTCGTCGGTCTGGGTCTTGCCGACAAAGCGCGCGCCGGCATCAAGAATCATCTGGATGGCGGGGGCGGTGCGCGAGGCGGCAGGGCTTTCAGCGAATTTCCGCAAATTTCCGCAGCCGGTGCGGTAGCCGGCAACGTCGTAGATGTCCTTGACGGCCAGCCGCAGTCCGGCGAGCGGGCCGAGCTTGGCATGCGCCACCGGCACTTGGCGAAGATCGAGAAAGGCGTTGAGAGGGCCGTGCGTGCCTGTCATTGTTCGATATCCGGATACGTTTGCGCCAACATTGTTCGGTGCCGGAAATTTTACAACCTGAGATACGATTTTTATTGATTGTGACGGCCACCGGCCATATATCGCGCTTGCCCAAAGTCGCACGTGCCTGTGGGTGTCCGCCGATCCTCGAATGGTGAGGGCAATCGGTAAGGTAACTGGAGCTAACCCCTCCAGTCGGTTTAGCGGCCAACCGCCAGACCGAGGACACCTTGAAGCAACGACGGTGCGGGCCTTTCTGGTTCTCTGCCGGTTGTCCAAAGACCGGGGTTACTGAAGAGGCACACCTTCATTGCCGGCAGTGCGGAACGGGGTTCTCCCAATCCAAGCCAAGGCAGACAAAGCGAACCGAAGCCGGGCAAGGCTAGGTTCATCGCCGCGAGACGGCGTTTCATGGTTCCGGGGTCTCCACCGGCTGGTTCCATGGATTTTCCGTCCCGCCTTTGTTTGACCGCGTGTTCGCGAGGCCGACAGCCCGCGTCCGCACCCTTGCGCGCGCCGAAAGGCGTGATGGAGATACCGATGGCTACCCAGCGCATCCTCGACTTTCTCGCCACCCGACGTCCGACCGGCCCGTGCCTCGTCGTCGATCTCGATGTCGTGCGCGACAATTTCCGCGCCTTCGAGAAGGCGCTGCCCGATTCCAAGATCTACTATGCGGTGAAAGCAAACCCGGCGCCGGAGATCCTGCGCCTGCTTGCTGCGATGGGCTCGTCCTTCGACACCGCATCCGTTGCCGAAGTCGAGATGGCGATGGACGCCGGTGCGCCGGCCGACCGCATCTCCTTCGGCAACACCATCAAGAAGGAGCGTGACATCGCCCGCGCTTACCAGCTCGGCATCCGGCTGTTCGCGGTCGACTGCGTCGAGGAGGTCGAGAAGATCGCCCGCGCCGCTCCCGGCGCGCGCGTGTTCTGCCGCGTGCTGACCGATGGCGAGGGTGCCGAATGGCCGCTGTCGCGCAAGTTCGGCTGCGTGCCGGCCATGGCCGTCGACGTGCTGCGCCATGCCAAGGGCCTCGGCCTCGACGCCTATGGCGTGTCGTTCCATGTCGGCTCGCAGCAGACCGACCTGACCGCCTGGGACCGTGCGCTCGCCGACGCCAAGACGGTGTTTTCGACGCTGGCCGAGGAAGGCATCGTACTCAAGATGGTCAATATGGGCGGCGGTTTCCCGACCCGTTATCTGAAGGACGTGCCGGTGGCGCAAGCCTATGGCCAGGCGATCTTCTCGGCGCTGCGCAAGCATTTCGGCAATGCGCTGCCCGAGACCATCATCGAGCCGGGCCGCGGCATGGTCGGCAATGCCGGCGTCATCAAGTCGGAAGTCGTGCTGATCTCGAAGAAGGCCGACAACGACAATGTGCGCTGGGTGTTCCTCGACATCGGCAAGTTCGGCGGTCTGGCCGAGACGATGGACGAGGCGATCCGCTACCCGATCGTCACCGCGCATGACGGCGGCGAGACCGCGCCTTGCGTGCTCGCCGGCCCGACCTGCGATTCGGCCGATGTGATGTACGAGAAGACGCCGTACCCGCTGCCTCTGTCGCTGACCATCGGCGACGAGGTGCTGATCGAAGGCACCGGCGCTTACACGACCACCTATTCGGCGGTCGCTTTCAACGGCTTCGAGCCTCTCCGATCCTACGTGATCTGACGGTTCGAAAGAGCCGGTCAGATCATCCCAGG
Organism: Mesorhizobium sp. B2-4-14; assembly: GCF_006442155.1. NCBI lineage: Bacteria > Pseudomonadati > Pseudomonadota > Alphaproteobacteria > Hyphomicrobiales > Phyllobacteriaceae > Mesorhizobium > Mesorhizobium sp. B2-4-14. The sequence continues at coordinate 216,682 of NZ_VFVA01000001.1, read as the reverse complement.
TGGGCGCCTGTCGCCCGCCCGGGTTCGCTTGTGGAACAGATCTCCGCTCGTGAAGGATTGCGGAAATGGACATTGCAAATTTCGTTGTTGAGGACGCCGCGCACGGAATCTCCCCCCTTGAGAGGGAGATGGCCACGAAGTGGCCAGAGGGGGTCGGTTCGACCGGATGCGACCTCCTGCGGCGTATGGATGTTGGCGCTTCACGCGCGACCCCCTCTGTCGCCTTTGGCGACATCTCCCCCTCAAGGGGGGAGAGTGCCCGCGCCATTGTCGTCATTGCCGAAACCGCTGGTGACGTCGCGGCCCGCGAGGCGCTGCTCGACGACGCCATGGGGCCGAAGCGCAAGACAAAGTCATCCGAAAAACTGCGGCGCGGCCGCCGGCCTTCCGAAGGCCTGGCTTTCGTTGCGCGCGATGCATCCGGCTCCGTCATGGGCACGGTGCGGCTGTGGGATGTGACGCTCGGCGAGGCCGGTCCGGCAGCACTTCTGCTTGGCCCGCTTGCCGTCGATCCGTCGATCAAGAATGCCGGCATCGGCTCGGTGCTGATGCGCCATGCCATCGCCGAGGCGGCGCGGCTGGGCCACGCGGCGATCCTGCTGGTCGGCGATGCGCCTTACTACGGACGCTTCGGCTTTTCGGCCACCAAGACCGGCTCGCTTGCCATGCCGGGGCCGTACGAGCGGCACCGCTTGTTGGCGCTGGAGCTGGTGGAGGGCGCGCTTGACGGCGCGCGGGGTACGCTGAAGGCATCCGGCCGCAAGCTGAAGGCGCAGGCGCCGACTCTGGCGGCCTGAATCATCCACCCGAACCCGAACAAAAACGCCGCCCGATAAGGCGGCGTTTTTCGTGATCGGTGAAGCGATCGGCGGCTGTGCTCAGCCGATCAACTGGCTGAGCGCCATGGCGACCGTCATGTCGCCCTCGACCTTTATCTTGCCGGTCATGAACGCCATGGTCGGGTTCAGATCGCCTGATATCAGCGAATCGAGATCGTCGAGCGAGAGCTTGATGGTGCAGTCGGTGGAGGCGTCGGTGGTCGAAACAGTTGCGCCGTCGATGACGATGACGCCGTCGCTGCCGGTGTCGAACTTCACGGAACGATCGAACCCGCTGCTGGCCACGCGCGACTTGATCTTCTCGGCAATCTCCTGAACGCTCACGCTGTTCTCCTGTCTGGTTGCATCTGCTTGTCTGGTTGCACCTGTCGCGCAACGGCGCTTCGGTCCGGCCGAAGCCCATGCCGCATCTGTGGCGATCACAATCGCTGCCGCATATAGCTTTGGATTGACGTTTACGTCAACGCGAATTGCAGCGGCTGGTTCCTATCGCCGCACCGGCGAACAGCCGGGACCATCGGTGCGTGGCCGTGCCGGGTGGCGTCAATGCGCGCTGACCGGCTTGGCCGTCTCGGGTGCGGTTGTGCCGGATTCCTGCCGGCGGCGCAGCCAGTTGTCGCGGATCTCGTCCTTGCTCAGGAAATTGACCTGGTCGACCAGAACCTCATGCACGAGGTCCGCGCCGACACGGGTATTGACAGTGTCGCGGATGGCGGCGCGAAAGGCATCGAGGTCGATCGTCGCCCTCTTGGTGAAGTCGATCTGGGGATTGGCGTAGAGGTAGGTGTAGACCTGGTCGGTGATCAATGCCTCGGCCGGGACCGAGAGCTTTTTTATCTGCTCGGGCTCGACGGTGTAGACGAGCTTGGCCAGGAAGTAGCCGTCGATCCTGGAATCGCGGATCAGCGGCACCGAAATGATGTCGGTCTTGACGTAGTCCAGCCCGCCCAGCATCGGCTTGGGTTTCTCGCCGACGCCGCGTTCGCCGGCGGCCTGGAACGAATAAAATACCGCGCCCAGCGTGGCGGCGCACACCCAGACCGCGATGGCGATGACCTTGATCATTCGGAGACCGAGCCCGACATTGTCGCGCTCTAACCTTTCAGCCTGCCGAACTCGCCGGCGGAATAGGTACCGTCGGTTTCGGCGCGCTGGATAGCGCTGCGCAGCAGGCTGGCGACTTCGTTGACGGCGCTCAGATGCGCCAGGATCGCCGCCTCGTTGCGGGCCAGCTTCTGCCGCAGCCGGGTCAGGCCCTCGCGGTGCTGTTCGAGGAATTCGGCTTCGCTGCCGCCCTTCATGGCGCGCGTCAATTCGTAGAGATAGCGGCTCTTGCGGGCATTCGAGGCCTTGAGGTCATAGCTGGTGTCGCTGCGGATGCCGGCGGTCTCTTCCTCGACCACCTCCTCGATGCGGCCGATGATGGCGGCAAGATTTCCGGGGCGCGCGAACGGAATCGACGCTTCCGACGCAGTCGCGCGCGCTGGCAGATTGGCGGTGAATTCGGATGAGTCGGCCATGGTGTTTCCAGTCTAGATCTTGATGTCTGTTTTTATGGTTGTCTCGTCGCCGGTCATCGACCTGGCGGCCTTGCGCTGCAATTCCTGGACGAGCGAGGTGGACAGACGGGTTTGCCGATCGATCTCGGTCTTTTCCGGTCCATTTGAAACCGGGCCGATCGGCACCTTGCGCTTGCCGTCGAGATAGTGGTCGGCGAGCAGCGACTTGGCGATGCCGATGCCGCCGCGATCGGCCATGATGTCGGCGACGCGCTCGGCAAGCTGTGATTTCCACATGTCGCCGGCGAGACCCGTGCCATACACGCCCTCGGTGTCCTTGGGTAGCATGTTCTGGATGAAGGTCTGCAGCACCATGGCCTCGAACTTCTTGAACTTCTTGGCCGGATCGGTCCCGGCGGCGTGTTCGGCGGAGGCGCGCGACAGGATCGAGCCGGCGTCGACCGATGCGGCGGCGTCGACCGAGAACGTGCCTGCGGCACCGCCGGCACGCTTGGTCAGCGCGGCACGGGCAGCCTCGATGTCCGCCGGCTCCGCGGCTCGGGCGACATCCATAACGATGTCGCTGGGTGGAGAAATCGCCAAGAAAGTCCGCCTTTTGCCGGTTTTCCTTTAGCCAGACCATGCCTCAACAAGCTTGTGGCAGGCTTGCGGGCCATGGCCCGGCCTATTCGTCGGCTTCGTGGGTCTGCTTCTGCGCGATTAGGTCGAGACGTTCGCGATCGGAGCGCTCGCGCTCGTCTCGGTCGCGCACATCCTTGTAGGCGCGTTCGACCATGTTGGTGCGGGCGGTTGCCGCGGCGATGAGGCCGGCTTCCTGCCTGGCGCCCTCCAGGCTCTTCTCCTGGCGCACCACCGCCTGGGCGATGCGGCGATGATAGAGATCAGGGAACAGGCCGGAAAGCGAATTGTCCTGGTCGAAGTGTCCGATCAATTCCCTGGCCTCTGCCTCGGCAGCGTTGGCGGCGGCCAGGAAGGTGGCGTGACGGGTTTCATGGAGCGCCTTCAGCTGTTCCTGCACCTTGACCAGTTTCTTGAGGCGATCCTTGCGCGTGCTCATGTCACCTCGCCAGCGTCAGGTCGACGAAGCCATTGACGAACAGCGACAGCATGGTGCCGACGGCGAAATAGAAGATGATCATCCCGCCGGCGATGACGAAGGGCTGTGAGATGAAATAGATCGGGATCTGCGGGGTCAGCTTGTTGACGAAGCCGATCGTCAGATTGACCAGAATGGCATAGGCGACAAACGGGCTGCCGAGCCGGATGACCAGGAAGAAGGTGTCCGACACCGTGTCGGTGATGTCGACGAGGGCTGCCTGCGGATTGAAGAAGACGTTGACGGGCGCCACCGTATAGGAGGCAACCAGCGCACGCACGATCTCATGATCAAAATCGAAGACGAACAGCATCAAGAGCGCCGAGAACGAGATGACGGCGGCAAGGGCGGCCTGCGGTTCCGGCTCCTCGATCGCCGGTCCGCCCGAGCCGCCATAGCCGATCAGCATGGCGATGGCCGAACCCATGAAGCGCAGCGCTTCCATGTAGAGCCTGGTCATGGCGCCGATCAGACCGCCGACCAGGAGTTCCGAAATGATCATCGGCACCAGGATCTGAGGGCGCGGATCGACAAAGGGAAAGATGCGGTCCCACAGGAAGGCGAGCAGGCCGCCGGTCGCGGCCACCGCCACGAACAGCCTGACCTGCATCGGGACGCGCGCGCTGGACAGGCCCGGCATCAGCATGAAGCAGGCGCCGATGCGGCAGAAGGCGAGGAATGCCGCGATGACGACCGCTTGCGAGAGAACGCTCACGATATGGTTCCAAGCACCCTGATCTCGACGCCCTTGGCGATTTCGACGTGGGAGAGCACCGGCAGCGTGGTGAACAGGCGCTCGATGATCATGCGCACATAGGGGCGGGCGTCCGGCGCGGTGACCAAGACGAAACGTTCGCCGGCTTCCAGGTGCTTCTTGATCGCCTTGGTGGCGTCCTGGCCGAATTCTTCCAGCTGGCGCGGATCGATGTCGAATTCGCGCACCTCGCCCTTGGCGTCGCGCTTGAGGCTCTGGTGGAAAGCAAGGTCCCAGCGGTTGCCGAGGCGCAGCACCTTGAGCACGCCGCCCTCGGACAGGTCGCCGCAGATCTGCTGGGCCATGCGGATGCGGACATGCTCGACGATCTGCTCGGTGCGGCGCACATGCGGCGCGATCTCGGCGATCGCCTCGATGATCAGGTGCAGGTTGCGGATCGAGACGCGCTCGGCAAGAAGCAGCTTCAGCACCGCCTGCAGCCCTGGGTAGGAGATGTGCGTGGTGCAGATCTCGTCGGCGAGCTTGCGGTATTCCTGGTCCTGGCGTTCGAGCAGCGCCTTCATGTCCTTGTAGGATAGAAGCTGCGGCAGGTTGTTGCGGATGACTTCCGAGAGATGGGTGAGCAGCACCGACATGTTGTCGGCGAAGGTGAAGTTCTCGCGCTTCAAATCCTCGGCGAAGGTTTCCATGACGGAATAGGCGCGCATGCCGAAGGCGGGCTCGCGGATTTCTTCGCCCGGGATTTCGGGCAGCTCGCGGTTGCCGAGCAGCACCATGATCTCGCCGACACGCATCGAATATTCGGCGACCACCGTGCCGTGCACCTTGATCTGGTAGCTCTTCGGCGGGATGGCGAAATCGTCGGCAACGCGCACTTCCGGCACGACGAAACCGTATTGCTGGGCGAATTTCTTGCGCATCTTGGCCATGCGGAAGACCAGTTCCTGATGCGAGACCAGCAGCCGGGTCGAAAGCTGCTTGCCGATCAGCAACTCGATCTCGGCGGTGGCGAGCGAGGCCTTGACCGAGTTCTTCTCTTCCTCGGCCTTGGTCGCCTTCTCTTGGCTCTTCAGCGCCTCGGCTTCGGCGACGGCGCGGTTGTGGCGCATCGGGATGACGTAGCCGAGGCCGGCCATGCCGCCGGCGAGCGCGAAGAAGGGAAACAATGGCAGGCCAGGCATGAGGCCGAGCAGCACCAGCAGCGCCGCCGCCACATAGAGGGCGCGCGGATGGGCGCCGAGCTGGCCGAACACGGCCTGGTTGGTGGAGCCGCGGGTGCCGCCCTTGGAGACCAGCAGACCGGCGGCGAGCGACACGATCAGCGCCGGGATCTGGGTGACCAGGCCGTCGCCGACGGACAGCTTGATGAACACGTCGGCGGCTTCGCCCATGCCCATGCCGTGCCTGATATAGCCGATGGCGATGCCGCCGACGATGTTGATGGCGGTGATGATGAGGCCGGCAATGGCGTCGCCGCGGACGAATTTCGAAGCGCCGTCCATCGAGCCGAAGAAAGACGATTCCTCCTCCAGTTCGCGGCGGCGCAACTGCGCCGTCTTTTCGTCGATCATGCCGGCGGAGAGATCGGCGTCGATCGACATCTGCTTGCCGGGGATGGCATCGAGGGTGAAGCGGGCGCCGACTTCGGCGATACGGGTGGCGCCCTTGGTAATGACGATGAAGTTCACCACGATCAGGATCATGAAGACGATCAGGCCGATGACGAAGTCGCTGGCCATGACCAGCTTTGAGAAGCCGGCGATGACATAGCCGGCGGCGTGCGTGCCCTCATTGCCATGCGACAGGATCATCCGCGTGGTGGCGATGTTGAGCGATAGCCGCAGCATGGTGGCGATGAGCAGCACGGTGGGAAAGGAAGAGAAATCGAGGGGCCGCTGGATCCACAGCGCCACCATCAGAATCAGCACCGAAAGCGCGATCGAGAAGGCGAGGCCGATGTCGATGAGGAAGGCGGGGATCGGCAGGAACAGCACCGCCAGGATGACGACGATGCCGAGCGCGAAGAAGATGTCGCGGCCGTTCTTGGCCACCGCGCCGGGCTGGATGCTTTCGCTGATCGCCATTCTCGTCCTCGAACCATGGGCCGCCAAGCATGCGACAGCCCGGCGAGGGTAGCTGGCCAAGCTTGCGCGAGGGTGGGAGAGTGGCCGAACCGGATGCAACGCAAGAAGGAAGACCCATGCTCCTGATCATCGGTACGATCCGTTTGCCTCCCAATATGTTCGAGGAGGCAAGGCCCGCGATGGAGCGCATGATCTCGGGCAGCCGTGGCGAGGACGGCTGCCTTGAATATTCCTATGCGCGGGATGTGCTTGACGCGGGGCTGATCCGGGTCACCGAGGTATGGCGCGACAAGGCGGCACTCGATGCGCATTTCCGCTCGCCGCACATCGCCGAGTGGCGTTCAAGCTGGCCGGCACTCAGCATTGGTGAGCGTAGCCTCGTGCTCTATGAGGCCGGCGAGCCTATGCCGACCTGATCGAATAACAATCAGGATACCGACTGACGGCGGAACCGGTGGCTTCACGACCAAGGGGCGGGAAAGATCGAAATCAGCCGGTCTCTCGGCCATAATGGCGCCTTTGATGTCGGCATTGTGGTTGTCTTGCCGAGCCGCCCGGCGTATCAGGCGGGTCTTCCATTGCCTTTCATTTCGGCGAGCCGCCCCGGTGCTTTCCAGAACCCACAGCGAAGTCTACGCCCGCCGGATGCGCGCGGTGCTCCTGAGGTCAATTCCTCTGCTCGAGGCGCGCGGCATCGCCGTGGTCATCCTGGCTGGCGTTGTCGGCGTCATGGCGGGCATTCTGGTCACCGCGATGAGCCAGATCGTGCAGGACCTGCACGGCTTGCTGTTCGGCGTTCAACCTGGCGGCCGGCTTTCCGGCATGTTCTCGCTCGCCAATCCGATGCAGGCGCTGGTCCCGGCAATAGGCGGTATCCTGCTCGGTCTGAGCGTGATCTGGCTGAGAAAGCGCAAGTTCCGCACACCCGTCGATCCGATCGAAGCCAATGCGCTCTATGGCGGGCGCATGTCGCTCACCGATACTTTCGTCATCGTCTGCCAGACGATGATCTCGAGCGGCTTTGGCGCCTCGGTCGGGCTGGAAGCCGGCTATACACAGGTCGGCTCCGGCCTGGCATCGCGGCTGGCGCGCATCTTCAGGCTGCGCCGCAACGATGTCCGCATCCTGGTCGGCTGCGGCGCGGCCGGGGCCATCGCCGCCGCCTTCGACGCGCCGCTGACTGGCGCGTTCTATGGCTTCGAACTGGTCATCGGCATCTATTCGGTCGCCAACGTCGCGCCTGTCATGACCGCCGCTATCTCGGCCTCGCTGACAGCGGAAGTGTTCGGCGGCGTGCCGTTCCCGCTGGAGCTCGCCGGCCTGCCGGCACTGACGCCCAGCCAATATGTGCCGTTCCTGCTGCTCGGCCTGCTCGGCGGTGCCGCTTCGATCGCCATCATGCAGTTGGTGACGCTGATCGAACGCGGCTTTGCCAAACTGTCGATCGATGCCTCGGTGCGGCCCGTCATCGGCGGTGTCATTGTCGGCCTGCTGGGCCTGGTTACGCCGCAGGTCCTGTCCAGCGGCCATGGCGCGCTGCATCGCGAATTCGCCATGAATTACGGGCTGGCGGCGGTGGCCAGCGTCTTCGTGCTGAAGCTGGCAGCGTCGGCCATTTCCCTAGGCTCCGGCTTTCGTGGCGGCCTGTTCTTCGCCTCGCTGTTCCTCGGCGCGCTGCTCGGCAAGGCGTTCGCCGGCGTGATGGCGCTCGTCTCACCGGCGACCGGCATCGACCCTGCCGTCGCCGCCGTCGTCGGCATGACTTCGCTTGCCGTCGGTGTTGTCGGCGGCCCGCTGACGATGACCTTCCTGGCGCTGGAATCGACCCGCGACCTGACGCTCACCGGCGTGGTGCTGGCGGCCTCGATCATGGCGGCGATCCTGGTGCGCGAAACCTTCGGCTATTCGTTCTCGACATGGCGCTTCCATCTGCGCGGCGAGACCATCCGCAGCGCCCACGACGTCGGCTGGATGCGCAGCCTCACCGTCGGCTCGATGATGCGCGAAGACATCAAGACCATCGATGCCTCGACGAAGCTTGCCGCCTTCCGCAAGGAAATCCCGCTCGGCTCTGCCCAGCGCGTTATCGCCGTCGACCCGGGTGATGAGTATGTCGGCGTGCTGATCGTGGCCGAACTGCACAGCGACCCCTCCGATGACGATGTGCCGGTGCGCGATCTGGCCCAGTACAAGGATGCCGTTCTGGTGCCAAGCATGAACGTGCAGGCGGCCGCCGAGACGTTCCAGCGCGCCGGCGCCGAAGAACTGGCCGTGGTCGAGGACTTCACCGATCACATCGTGCTCGGCCTGCTGACCGAGGGCCATTTGATGCGGCGCTATGCCGAGGAGCTCGAAAAGGCGCGCCGGGACCTTTCCGGCGAAGGGTAGGGGATTCTCCTGCCCGTCCTCGTGTCGTCCGGCAGACACATCCTGCTCCGGCGCAAATATCCTCCTGGCTGCAAGCCTGGCCCGAATAGTGCCGCGGTCCTGGCCTCATGCGCGGCTTGCCAGCTGTACAGTGGTACTGTACATTTCGTTAAGTGAGGTGAGGAGACGGCATGGGCAGGGCTTCCGGCCAGGCTTCAGTGAAGACGCTCGACGCATCAGCCGCGACCCATGCCCATCAGGTGCTGGGCATGCGGCTCAAGGGCCTTCGCCTCGCCCGCAGGCTGTCATTACGCGACCTCGCGGAGGCGACCGGGACCAGCGCCAGCTTCATCAGCCAGCTCGAACGCGGCCTGACCGGCGCCAGCACCGCTTCGCTCAACCAGATGGCTTCGGCGCTTGGCGTCAGCGTCGCGATGCTGTTCGAGGAAAGTGCCGCGCGGAACCACGGCGTGCTTCGGCGCAGCGAGCGGCCGAGCCTGCCGCCCAGCGACGGCTGCCGCAAGATGCTGCTCTCGCGCCCGCCGCTGAGCGACATGGAGGTCTATGTCGGCGAATTCGACATAGGCGGCTCGACCGGGCACGACCAATACACGCATGGCGACGCGCACGAGATGCTCGTCGTGCTGCGCGGCATCGTCGAGGTCTCGCTCGGCGAGGCGCGCCATGTCCTGGAAGAGGGCGACAGCATCGAATACACGACATCGACGCCGCATCGCAGCGAGAACATCGGCGGTGGCCGAGCCGAAGTGATGTGGATCATCGCGCCGCCGACCTCGGCGCGCGCCGAACTCGATCAATACACGGCCTGGAAACCGCTCGCGGCCAGGTAGTCCGATCAAAACGCGGGCATGAATGGGAGAGTTAGTGTCATGTTGAAATCGAGATATGCAAGGTTTGGCGCCGTTCTGGCGCTCGGTGTCCTGACAGGCGCGGCCTTTGCGCAGGACAAGCCGGTGGCAGGCGAGGTGAAGGAGGGGTCGCTCAAGGGCAAGACCCTGACGTTCGTCTCCTACGGCGGCATCTACCAGGACGGCCAGGCGGCGGCGCTGAAGGAGTTCGTCGACAAGTCCGGGGTCAAGCTGCTCAATGACGGGCCGACCGAGATCGCCAAGCTGCAGGCGCAGGTCGAGTCCGGCAATGTCACCTGGGATGTCGTCGACACCGACGACCTGCCGCCTTACGTTTATTGCGGCAAGCTGTTCCAGAAGCTGGATCTGACGAAGCTCGACGTCTCGAAGATTCCGGCAGGCCAGGTCGGCGAATGCTCGGTGCCGGCGATGAACTATGGCGTCGTGCTGATGTACAACAAGGAAAAGTACAAGGATAACCCGCCCAAGAGCTGGGCGGACTTCTTCGATACCCAGAAATTCCCCGGCGTGCGCGGGATCGACGGCTCCGGCAGCCCGACCGGCGGCTTGCTGGAACAGGCGTTCAAGGTTGCCGGCGGCGACCCGAAGGCCATGACCGTGGCCGATATCGACAAGGCCATCGACGTGGTCCGCAAGCTCGGCCCCGATACCATTTTCTGGAAGACGGGGGCTGAATCGCAGCAGCTGGCGGAGTCCGGCGAGGCCGACATGCTGATGATGTGGACCGGCCGCGCCATGACCGCCGTCAAGAACGGCGCCAAATATGCGCCGGCCTGGCAGGACTGGCTGGTGGTGATGGACCAGATGACGATCCCGGTCGGCGTCAAGGATACGGACGCATCCTACGCGCTGCTCAATGCCTATCTCGGCAAGCATGCCCAGGAGGTCCTGACCGAGCAGACTTCCTATACGCCGATCAACAGCGACGCGCAGCCCAAGGTCGACGCTTCCGTCGCCGCCTTCCTGACCAACACGCCCGAGCGCCAGAAGCAGGGCTACAAGCAGAACTTCAAGTTCTGGGTCCCGAACTTCGCGGTGGCGCAGGAGAAGTGGTCCGCGCTGATGGCCGGCAACTGACCGGCTGAGTGAGGCAAATCCCGTGAGCGCGCTCGAACCGACGACGCCTTCCGCCCCGAACCGGGCGGGCTGGGCATGGAGGCCGTACGCGCTCACGCTGCCGGCACTGCTCCTGCTGGTGGCCGTGATCGGCTACCCGCTGCTCACCATCGTGCTGCGCAGCCTGTCGGAGCCGCAATGGGGCGTGCAGAACTACATCTGGTTCTTCGGCGCGCCCGTCAATCTGACGGTGCTGCAGCGCACCTTTGTCATCTCGGCCTGGGTCACGGTGGTCTGTGTGGCCTGTGCTTATCCCTATGCCTATCTGATGACCGCCGTCGGGCCGCGCGTGCGGCTGATCCTGGTGCTGTGCGTGCTGATCCCGTTCTGGGTGAGCGGCGTGGTGCGCACGCTCTCCTGGGTGATCCTGCTGCAGGATTCGGGCGTCATCAATTCGTTGCTGAGGTCGGCCGGTTTTGACGGCATCCGACTGATCCGCACGCAGGCCGGCGTCGTGATCGGCATGGCGCAGGTGCTTTTGCCCTTCATGATCCTGCCGCTCTATTCGGTGATGAAAGGCATCGACCTCAGGCTGATGCGGGCGGCGCAGAGTCTTGGCGCGCGACCTTCCCGCGCCTTCTTCACCGTCTATCTGCCGCTGTCGCTGCCGGGCGTCTATGCCGGGGCGATCATCGTCTTCATACTGGCGCTGGGCTTCTATATCACGCCGGCGCTGCTCGGCGGGCCGCGCTCAACCATGCTGTCGACGCTGGTCCAGACCCAGGTGCTCAGCCTGCTGCAATGGGGCCGGGGCGGCGCCATGGGCGTGGTGCTTCTGGTCACCACCTTCGTGCTTCTGGCGCTGGCGGCACCGGTGATGCGCTCGCGCTATCGGGAAGCGGAGCGACGCTGATGGAAATGAAGCCGCTCACCCGTGTGATTCTCGGCCTCGTCTGCCTGCTGGTGGCGATCTGGCTGGTGGCGCCGACGCTGGTCGTCGTGCCGATGTCGTTCAACGGGAACAAGTCGCTTGCTTTCCCGCCGCAGGGTTTCTCCTGGCAGTGGTACCAGAATTTCCTCACCAATCCAGACTGGTCCTCCAGCTTCCTGAATTCGCTGAAGGTTGCCTCGATCGTGGCGGTGCTGGCTACGGTGCTCGGCACGCTTGCCGCCTTCGGCCTGGATCGCATGAAGGCGCGGCCCGCCAATCTCCTGCGGATGCTGATGCTGACCCCGATGGTGGTGCCGGGCGTCGTCCTGGCCATCGGCATCTATGCCGTCTATCTCGATGCCCAGCTGGTCGGGACGCTGGTGGGGTTCGTGCTCGCCCATACCATCCTTGCGCTTCCCTTCGTGCTGATCGCGGTCTCGGCCAGTCTCGAAGTGTTCGACAGGCGCCTGGAAACGGCCGCCGCAAGCCTTGGCGCCGGTGCGCTCGCCACGTTCCGCACCGTGACGATGCCGCTGATCCTGCCCGGCATGCTGTCCGGCCTGCTCTTCGCCTTCGCCACGTCCTTCGACGAGATCGTCGTATCGCTGTTCATCACCAACCCCTATCTCAAGACCTTGCCCGTGCAGATATTCTCCTCCATCACCCGCGACGCCGACCCGACGGTCGCGGCCGTCGGCACCATCCTGCTGTGCGCCACCACGATCCTGATCGGTGGCGGCATGCTCCTTCTTGGCCGTGAGCCGAAGGGACGCCAATGAAGCGGGAACAGGAGAGCAAGGGTGCGGCGATCGATCTGGAGTCGATCAGCAAGGCCTATGGCGGCTTCAAGGCGCTGGACGGCATTTCGCTTCGAATCGAGCCCGGCGAGTTCATGACGCTGCTCGGCCCGAGCGGTTCGGGCAAGACCACGACGCTCAATGTGGTCGCCGGCTTCACCGATGTGACTAGCGGCAAGCTGATGGTCGGAGGAAAAAGCGTGGTCGGCGTGCCGGCGCACAAGCGCAATATCGGCGTCGTCTTCCAGCATTATGCGCTGTTCCCGCATATGAGCGTCGGCCGTAACGTCGCCTATCCGTTGACGCTGCGCGGCATCGACCAGGCACAGCGCAAGGCGCGCGTGGCAAGGGCGCTCGACATGGTCAAGATGGGCGATTTCGCGCATCGCTACCCCAGCGAACTGTCGGGCGGCCAGCAGCAGCGCGTGGCGCTGGCGCGCGCCATCGTCTTCGACCCGCCGCTGTTGCTGATGGACGAGCCGCTCGGCGCGCTCGACAAGAAGCTGCGCGAATGGCTCCAGCTCGAGATCAAGCGCATCCACCGCGAGCTCGGCACCACTTTCGTCTATGTGACGCATGACCAGGAAGAGGCGCTGGTCCTGTCCGACCGCATCGCCGTGTTCAATCGGGGACGGATCGAGCAGGTCGGTACCGGGCGCGAGCTCTACGATGAACCGAAGACGCTGTTCGTCGGCCGCTTCATCGGCGACTCCACCGTGCTGCGCGGAGAGGCGCGAAGCGACGGCGCCAGCACGGCGCTACGCATCGCCGGCGAGACGGTGACAACGCCGCGGCGGATCGGCGGGGAGGCCAGCCCGGTCATGCTGCTGCGCCCCGAAAAGCTCGCTATCCGCCGGCCTGGCCAGAGCGCGGCGGGCACCACCAACCGGCTGCCGGGGACGATCGCGGAAGCCATCTATCTCGGCTCGGGATCGAAATACGAAGTCAGGCTCGCCGACGGCTCCACGGCGATCGTGCGCTCGCCGCTGACCGGCGAGAGCTTTGGCCTCGGCGAGACGGTGGAGCTCTGCTTCGACGGTGCCGACGCCAAGCTTCTGGCCGACGACAGCACGGCCGACACAACGCTGACCTGATCCCAACCAATCCGAAAGTCATCCCATGCAAGCCAAGCGCAACGGCGACATATCGTTCTGGTATGCGGATCTGGGCGGGGTTCCCACGCCCCGGCCACCCTTGCCCGGCGATATCGAGGCGGATGTCGCGATTGTCGGTGCCGGCTATACCGGGCTGTGGACGGCCTATTACCTGAAGAAAGCGAAGCCCTCGCTGCGCATCGTGCTTATCGAACGCGAGTTCGCCGGCTTCGGCGCATCGGGGCGCAATGGCGGCTGGCTGTCGGGCGGCTTCGGCTGGTCGCGCGAGAAATATCTGAAGACCTCGACCCGGCAAGGCGTCACCGCCATGCAGAAGGCGATGGCGGGCTGCGTCGACGAGGTGATCCGGGTGGCGACGGAAGAGGGCATCGATGCCGATATCCGTCGCGTCGACAATCTGACGGTCGCCACCAATCCGGCGCAGCTGGAACGCGTGCGTGAGGAATGCGAGACGATCCGCTTGTGGGACGCAGACCCTGAACGCATCGAGCTGCTCGACGCCGAGGCGACCCGGGCGCGCATCAACATCCGTAATCTCATGGGCGGCTTCGTCATCCATGGCCAGGCGCGCGTGCAGCCGGCCAAGCTGGTGCGCGGGCTTGCCGCCGCCGTCGAGCGGCTGGGCGTGCCGATCTACGAACAGACAACGGTTACCGCCATCACCAAGGGCAGCGTGACAACCGACCGGGGCACGGTGCGCGCGGAAACCATCATCCGGGCGACGGAGGGGTTCACGGCCGGCATTCCCGGCGAGGAGCGGACCTGGCTGGCGCTCAACAGCGCGCAGATCGTGACCGAGCCGCTGTCCGAGGAGCTTTGGCGCCAGATCGGCTGGGAAGGCCACGAGCTTCTCGGCAATGCCGCACACGCCTATTGCTATGCCCAGCGCACGCGCGAGGGCCGCATCACCATGGGCGGGCGCGGCGTGCCCTATCGCTACGGCTCGCGCACCGATATCAAGGGGCAGACGCAGCAGGCCACGATCGATCAGCTGCACCAGATCCTGATGACGCTCCTGCCGCAGACTGGGGGCTGCCGCATCGAGCACGCCTGGTGCGGTGTGCTCGGCGTGCCGCGCGACTGGTGCACGACCGTCGGCCTCGATCCCGCGACCCGCATCGGCTGGGCCGGCGGCTATGTCGGGCTTGGCGTGTCGAGCTCCAATCTCTCGGGGCGCACGCTTGCCGACCTGATCCTCGGCCAAGACACGGAGCTGACGCGCCTGCCCTGGGTCAACCGCACCGTGCGGCGCTGGGAGCCGGAGCCATTCCGCTGGCTCGGCGTGCATTCGATGTACCAGCTCTATCATCTCGCCGATCGCCACGAAGCCGCCGGCCTGGCACATACTTCCAGGCTTGCCGCCCTGGCCGACAGCATCACAGGCCATTAGGGCGGTTCAGCGTTGGGTGGAATCGTTGACCCACTCTAAGTCTTTGTTATTTCGCAATTCCGGGCGGAAAACCGTTGCATTTTTCCCGGAATTGCTCTGATCCATGGAGTCCGACTTGATCGATCTTTCGACCTTCCACGACCTTGCCAAGGCTGACATCGGCGCGTTCTCCCCAAAGCCCACCTCCATCGAGGGCAATCAGGTCGAGGCGGTGCGCTCGCTCTTCCAATCCCCGGACGGGACCGTCGATGTCGGGATCTGGGAGTGCACGCCCGGCCGCTTCACCGCCGATCGGTCGGGTTCGTCGGAAATATGCCACATCATTTCAGGGCGGGTGGAGGTGAGCCGCGCCGACGGTGAGGCGCGCGAGCTGGGGCCGGGCGACCTTCTCGTGCTGCCGCGGGGATGGAAGGGCGAATGGCGGATCCGGGAGACCACGCGCAAGCTCTACATGATCCAGTCGGCCGGCTGACCGGCGGACACCAGCTCTTCGCAGCGGATCAGTGCTCGATCGGCCCCTTGGCCATCACCAGCGCGGTGCCGGCGGTTGTCGGGCGCTCGATCACGCGACGCACGCGCGGCGGCTCGCTGCCGCTGTGCAGCGCCCGCAGGCGTTCGCCGACAGTGGCGTCGGCTTGGGTTATGCGGCCATTGTGGCGCACATATTCGAGCCAGGTCGGCGTGTGGTAGTGCTCGATCCAGATCATCGGGTTTTCGAGATCTCGCGCCAGCGTCCAGTTGCGGGCGCCGTCACGGCGGCGGATGCGGCCGCGTTCGGCCATGGTGGCGAGGAATTCCGCCTCGTCCTCATGGCGGATCACATATTCGATCATGATGGCGATGGGACCGCTGCGCGGCTTCAGGTCGAGCGCCAGATGCGGCTCCTTGAAGCGGTTGAGCGGATCGAGGTTCAGCACCTGCTGCTGCGGCAGCGGCAGCACAAGGCCGATGGCGCCCCCGGCCAGCATGGCGATGGCGGCCGCGATCAGCGCGGTTTCAGCGCCATGCGCATCGGCGACGACGCCCCAGATCCAGCTGCCGAGCGCGATGCCGCCAAAGGTCGCGGTCTGGTAGACCGACAGCACCCGGCCGACCACCCAGCGCGGCGTCGCCATCTGCACGGTGACGTTGAAATGCGAAAGCGCGATCACCCAGCAGGCACCGCCAACCAGCAAGCCGAGCGACGTCTGCCAGGCATGCTGGCTGATCGCCGCATTGAAGGCGCAGACGGCGAAGCCGGCGAAGGCGCAGCGCACCATCGTCTCGCTGGAGAGCAACTGCCGTAGCCGCACGCTGATCAAGGCCCCGCCGACGGCGCCGATGCCGAAGGCGCCCAGCATGATACCATAGGTAAGCGCATCGCCCTTGACGACGTCGCGCGCCACCAGCGGCAGCAGCGCCAGAACCGCGCCGGCGCTGAAGCCGAAGGCGGCGCCCCTGACCAGCACCTTGCCGATATTGGGCGACATGGCGACATAGCGCAGGCCGGCGCCCATGGCCGCGCCCAGCGACTCGCGCGGCAAGGTCGATACCGGCACATCCGGCTTCCAGCGCGCCATCACGACGATGAGGCCGATATAGCTCACCGCGTTCGCCGCGAAGGCGGCCGCGGCGCCGGCGGCCGCGACGATGATGCCGCCGATCGCCGGACCGACACTGCGCGTCAGGTTGAAGCCCATGGAGTTCAGCGCCACCGCGGCGGGGACCTTGTTGCGGGGCACCATGTCGCCGACCGAGGCCTGCCAGGATGGACTGTTCAATGCCGTGCCGCTGTCGATCAGGAAGGTGAAGGCAAGCAACGTCCACGGCGTGATCAGGTTGCAATAGGTGAACACGGTCAGTAGCAGCGAGACAACCAGCATGAAGGTCTGGGCAACCAGCATCACCTTGCGCCGGTCGAAGCTGTCGGCGATGGCGCCGGCGACAAGCGCAAACAGCATGATCGGCAAGGTGGTCGAGGCCTGGACCAGGGCGACCTGATAGGGCGAGGTGGCGATGGTGGTCATCATCCAGGCCGCGCCGACACCCTGGATCAGACCACCGAAATTCGAGACGAGGCTTGCGGCCCAGACGGCGCGGAAAATGCCATGCCGAAAGGGCGCCAGCGCCGAGACGCTTTCGCTTTCCGGCTTTTCGTCAATCATGGATGGGTCCCTGCCACGGCCTGCGGATCCTTGCGGTGATCCCTTTCCCCGGATCGTTAGCCGAAACTATGGCATCACGCAGCAAAGGGCGAATGTCTTGCGTGGAAGATCATGGTCCAACAAGGGGATAGCGAGGGGCCACGCAGCCGTCAGCCTCGCAAAGGTATCGTTGGCGTCTGCGATCAGGCTTTTCAACCCGCCTCATTGACGGCGGCCTGCAGTGCTTCGGTGAGATGGCCGGCAGTCTGGCCGCCGGCATGCAGGCGCAGGAAAAGCTCCATACCCACCAGCCGCATCCGCGATGCCTGGTCGCGCCTTGCCAGATCGATCAGGTCGTCCACAGAAGCTGCCGGCCATTTCATGGCATCGCGCAGCAAGCCGCCGCGCAACAGCCCTTGCGTGCCGGTGGTAAAATTCGCGGAAACCTGGAACCCGTTCTTGCGGGCATGAACATTCTCACGCGGAATGTGTTTTTCCGCCACCTTCTTCAAGAGCCATTTGCCCTGCTTGTGGCGGTATTTGTGCCGTCTCGGCAGATGGATCGCGAAGTCGATCAGCCGGTTTTCGATGAACGGCACCCTGAGCTCGACCGAGGCCGCCATGCTGAGCCGGTCATGCCGGTTCAGCAGATCCTGCATGTGTCCATACAGGTCGTGCAGGCAGCAGCCCAGGAAAGCGCGATCGCTGAGCGACGGCAACGGCTCCAACCGATCGAAGATCTTGGCCTGAAGGAAATTCAGTTCCGGCGACAGCGCCCTGAGCACGATGTTGCGATCCCAGCCATGGGCATTCGCGATCGATGTCCGGAAAGGGGCGTATCTCTGGCGTTCGAATCGCCGGGCTAAGTAACGCTTCGAACGAAACAGGCGTCCCGGCCATGACCAGGGCCGCCACAGCCTCATGCTGGCCTCCTGCCAATCATAACCGCCAAAGAGTTCGTCGGCGCCTTCGCCGGTCAGCAGCACCTTGACGCCATCGGCCCGGCATTGCTCGGCAAGCGCCAGCAGGCAGGCATGGCTTGCATGCCAGCCGTCGCTTTCCAGGTGCCAGATCGTCCTTGGCCAGAGTTCTAGAAAGCGGTCCTTATCGATAGGGATCCTGTGCAAGGTCACGCCGGCATGGCTGGCGGTGCGTTCGGCATCGTCGGCTTCGCTGTGGCCGATGCGTGGGTCAACGACATAGGCCGACATTTCCGGCCTGAACCGTTTCGCCAGTGTCGTGACGAGGCCGGAATCGACGCCGCCGCTGCAGGCCGCGGCCAGGCTGGTGTCGGCAATGCAATGGAGCCCGACACTGTCCTGGATCAATTTTTCCAGCGTCGTCATATGCTCGGCGTCCGTGGCGTCGTCGTCGACGATGCGGGCCGCGTCGAGCACATCGAGGACGTGCCAGAAGCAGCGCTTCTCGATGCCGGCGTCGGTGATCTTCCACAGGCCTGCTGGCGGCAGCCGCTCTATGCCCTCGAACAGGCTGGAGCGGGAGTCACGGCTCTGCCAGGCAAGGCGCAGGGTGATCTCACGCGCATCGATGGCGCGGGCGACGTCGTCACAGGCAAGGATCGCCTTGTCCTCGGAAGCGAAGAGGATTCGCTCGGCGGTCTCGGCCACCGACATCGGCTTGATGCCGAGACGGTCGCGCGCCAGCCAGAGCGTGGTGGCCCGCCCATCGAAATAGGCAAGGGAAAACATGCCGTCGAACAGCGGAATGGCCTTGTCCGGCCCCCAGTGGTGCAGGGCCTCGAGAACCACCTCGGCGTCCGAGACCGTCCGGAACCGCCTGCCTTCGGCTTCAAGTGTCCCGCGCAAGGATCGGTAGTTGTAGACCTCGCCATTGTAGACCAGCACACCCTGGCCACAGGCCGTGAGCATCGGCTCACGCGCATGCTCGGAGAGATCGATGATCGAGAGCCGCCGGTGCCCCAGCGCCAGCCGGCTGTCGTTCCACGTGGCATGGTCGTCAGGACCGCGATGCGCCAGCGCCTGCATCATGCGGCCGACGGCGGCGAGATCGCCGCCAGAGACAGGGCTCCGCTTGCGCCATACGCCGGCTATGCCGCACATGGTCCGTCGGTCGGTCCTGGCTGCTCCAGGGATTTGCGAGAAGTCATCGGGACAAAATGATCGCCTGGCCGGGAATGGCTATACGGCAATCTAGCCAGAACGGGCGCCGCCGCAAGCGGACCGCTGTTTTCAAGCATTCCGAGTTGAAGCCGCCGCACCCTTCCCGAGGGGTTTCAGAATCCGTTCTGGATGCGCTCGAAGATGACGTTGGCGAAGGCCGATATCTGGCCACCGATGAACGGGCCGGTGAGCGCCACCACGAGCATGATGGCGACGATCTTCGGCACGAAGGTCAAGGTGATCTCCTGGACCTGAGTCAGCGCCTGGATAAGCGCGATGCCAATGCCGACCGCCATGGCGACCAGCACCACGGGCGCGGAGGCGGTCAGCACCGTCCACACCGCATACTGGACGATGTCGAGAGCGTCGGCCTCGTTCATGTGGGCGGTTGGCCTAGCTCGCCGGCTTGATCGATACGCCCGCGCCGACCGGCACCGTGGTGCCATCCTGGAGCACTGCGATCAGTCCGTTGCTGCCAAGCGTCACCGAAGCCACCGTGCCTGACGTCTTGCCGTCGGCCGAGGTGATGTTGCGGCCTATGAGAGCGTCGGCCTGCGACAGCGCCGAAGACTGCATGATCTGGTCGAGCTTGGTGTTGGTCTGCACCGACTGCTCGACTTGCGAGAAGGTGGCGAGCTGGGCGACGTACTGCGTCGAATCCATCGGCTTGGTCGGATCCTGGTTCTTCATCTCGGCGATCAGAAGCTTCAGGAACGAGTTGTAGTCGACAGCTGTCTTGGATGCCTGCGTGGTGGTCTGGTTGGCGCCAACCGGTATCGTCGTCGTCATGTCCACGGTCATCAGTAGCGTGCTCCCACGGCCAGCGGGCGCGAGGCGCCCGGAACATCGTCATTGCCGCCAAGCGCGCGGCGTTCGAGAGGATAAAGCGAACGTATCGCCTTCAATGCCTCGTAGATATGATCCTCGCCGACCATGCGATCGATCTGTTTCAAGGCGCTGCAGATCTCGGCATCCTCGAAACTTGCAATGAGCAGCGGCAGCGAGCGGCGGAACATCTCGCGTGCTTCGCCAGCGCCGGCAGGGTTGATGAGCATGACCTGCACGATGAAATAAAGCTGCCTGAGCGGCGTCGATGCCTGGTCGGCCTGGATCACATGGCTCTCGAGCAGGAACTGGACGTCGTTCATCAGCTCGACGGTGACCTTGCGGTCGACACGGATGACGGCGCCATTGATGTAGATCTTCTCGTTGGGCTTCAGCGAGATCTTCAGCGTGTTGGTCATTGAATGCCGTCGCGGATGATCTGGGATACTTCGATCAGCCCTTCGAAATTGTTGGTGCGTCCCTGGCGGATGTCCTCCGCTTCGCGCAGCAGCCACAGGCCGATGGAGATCAGGTTGGCGCGCAATTCCTTGGGAAGCGCGTTGTCGCTGGAGCCGAGGTCCTCGACGAAGGCGGTCCAGACGCGGTTGGTGAAATGCAGCGCCTCCACCGCCTCCATCGAATCCTGGCCGGCCACCGCTGCCGCCGACAGCATGTCGATCGAGCGGGTCAGCAGCTCACGCTCGCGGTCCTTGGCGTCCGCGACAGAGGTGCTCTGGATGTCGGCGTAGGAAAATTGGTACATCGTCGGCTCTACCGTTCCGCTGGGAGTTGTCAGGTCAGGTAATTCAACAGGCTGAGCTGCTGCAGGCGCGCTGTCAGGGCAAAGGACGTCTCGATATGCTGCGTCAGATCGGCGACGCGGGTCGCGGCTTCGGCGGGATCGACGGCCTCGAGATCAAGAATGTGGCGTTCAAACAGGTCGACCTGCGTCTTCATGCGGTCGCTGGCGTCGGAGACGCGCTTCTGAACAATGCCGGTTTCTGACTGGACCTGGCCGATGCCGCTCAGCGCCTCGCCGACCAGCGACTGCGAGCGGGTGATGATCGTGTCCTTCGCCGCCTGGCTGATGTTGGTGGACATCAGGCTCGAGACCATTGCGGCCGCCATGGCGAGCTTCTTGACGCCATCGCTGTTGGCGCTGGTCGAGGTCGCGGTGGTTTCGTTGAGCGCGATGCGGCTGACGATCTGCTGGTCGGTGGCGTTCGACATGTTGGCCTGCCAGCCCGGGCCGAGGAACTGCGGCGTGACATCGTTGGTGATGAAATCGTCCATCTGGGCGGCGGTGATGGTGGCCGCGGCCGGATCATCGGGCGTGAAACCGAACTTGGCGACGAAGGACGCGTCGAAAGCGGCCTTGGCCGGCGAGCCGGCTGCTGTGAAATCGTTGATCGGCTTGACGTCGGTGTTGGTGCCGGCGAACAGGTATTCGCCATTGACGCTGGTGTTGAGGATCGAGGCAAGCTGCTGGATCGTCGTCTGGCCGGTCGATTGGGTCAGGCTGTCGGAATTGTCCCCAGACGATGCGGTGGTCAGGCTGGACAGGAAGGTCTGCGCCACGCCGGAGAGCTGGCCGAGCGAGGTCTGCGTCGATGAAAGACGAGCAGCGACCAGCCCGTTGGAATCGATGATCACGTTCAGCCGGTCGAGGTCGCGCGAGAAGGTGACGGACTGAGCGGTGCGTCCGCCCAATGCCAGACCGACATCGGCGACCTTGCCTGTCGAGGATTCCTTCGTTGCCTTGACGAGGTCCGCCTGCATGCGCATCTGCTGATAGCGCATGGCATTGGAGATGGCGGCCGAGGAAACTGAGGTCATGGATTATCCCACCGCGTTCAACAGGGCCGTCATCATATCGTCGACGGTTTTCATCATTCGGGCTGACGCCTGATAGGTGTGTTCGAGGTCGAGCATCAGCGACATTTCCTGGTCGACATTGACGCCGGTCGCATTGGACAGAGCCTCGGCGCTGCGCTGTGCCAGCGCTTGCTTGGCATCAGCGGCGGTGGAGGCCTGCTGGCGCATGCCCTGGAGCCAGCCGATCGAATTGGCGGCATAGTCGGAAACGCTGGACGTCGCCGAAATCCCGGCGGCGGGGTCGAACGTCATCGGCTGGTCGAGCCGGTCGCCATAGGCAACCAGAAGGCTGGAATAGGAAGCGCCGCCACTGGTGTTGGCGACATAGGCCGCGCCGTTGGCGCCGCCGTCGCGCAGCAAGGTCGGGTTGCCACCAGCGCTCGGATCCATCGCGGCATTGATGCTGATCGTGCCGGCAAGGCCGTTGACCAGAGTGCCCGCGGCCGGCACGGCGGGCGCGCCAGACCAGGTGAACAGACCAGCGGCGTCGGGTATGGAAGGCACGGTCTCGGCAAAGGCCGTGATCAGGCCGCGCGCGGTCTCGTCGAGCTGGCCCTGCATGGCCGAGGCGACGCCGTCACGCAACTGCAGCAGGCCGGCAAGCTTGCCGCTGGCGCTGGTGTTGCCGCCGGTTCCCGCCGAGACCGGCACGTTGTCGATATAGACGGTGTTGCCGGCGGCCCCGGCGGCATAGCCGGCCGATGGCGTGAAGCTCACCGTGCGCGGTATCGTCTCGAACAGCGTCGTGCCGTCACCCGTGGTGATGACCATGTCATTGTCGCCGCGGGTGAAGGTCGAGACCGGAACATAGTCCGCGATCTTCTTCAGCAGCGCGTCACGCTGGTCCAGCGCGTCGGAAACATCTGTGCCGGAACGGGTTCCCGAAATGACCGCCTGGTTGGCGTCCTGGAACTGGCTGAGCAGCGAGTTGAGGTCCTTGACCGCCGTATCGATCTGGCCGTCCGTCTGGGTGCGGAATGTCTGAATGGCCTGGGAGCCCTCATTGAGAGAGCGCACGACCTGCCTGGCCGCGTCGATGACTGCGGAGCCAAGATTCTGGTTGGACGGCGAGGTGGCGTAGAGCTGCAGCGCCTGCTGCAGGTTGGCGATGGCGGTCGAGGGTGAGGAGGCGTTGTCGACGCCATTGACCGACACGTCGAGCTGATCCATGCCGCTGTAGAGC
Source organism: Mesorhizobium sp. B2-4-14 (assembly GCF_006442155.1). Classification (NCBI taxonomy): domain Bacteria; kingdom Pseudomonadati; phylum Pseudomonadota; class Alphaproteobacteria; order Hyphomicrobiales; family Phyllobacteriaceae; genus Mesorhizobium; species Mesorhizobium sp. B2-4-14. The sequence continues at coordinate 193,735 of NZ_VFVA01000001.1, read as the reverse complement.
GCGTTCTGGCCGCTATAGGCCGACAAGGCGCCGAGGTTCTGCCGGAACAGCAGGTCATTGGTGACGCGCTGGATATCAACCGAACGGGCGCCGGGCGCCGTGCTGGTGATGGCGGCGATGCGGCGCGTATAGTCCGGATTGGAAGCGTCCGAGACGTTGCGCGTGACAACGCTGGTCTGCCGCGCGGTATTCATAAGCGCCGATTGGGCGATGCTCAATGCGGAGGATAGCGACATGCTGGTCTTTCACGGGCGGCGCCCGGTTTATCTCTTCAGGTTGACAAGGACGTCCATCAGGTCGGAACCGGTCTGGAAGACTTTCGAATTGGCGGTGTAGCTGCGCTGCGCCGCGATCATGTCGGTCAGTTCCTCGGCGATATCGACGTTGGAATTCTCGAGCGCGCCGGAGATGATGGAGCCGAGTTTGCCTTCGTTGGCAAAGCCGACGCGGACCGCGCCGGAATCGGTGCCCTGCGCGTAGACGTTGCCGGGAAGGGCCTTGAGCTGGTCCGGGCTCTGCACGTCGGCCAGCGGAATCTTGTAGAGCGGCTTGGTGGAGCCGTCCTTGTACTGCGCGTAGATGGTGCCTTCCTTGCTGATCTGAACCTTGTCGATGGTGCTCGGCGCGTTGCCGTTGACCTGGGCGTCGGAAACCGTGAAGCCGGTGCCGAGCTGGGTCAGCTTCGACAGATCGAGATTGAGGCTGCCGCCGTTCGGCACGGTGAATGAAACGCCGGTGGTCGCGCCGGTCATCTTGCCGGTGGTGGTGTCGAAGGTCAGGTTGGCCGAGCCCAGCGCGCCGCCAGTATAGGGGAAGGATGTTCCAGGCGTGGCCTTCGACTGGTCGAAGACCGACACTTCCCAGGTGCCGGGGCTGGTATTGGTGAAATAGACGTCGACCAGCACCTTGTTGCCGACATTGTCGTAGGCGACCATCGAGGACTTCGAGGTGTACTGTGCGCCTGCCGAGTTGGTGGAGGGCAGGTTACCGGCCGCGACCGGGGTCGCACCCGCCGGCAGATTGCCGCTGTAGCTGCCCAGGGTGCTTGGCGTCGCCGTCATCCCCTGGTCGGAAATGACGACAGGGACCAGCCCTTCGAAGCCGTTGACCGTCGCCGCCGGCACGCCGTTGGCGTAGCTGTAGGCCATCAACTGGAAGCCGGCCGCGTTGACCAGCCTGCCCTGCGCATCGGGAACGAAGGCGCCGGCGCGGGTCAGGAAAGGCGTGCCGCCGGGATCCTGGACGACAAAGAAACCATCGCCGCTGACGGCAAGGTCGGAGACCGAGGTCGTGTATTGAAGCACGCCCGGATCGCTGACCGCCTGCCGGATCGTCGTGGTGACGCCGCCGGAATTATAGGCGCCGCCCGTGGACGGCATGATCAGCGTCGAAAACTCGGCGGAGGAGCGCTTGTAGCCGGTGGTGTCGGAGTTGGCGATGTTGTCGGCCGTCGTCGACAGGCGGTTTGCCTGGGCGTTCATGCCGGAAACGCCGGTCCGCATCATTCCGTAGAGGCTCATCGAGATGTCTCCGCAATATCCATGCCACTGGCGGCGAGGCTACGCGTCCTGTCTTGCGCGAGGCTGGCGCGGTGCTGCTTCAAAACACGAGCCGGTAGCCGAGGAAGCGTTTGGAATCGATCGGGTCGGTGCCCAGCTTCTCACGCAGTTTCTTGCGCAGTTTGCTGATGTGGCTTTCGACCACGTTCTCCTCGACCTCCTCGTCGAAGATGCCGTAAATGGCATTGAAGACCTGGGTCTTGGTGACGCGGCGGCCACGGTTGCTCGCCAGATATTCCAGGATGCGGCGTTCGCGGCGCGGCAAGGGCAGCGGCTGGCCGTTGATCTCCGGATCGCGGCCGTCCATGAAGATGCGCATGGCGCCGATCTCGGTGTAGGCGACATCCTCATTCGCGCGACGGCGAATGGCGGTTATGCGGGCGAGAATCTCGCGGATGTGGACGGGCTTGCGGATAACGTCGTCGACGCCGCTCTCGAACAACCGCAGCGTGTTTTCGAGCGAATGCTGCTCGCTGAGCGCAATCACCGGGGCGCCGGTGCGGTCGCGGATCTGGCGTGGAGAAATGGCGCCGTCACGGCAGTCGCCGATCAGGAAGGCCCGCACCGAACGCAGGTCGGAATCGGCGGCCGAGTTCACCCACTCGCCGAATTCATTGGGCGCGAAACCGGCGCAGGCAACGCCTTCGCGGTCAAAAAGTGAATTGTACCCCTCTGTTACGAGCTCTCGCTCGTCAACGATAACGATCATCGGCCCCGCCTCCGAATCAGCTCATCTGCCCCGTGAGGAAAGGCGTAACGGCTGGCGGGAATCCTGAACACCATCATTTCTTGTAACTAGTTTCTTGGGAGTCTGGAATCGCAGCGGTTGCATTAGCGTGCAGCCAGATATGCCTGGGGTGGCAAGTCTTGATCAAATCAAAGCGCAGGCCCGAAGAAGTAAGTTCGGCCCATTAGAAGCAGAAAATGCGCTTATGGGTTGCAGAAGGCGCGGGCGTTGGCGGTCCATTTTCCAAAGCCGGTGGCAACCATGTTGGCGATCACCCGGCAGACATAGACCTTCTGCGCAGGGTCGTTGTCGGGACCGGCATGATAGCGGGCGACGGCCATCGACCAGGTCTCGTGGCGGGCATGGAGACTGGCCAGGAAGCGCGCCGCGTAGTCGACATTCTGGCGCGGATCGAGCATGTCCTCGACGCTGCGGAAATGCGCGGCATGGTAGTGGTGATTGATCTGCATGCAGCCGAGATCGATCAGCGTCTTGCCCTCGCGCTGCGCATTGGCGAAGGTGGCAAGCGCCTCGGCGCGGCTTCCCGGGAAGACCGCTTTTCCTTCTACATTCAACGCGTTAGGCTGAAGGCTGCCTTTCTTGCCGGTTTCGGTCAGGCCGACGGCATAGAGGATGCCGGCGGGCACGCCATAGCGGTCGGCGGCGCGCAGGATCTCGGGCTCGCAAGGGTTGGTGGCGGCGATGGCGCCGTTCACGAGACTAGATAAAAATATCGCCGCCAGCGCGCTCGCGAGAAGGCGAAGCGGCACGGCCGTAATCCTGCGCGTCATCATGACTACCCCTTGCGGATTGCTGACCCGGTTGCTGGCCGCCGGTCCCACTGCCGCCGCCGGAGTTTCCGGGCTGAAACGATGACTGGTCGCGGCCAGGTGTCGTGGTCAGGGAGGCGGTTGCATCCGTCCGAGTTGCCGCCGGGACAGCCACCGATGGTTGCATGATGGTGACCTTATCCACCTCGAATCCCAGGCCGCGCAGCGATTTCACGATCGCCTCGCTGTCGCTGGAAAGGCGGCGGTAGGCATCATGCGTTTCGGGCTTCAGTTCAATCGAAAGTTGTTCTCCCGAGAGGCGAAGATGGGCCGTCACCATGCCCAGCTCGGCCGGGTGAAGTTCTATCTTCAAGACATGTGTCGGAACGGCAACAGAGCCGGCCAGATGGCTGGTCGCCGACGCCATTGAAAGCGCTTGGCGCGGGCCGCCATCGGCCGCTATTGCATTGATTACGTTGAGGGCTGCCTGGCTCATCGGAGCCTGCGGCGGAGCAGGGAAGCTGCGCTCGGAAACCACGTCGATGCGCGCCGATGCCGGGAGCTGTTTTCCTGGATCTGACCGCAGCGATGACTGAACGTCGGCGATGGACTTCGGTTGCGGCGCCGCCTGTTTCGGCTCCGCGCCCGGCACCTCGGCCGGCGCCGCCTCGGGAAGCGGGCCAGCGGCGATCGCATTCTCACGCCCTGGCGCGCCAGCGGCGGTATCGCGGACGGACTGGCCGTCGAGCTTCGTCAGCGGCCCATCGACGAGCGATGCCCGCTCGGGCTTCGACATGGGTTCGAGATCGTCATGCCCGGCTGCGGATTTCGCCCGATAGGCCTTAGGCGCGACTTGCCCCCCGGGCGGCGGCTCCTGCCCGGTTTCGTCTGCATCGGCCGACGTGGCAGATGTCGAGAAGTGGCGCAGCTCATGAAACGCCATCAGCAGCGGCAGATGGTCGTCGAGCGGTGCGGCGCCAGTCGCCGGCGTTTCGGCGTCTGCGTCCTTGTCCGTCCCAACGTCCTTGCCGTCTTTCATCGATTTCGCGGCTGGGAAGCCGGCGGACGCGGCTCTCGTCTTGCCGACTGGCATCGGTTCGTCCTCGCCGGCTTGCGCCGCAAGGTCGGAGGCAAGCTTGCTCCAGCGCGGATCGCGCGAGATGGCCTCGGCCGCCGGCTGCTTTTCCGAGTGGGCCCGGCTTGCGCCGGCACGCACCATCTTGCCGAAACCAGCATCATCCGTATTTCCGGGCGTGGCCGACTGCTCCGCCGTCGTACGCGCGGCGGTAAATCCTGGCAGGGCCGGGCCGAGGTTGGGGGTCATTTCGGGGCGGCTCCAAGCATCTGGTCGATCAGGTCGAGCTGTCGACGGGTTCTCATCATGGCGGCGTCGGTCGGATCGGTTGTGCCGGGACCGGCAGAGGTGGCTGGCGCCGATGCAGGCAGGACCGTCGCTGAATCGGCTGCAGGCGCCGAAGCCGGCGCGGCGGCCTTTGTGCCGGATGGCGCAATGGCGGGCTGTTCGGAGACGGCACCTTCGACAGGCGGCAACCCGGCAGCGTCGTCGGCCTGTGCGGCGGCGGCCTCGGGTTCGGGCGGCGGGGCTACCCTGGTGGCTGGAAGGGAAGCCGGTGGCGCCACCACCTCACCGGCGATGGTCTGCGCGGCGTCGAGCAGGGCGCGATCACCGTCCGACAGCCTGCTGCGGTCGATCTTGCCAAGCTTGGCGCGAACATCCCCGATGGTGCCCGAGGTCACGGTGGACAGGCTGGAGTAGAGCAGGGCGCGCGGATCGCCCTGGTTGCTGTTGCCGTCGCGGCCCTGCACGGCCCGCGCCGAGGCGAAGGCCGACAATTCGCCAAGGCCGTCGATCGCGGCACGGCGGGCGATGCGCAGATAGATCACCTTCTCGCGCTCGGGATCCATCATCGAGGTGATGTCGGCCAGCTTGTCCTGGCCGATCGACATGTGCAGCGCGATGACGCCGGACACGAAAGAATCCGCGAACTGGCTGGCATAGGGCGAATAGAGATAGCGCTCGACATACTGGGTGGAGGCAAGCGCGAAACGCGCCGCATCGCCCTGCGCTGCGGCAATGCCGACCGAACGCCGCAAGGCGGCTTCCTCGACCAGCGTGCCGGGGCTGAGAAGTCTGGCCTCGTCGAGCAGTGTGAGCGCCACCGCCGGTTGATCTCCGGCAAGCAGCGACCCTTTGACCAGGGCAAGGAATGCGCCGAGATCGCCGGAGAGCATCATCGGATCGATCGGCGTCAGCGCTTCGATCGCCTCGCCGGGGCGGCCATTGAGATAGTCGATGACGCCCCTGGCGATGGCAAGGCTCGGCGGATCAGCGGCGGCGCGCGAGACGGCCGTCTCGACGGTCACCGGATTGCCGCCGCTCATGCCGTAGACCAGGAGCGCGCGAAAATTCCTGGCGTCCTTGAAGTCCTCCGCATCCGCTTCGCGCAGGCGCGCATCGGTCATTTCGAGCAGCTTGGCCTGCATCGGCATCGCGGCGTGATCGCCGGCGGCGATGCGGTCCTGGATGAGTTGCAGCGAGCGCACGAGCTGGTAAGGCTGCAGCGTGTCCTGGGCGAAGCCGGCGGACGGATATCCGGCGGCCAGCAGCAACAGGCCCATCAAGCGGCTGATGACGGCCGCCCGCTTCATCCGCCGGTCGCCATCAGGATCTCGATGCGGCGATTGACCGCCGACATCGGATCGGCGCGATCTTTCGGCTGGCGGTCCGCGAAGCCGGCAACCTCGGTAATGCGGCGTTCGTCGACGCCGCCGCGCACGAGCATGTAGTAAGCGGAATGCGCCCGCGCCGTCGACAGCCGCCAATTGTCGTAGCTGGCGCTGCGGAAGGGCCGCGCATCGGTGTGGCCATTGATACTGATCGTCCCCTTCTGGCTGTTGACGATGCGGCCGATCTTTTCCATCGCCAGCACCAGCTCGCGGCGCGGCAGCGCCGATCCGATTTCGAACATGCCGAAGTCGAGCTGGTCGGTGATCGATATGACGACTCCTTTATCGGTGGCTTCGACGGAGACGCCGTCATGCAGCTTGTCGCCAGGCTTGAAGGCGTCGGCCAGCTGGCGCTTGACCTCGGCGGCGGCTTTCAGCGCAGCGGCTGTCGGTGCCTTTTCCGCGGCCTCGGGCTTTGCAGCCTCTTGCTGCGCAACGGTCGCATCCATCGCCTTGCCGTCGGCCGCCATGGCGTCGCTGGCCTTGGTGGCGCCGGCCTTGGCCATGGCGGCGTCCTCGCCGTCCTGTGCCAGCGGCTCGAGCGGTGCGTCCTCGACCAGTGGTGCCGGCGGCACGGCCTTGACCTTGGCGACCTGTGTCTCGGCGGCCTTGTCGCCGGGCTTGAGCGGGTCGCCCTCGATCCTGGGGCGCTGGGCGCTTGCCTCGGCGACGGGCGCGGCGACCTGCTGCGACCAGAAATCCGGCTCGAAGGGATCACGGTAGGACGCGCCGCCGGAGGCGCCGGTCGCGGGACCCGCATTTTGCGCGCCGCCGTCGCCCTTCTGGCTGACATTCTGCATGACGCCGGTGTCGGTGGCGATCTCGGAGAGCACCGCGTAAGGGTCGGCGAAGAGGTGATCGTCGGACTGTTGCGGCTGCTGTGCCTGCTTGTCCTGCTTGCGGTTGGACGAGCCCACGGCGCCGATGCCATCCTGTCCGGTCTTGATGGTCGCGTCCTGCGGCTCGTCGGCCGTCAGCCCGACCGAGCGCGGCCCATTGCCGAGATCCTTAAGGCCCTTGCGGCTCGACTCACGGTCGACGAGCTTGACGGGATTGAAGTAGCTGGCCACGGCCGTCTTGGTCTGCTCGTTGGCGGCGTTGATCAGCCACATGACCAGGAAGAAGCACATCATCGCGGTCATGAAGTCGGCGAAGGCGATCTTCCAGACGCCGCCGTGGTGGCCCTCGTCGTGGTCGTCATGACCCCGGCGCACGATGATGATCTCGTGCCTGCCATGATCGGCTTCGGCGACGCTCATGACAGCACCTCGGAGAGGGTTGCCGACCATTCGGCCATGCGTGTCTCGAACACGGCTTCGTCAACGGTGACCGTCAGGTCGAAGCCGGGCGCCTCGACGAAGTCGAGATTTGCAGCGCGGGCGCCAAGCGATGCCTTGAGCGTTTCGAACAGCGACAGCGGCCCACGAACGGCGATGCGCACCGCTTCGCCGTCGCCGACGGCTTCGCGAACCGCGCTGGCGAGCGCTTCAAGCGAGCGCCGCTGCAGATCGTCACTGACGACGCCGCCAATGATGCGGGCGACCGTTGCGGCGACAAGATCCGTCACACGCGCCTCCATGGCATCGATGCGCGACGAGACCGCCTTGCCGATATCGCCGCCGAAGCTTTCGAGAAAAATCCTTGCTTCCTCGGCATGCGCCTGGCGCTCGGTTTCCAGCGCTGCGTGATGGGCGGCCGAGAGCCGCTCTGCGAGCGTCGCCTCCGCCTGGGCGACCGCCTCGGCGATCAGCGTGCCGATATCGGCCTGCGGCTCGGCTGCTTCCGGCCTGTGCTCGGTCGCAGCCTGAACCTTGCTGACGCGCGGCGCACGCGGACCGAAATCGGGGAGAAGATCGAAAAGGGCTGCGGAGGGCATGGTTTAGGCCGCGACTTCCTGGGCGGCCCATTTGCGCAGGATCTGCGCGGTGCGCTCCTCGTTGATGTCGACCATGCGGGCAAGCCGCTCCTGCGGTGCCGGCCTGATCTTCTGGCGAAGATCATCGAGCGGGGTGGCGCCCGGCCGCGCGCCCGGCAAGGCGCCGATGGCGACACCTGCGTCGGCGGAAGCGGCCGCCTCCGGAGTCGGCAGCGAACGCTGGACCTCGTCGAAATTGGGGCCGGCTATGGCAGGCGTCGCCCTTGCCGTCAGTGCCGCCGCCATCGGGCGCAGGCCGAAGAAGGCCACCAGGAATACGACAACGATGAAGGCGCCGGCGTTGATCAGCGTGCCGGCATGTTGGCCGATCGAATCGAGCATTCCAGCCTGCGGGATCGCCTCGCCGTCCAGCCCATCGATGAACTCGACCGCCGAGACGTCGACGACATCGCCGCGCTTGTCGTCGAAACCGGTGGCCGACGCCACCATTTTCTGGATATCGGCGACGCGCTTGGCGATCTGGTCCGGCGTCGCGTCCTTGCCCAGGATCGCCTTCAGCCGGTCCTGGTTGACAACGACGGCGATCGACATCTTGGTGACTGTGTAGCCGTTGGAGACGGTGGCGATCTTCTTGGAGTTGATCTCGTAGTTGGTGATCTCTTCCTTGCGGTCGTTCTGCGAGGAGGATTGCGGGCCTTCGGTCGCCGTCGCCTGGGTCTCGGGCAGGTTCTGCTCGACGCTGGCGGGGGTGGAGGCCTGCCTCTGGTTGTTGTTCTCATTGGCGCGCACCGACTGCACCGAACGCTCGACGCGGGAATTCGGATCGAAGATGGTCTCTTCCGTCTGGCGGGTGTCGGTGTTGATCTCGGCCTTGACGCTGGCGCGGAAGTTGTCGGGCCCGAGATAGGGGGTGAGTGCGCGGCGGATATTGTCGCCGATCTGTACCTCGACAGTCTGCTCGACACCGAGCGTGCGGGCGGCACTGGTGTTGGAGGGATCATCCCCGGCGGCCAGCAGGTTGCCGTTGGAATCGAGCACCGTCACCTTGTCGGCCGACAGGCCAGGCACGGCGGCGGCGACGAGATGGCGGATCGACTGGGCGCTTTTCTCGGCATCGATGCCGGCATAGCGGATGACGACCGATGCGGAAGGCTGCTGCTCGTCGCGGCGGAAATTGGCGCGCTCGGACATGACGATGTGGACACGTGCCGCCTTGATGCCCGATATCGACTGGATGGTGCGAGCGATCTCGCCTTCCAGCGCACGCACGCGGGTGATCTGCTGCATGAAGGAGGTGAGGCCGAGCGAGCCGACATTGTCGAACAGTTCGTAGCCGGCATTGGCGCTGGTCGGCAGGCCCTTTTCGGCGAGCAGCATGCGCGCCTGCGCCGTGGTGCCGGCCGGCACCAGCACCGAGGTCCCGTCGGCGCCGACATCGAAGCCGATGCCGGCCTCGCCCAGCACCAGGCCGATCTGGTTCACGTCGGAGCGATCGAGCCCGACATAGAGCGTGTCGTAGGCGGGGCGGTTGAGGTAGACCGAGGCGATGCCGATGACGCCCATCACCAGAACGGCGATGCCCGCCAGCATAGCGAGGCGCCTCACACCAAAACCGCGGAGATTCGAGATGATGCTCTGGATCTGTTCCGGCACGATTCAGCGACTCCCAGCATGACTGTCCGCCGGAACACTAGCCTCCGAAGCTTGTGCGAAAATGAAATCGGGCCGCGCTTGCGGCGCAGCCCCTTGATTGGAAATGGAAGAAGCCGCCAGCTATGGCGGAACTAGCCGTTCTTGAACAGCGACAGGATCGATTGCGAGGAACTGTTGGCGATCGACAGCGACTGGATGCCGAGCTGCTGCTGCACCTGCAGGGCCTGGAGGCGGGTCGATTCCTTGTTCATGTCGGCATCGACGAGCTGACCGACGCCGCGGTCGATGGAATCCATCAGGCTCTGCGTGAAGGTCTTCTGCAGGTCGATCGAGCTCTTGGCCGAACCGAGGATCGTGGCGGAGTCGGTCAACTGGCTCATCACCTTGTCGATCTTGCCGATCATCTGGGTGATGATGTCGTCGGTAACGCCGGCCGCCGTGATGTCGAGATTATAGGCGGAGACGTTGTCGATCTTGGCGGGGGTGCCTGTCACCGCGGCCTGGCCGGCGGTGTTTGCGGCGATGTCCATGGCTCCGCCCGCGATCGCGGTGGCATAGGCTGTATCGTACTGGCTCTGGGCGGCCGCGGTGGAATAGACCGAAGTCTGGCGGTCGAGCGTGCCGTAGTTCTTGACGTCGGTGGCGAGACCGGAATCGAACAGCTTGGTGCTCTCGACATCGATGTCGATCGTTCCGAGCGAAATGGCGCCGGATGAGGAGCGATTGAAGGACGAGACGATCTTGGCGTCGGGCTGCACGCCATCATTGGGCGCGGCGACCTGCTTCGACGTCACTGAAAGGAAATTCGAACCCGAAAAGGTGGCGGCATCGGCAAAGGACTTCATCTGCGCCTGGAGCGCCGTGATTTCAGTCTGCGTCTTTACCTTGGCGGCGTCGGCCTGGCCGACGGTGGAAAGCAGCTTGGTCTTGATCTGGCCGATCGTCGTCAGGACATTGTTCATGCCGGTGTAGGCGGTGTCGACCTTCGAGGCGCCGAGGCCGAGCGCATCCTGGACAGTCGAGAGCGCCTGGTTGTCCGAGCGCATCGTCGTGGCGATCGACCAGTAGGCGGCGTTGTCGGAGGCCTCCGAGACCTTGTAACCGGTGGAGATCCGGGCCTGTGTCTGCTCGAGCGATTTGTTGGTGGCGTTGAGGCTTTGAAGTGCGGTCAAGGCCGCGGCGTTTGTCATGATGCTCGCCAAGAAATTCGCTCCTTTTCCCACCCGGTCTTTCTCAAAAAACCGGCATTGCCCTCGCGAGTGTTCGCTCGCCCATGGATTGCCGTCGCGGCCACGGGCCGATTCGCCAATCCTTTGTAAGCTATTGGTTAACCATGACTAGCGCGTTATGGTTAACGGCCTGTTAAAGGCTCGCTTTTGAGGGTTAAGGACCGAGGGTTGCGCGGGGCTGGAGCAAACACAAAACGGGCCGCGCTTTTGGCGCGGCCCGTTGTTTACTACGCTCTAAGGTTGAGCGAAGTGGATTAGCGGAACAGCGACAGGATCGACTGCGAGGAGCCGTTGGCGATCGACAGCGCCTGGACGCCGAGCTGCTGCTGAACCTGCAGGGCCTGGAGGCGGGTCGATTCCTTGTTCATGTCGGCATCGACGAGCTGACCAACGCCGCGGTCGATGGAGTCCATCAGGCTTGACGTGAAGGTCTTCTGCAGGTCGATGGAGCTCTTGGCCGCGCCGAGCTTGGTGGCGGCGGTCGTCATGTCCTTGAGCGCGGCGTCGACGACGGTCATCATCTGCGAGATCTGGCTATCGCTGGCGGCCGTGCCACCCGAGAAGATGGCCAGGCTGGCGACCGAATAGGTGTCGGTAGCCGCTGCGGCAGCGCCGAGCGTCGGGGCCGAGGCTGCTGCCGCAGCGCCGGTGGCGCCGAGGCGATCCGTGTCCAGAATGCCCTTGGCCGTCGGGGCCGCGCCGGCGTCATAGAGCTTGATGCTTTCCACGTTGACGTCGATCGTCGAGATCGAAACAGCACCGCTGGCGTCGCGGTTGAAGGCCGAAACGATCTTCACGTCGGCCGCTGTGCCCGAAGCGGTGGACAGCGAAAGCATGTTGGTGCCGGAGAAGGTGGCGCCATCGGCGTAGGCCTTCAACTGATCCTGAAGCGCCTTGATTTCGACCTGGGTCTTTTCCTTGGAGGCGTCGGTCTGGCCGTAGGACGCGGTCAGCTTCTGCTGGATCGAGTTGATGGTGGTGATCGCACTGTTCATGCCGGTGTAGGCGGTGTCAACCTTCGAGGCGCCGAGGCCGAGCGAGTCCGAAACGGTGGACATCGCCTGGTTGTCGGAGCGCATCGTGGTCGCGATCGACCAGTAGGCGGCGTTGTCGGAAGCCTGGGAGACGCGATAGCCCGTCGAGATGCGGGCCTGGGTGTCCTGAAGCGATTTGCTGGTGGCGTTGAGGCTCTGCAGCGCCGTCAATGCGGCGGTGTTCGTCATGATGCTGGACATGGCTACTCGTACCTTGATTTTACAGGTGTTTTTTTGACATACCGGCTTGTCCGGTATGACGGAGCGGCATCATGCCAATGATCGTCGAAAGAGATCACCCGCCATCTGCGAGCGACTATGGCGGCGAGTTCCTACCAAAGACCTAAATCCGACGGTTAATCGAAAATAATCTGGGAATTCGATGATGGTTCCCGCACCGCCCACCCTTGTCGGCAGACGGTGCCTTTTGCCGGGGCCGTGCGACGGAAACGATCAGGTGAAGGAGCGCACCAGGCTGCCGACAAGCAGGTTCCAGCCGTCGATCAGGACGAAGAACAGGATCTTGAATGGCAGCGACACCACGGTGGGCGGCAGCATCATCATGCCCATCGCCATCGTGATGGTGGCGACGATCAGGTCGATGACCAGGAAAGGCAGCACGATCAGGAAGCCGATTTCGAAGCCGCGCCGGATCTCGGAGATCATGAAGGCCGGCACCAGGATGCGCAGGTCGACCGTGTCGCGCGAGACGGTCTGGCCGCGCTCGCGGGCGAGGTCGGCGAAAAGGTCGAAGTCCTTGTCGCGCACATTGTGCAGCATGAAAGTGCGGAACGGATCCGAGATCTTCTCGAATGCCTCGGTCTGGCTGATCTGGTTGTCCATCAGCGGCTTGACGCCGGTGTTCCAGGCCTGATCGAAGGTCGGCGCCATGACATAGAAGGTCATGAACAGCGACAGCGAAATGAGGATGAGGTTAGCCGGCGTCGACTGCAGGCCGATGCCGGCGCGCAGGATCGAGAAAGCGATGACGAAGCGGGTGAAGCTCGTCACCATGATCAGCAGGCCCGGCGCCACCGACAGCACCGTCAGCAGGCCGAACATCTGGATGATGTAGCCGACGGTGGTGCCATCGGCCTTGCCGATGCCGCCGAGGTCCAGTTGCTGGGCCGCCGCGACGGATGTGGCAGCGCCGATCAGCGCCGCTGCAAGAAGGAATTTCCTCATTCGACCAGCAATGTCCTGATGAGTACCTGTTTGGCATGGCCCTGGCTGCGGATCGAGGCGCGTTCCTCGAGATCGGCTTTCAGGTGCTGGTAACCGCTGGCGCCTTCGATCTGGTGCATCTTCAAGGTGCGCACGAAGGCCAGAAGGTCCTGCTGGATGTCCTCCGCCATCGCCGGCGGCTGCGGCGCGTCATAGACCACGAATGCCTCCATCCTGAACCAGGTGTCGGCAGGCGAGGCGATGTTGGTGGTGATCGGCGCCAGCGCCACGAGCGTCGGCCCCGTGCCCGGCTGTTGCGCGGCGGCGGGCTGGGCAGCCTTGCCCTCGTTCTCCGGCGCGACCGGAACCGACGCCGGTCCTCCGACGCCCTTGAGATAGCCGCCGGACAGCCAGCCCATGCCGATGGCTGCGGCCGTCACCACCAGCAGCATGGCGCCCTGGACGGCAAGGGAAGGTCCCTTGCGAGGCTGAAGCTGTTCGACATTGGCCACGTTGTTCTCCAATCCTAGAACGGAAGAACCTGGTCGAGAACCTGCTGGCCGTAGGCCGGCTGCTGGATCTCGGTGATGCGGCCGCGTCCGCCATATGAAATGCGCGCCTCGGCGATGCGTTCGTAGGGGATCGTATTCTCGGCGCCGATATCGGCCGGCCGCACGATGCCGGCGATGGTCAGCACCCTGAGTTCGGCGTTGACGCGTACCTCCTGCGAACCGGTGATCATCAGATTGCCGTTGGGCAGGACGTCGGTGACGATGGCCGCGACATTGAGCTCCAGCGTTTCCGATCGTTTGATCTCGCCGTCAGCCGTTGTATCCGTGGCCGAGTTGAGCGCGCCGGAACCCTTGCCGGCTGTGCTGAGCTTGTCCCATTGCGCGCTGATGTCGAAACCGAGCTTGCGGTTGGCGGTGCGGCTTCTGTCGTTCTGGTTCTTGAAGTTGGCGCGGTCGTTGATGCTGATCTTGACAGTCAGGATGTCGCCCTGCGACAGCGCCCGGGGATCGGTGAACAGCCGGCTCTGGCGATCGTTCCAAAGCGAGAATTTCTTGACCGGTGCGCGTGGCGACTCCGGGTATTTGTAGAGGGAGCCGGTGTTGCCGCCATCGATGCCGGAGCCGACCGGCGACAGCGCAGGTTCCTTGCCGACCTCCCTGAGATTGGTTCCGCAGCCGGACAGCGCTGCAACCGCGCACAGGATGAGCATTCTGCGGATCATGACGGATCTTCCCTTCGGGCTGCGCTGGCCATGATGCCGGTGAGCGTCGCCGCCGCCTTCTGGTCCATTTCGTTGAGAATGACACTGGCCTTGCGAGAATCGAGCTTCATCAGGATGGCCGCGGCCAGATCTGCGTTGACGATCGCCAGGCGTTCGGCCGCGGCATCGGGCTTCATGCCGGCGTAGATCTTGACGACGCCGTCCTCTGCCCGGGCCAGGAAGACCTCGCGCCGCTTGAGCCACGTCTCGTATTCGGCCTTCTTCTCGTCCAGCGCCTTCATGCGCTGGTCGATGCCGGCCTGGAGCTGCTTCAGTTCTTCCGCCTGCAAGGCATAGCGGCGGTCGCGGGCGGCGTCGGCGATGTTGGAGCAGAAGCGCTCGATCTCGCTTTGGTCAGGCGCCTTTTCCCGCGTCAATTGCCGCGGCGCCATCGCGGGCTGCGCTCCGGGCAGAACCTGGCGAACGGTGTCCTCGGCGTCCGCGCCGCCGGAAAAGGACATGGCCGCGACAGCTGCTGCCGCGAACAGAATTGTGCGGGAGCGGCGCCTTTCATGAGATGAGAGGCGAGGGATCATCGGCATCGCCTATTGGAGAACCAGATCGGCTTGCAGGGCGCCGGCCGACTTGATGCCTTGCAGGATGGCAATGATGCCGTCCGGCTTGACGCCGAGACGGTTGAGGCCGGAAACGAGGGTTTGCAGGTCAGGCCCGTCGAGCACGGCGACGCGGCCGTTGGGCCGGCTGGCGTCGATGGCGGTGAACGGCTCGACGGCGGTTTCGCCCTTGGAGAAGGGTTCAGGCTGCACGACACGCGGCGCCTCGGTGATGCGCACCGTCAGTGTGCCGTGACTGATGGCGACGCGCGAGATCTTGACGTCGTTGCCGATGACGATGGTGCCGGTGCGCTCGTCGATGACGACGCGGGCCGGCGTGTCGGACTCGACCACCAGATTCTCGATCTCGGCATAGAAGCGGGCCGCCGATATGCTCTTCGGCCTCCTGATCTGGACGGTGCGGGAGTCGCGCTCGGCCGCCACGCGCATGCCAAAGCGCTGGCTGGTGTAATCGTTGATCGCGTCGGCGATACGGATGGCGGTCGAAAAATCGGGATTGCGCAATTGCAGCGTTAGCGTCGGCTGGTCATCGAATTCGGCCTTCACCGACCGCTCGACAATTGCGCCGTTCGGGACCCGGCCGGCGGTTGGCACGCCCTGCGTCACTTGCTGGGCCTGACCCTGGGCGGTGAACCCGGAAACGATGACCGCGCCCTGGCCGACGGCATAGATCTCGCCGTCCGCCGCCTTCAGCGGCGTCATGATCAGTGTGCCGCCTGATAGCGAGGTGGCGTCGCCCATCGAGGAGACGTCGATGTCGATGCGGGCGCCCGATTGCACATAGGGGGGCATATTGGCGGTGACGATGACGGCGGCGACGTTCTTGGCGCGCGCGCTGCCGCCCTCGGTGGCGATGCCGAGATTTTCGAGCATGGCGCGGATCGACTGCTCGGTGAACGGCGAATTGCGCAGGCTGTCGCCAGACCCGGCGAGCCCGATGACGAGGCCGTAGCCGACGAGCTGGTTGTCGCGCGAACTCTGCAGCTGGGCGATGTCCTTGATGCGCGAGGCGACCTGGCCCGGCGGCAGCGAGCTTGGCCCGGACGACACGCGGAACATGCGGGTGGTGGTGGCCGGATCATATTCCGGATCGTCGTAAACGCCGCCATTCCTGGCGGCGAGTTCGCGCTTGGCCTTGGGCGTCAGGCCGTCGGCCAGCGCCGGCTGCAGGCCGAGCGTAGCCGCAAGCAGAAGGGTAAATGCGCGCATCATGAAGCGCTGACCTGGATGGTTCCGTCGGCCATCACAGTGCCGGAAAGGATCTTGCCGCTGTCGGTGTTGCGAACCTTGATGAGGTCGCCGGCCGAACCTGGCTGCAAGGTCACGGCGGTCGCCGATATCGTCAGTCCGCCGGCGATGAAGAAGACCTGCACGGCGGCGCCCTGTTCGACCAGCCAGGCCTCGCGGATGGCGGTCGAAGGAATGTAGCGGCCGGGCAGCAGCGTGCGCTTGGCGATCTTGCCCTGCAACTCCTCGGCGCGGGTTGCCACCGCATCGGGCTTGTGCTTGCCCGGGATGAGGGTCACCTGCTTCAGCGCGGTGATCTCGATGGTCTCGCCGGGATAGATGACCCGGTTGGGGATCAGCACGACCTCGCCGGCAGGCTGACTTCTGGCGATCCGCGTTGCCGCTTGGCCTGTCGACTGGCCTGTCGACTCCTGGGCGAAAGCCGGCAAACCACCGACCACCAACGCAAAGGCAAGCGCGGCGCGGCGGAGTGCGGAGCAGGAGATCGGCATGGCCATCGTCCGTTACCTGATGTTCTTGGAGACAACCGAGGCCATGTCGTCGGCGGCCTGGATGACCTTGGAGTTCATTTCATAGGCACGCTGCGCCGAGATCAGTTCGGTGATTTCCTTGACCGGGTCGACGTTGGAAGCCTCGAGATAACCTTGCTGGACGGTGGCGAAGCCGGGGTCGCCGGGCACGCCGACATTGGCCGGGCCTGACGCCGTCGTTTCCTGGAACAGATTGTCGCCGAGCGGCGCCAGCCCCGCCTCGTTGGCGAAGTTGACGATCTGGAGCTGGCCGAGCGTCTGCAGGTTGGTCTGGCCGTCGATGCGGGCGAAGACCTGGCCGGTCTTGTTGACGATGACTTCGACGGCGTTGACCGGCACGGTGATGGCCGGGATGACACTGGCGCCGTCCGCGGTCACCAGCTGACCGGTGGCGTTGGTGTTGAAGGCGCCGGCGCGGGTATAGAGCGTGCCGCCATCTGCGCCCTCGATCTGAAACCAGCCGCGGCCGGTGAGCGCCATGTCGAAACTGTTGCCGGTGCTGGTCAGTTCGCCCTGTGTGTGGACGTTGCGCACCGCGGTCGTCTTGACGCCGAGGCCGATCGAAACGCCCTCCGGCACCAGCGAGGCGTTGGAGCGGTTGGGCACGCCTTGCGTGCGGTCGACCTGGTAGAGCAGATCGGAGAATTCGGCCCGCGCCCGCTTGTAGCCGGTGGTGTTGATGTTGGCGATGTTGTTGGCGATGACTTCCAGATTTGTCTGCTGGGCATTCATGCCGGTGGCGGCAATGGCGAGCGCTTTCATGGCCTAACTCCTCAGATACCCATGCGACTGACTTCGAGATAGGCCGAAACGACCTTGTCGCGGATGGCGACGGCGGTCTGGAGCGCCTGTTGCGCGCTCATCACGGCATCGACGACCTGGCGGGTGTCGGCATCGCCCTTGAGCGCCTGCAGCGACACCTGTTCGGCATTCTGCAGCGTATTTACGGTCTTCGACGCCGCCTGGCTCAGCGCCTCGGTGAAGGAGGTGCCAAGATTGCCCGATGTCGCGGGCGCGACACCGCCTTGAAGCAGGTCGGTCGCCGTGTCGCCCAGCCCAGGCTTCAGGTTAAGCGCGCCGATGCCGTTCACGATCATTGGTTCCTCATCAGGTCGATGGTCATTGAGATGAGGTCGCGCGCCTGCTTCACGACTTGCAGGTTGGCCTCGTAGGAGCGGTTGGCCTCGGTCATGTCGGCCATTTCGATCAGCACGTTGACATTGGGCAACTTGACGTAGCCCTTCGCGTCGGCGGCCTCGTTGCCAGGTTGGAATTCGACGGGAAAGTCACTCGGATCGCGGTCGATCGAGTTCACCGCGACCGTCGAGCTGCCGGAAGCCCGGTCGAGCTCCGAGACGAAGCTGATGGTCTTGCGGCGATAGGGGTCGGCGCCGGGCGTAGTGCCGGTCGACTGGGCATTGGCGAGGTTCTCGGAAACCACGCGCAGGCGCTCGGACTGGGCGCCGAGGCCGGATGCTGCGACTTTCAGGGCTGAGGTCAACGCGTCCATGTCAGCTCTTCACCGCCATCATCATCATCGAGTGGAAAGCCTTGACGATGGCCGTGTTGAGTTCGAAGGAGCGGCGCACTTCGCCGGCCTTGAGAAGCTGGTCTTCAAGCACGACGCTGTTCTTGGACGGCATGACCACGCCGTCGTCTTCCTGCGGCTTGATGGTGAAGCCGGCATTGGTCGCGGCGTTGCCGAGATGGCCGGCCTCGGTGGCCTGCAGCGACACCGCCGTGCGGTCGAGCACCTTTTCGAACGGCTCGACATCGTTTGCCATGTAGCCTGGCGTGTTGGCATTGGCGATGTTGCCGGCGATCGCCGACTGACGCACGGAAAGCCACTGCGCTTGCTTGGCGGCGAGATCGAAAAGGGAAACGGGCTCCATGGGAATCTCCGGGCATGTGCCCAAAGACTAGGCCGTCAGTCTTGCGCGGACCTTGCGGACGGCCGCCAGAAACGTGTGAAGCGGTTTTCGCACGACATCATGCCCCGTTTCTTGATCGGAGCCGGATGGGCAGAATCACGGCGGATTATCTGGAAAGCTCGATCATCTGGTTGGTGCTGGTGAGCATGACCCACTTGCCGTTGCGCTGCTCGATCGAGGACACCTTGCTGGAATCGGGCAGCGTCGAACCGCGCTGGACGATCCACAGGCCGGTGTCGTCCTCGATCATGGCGCGGCCGTTGGCTACATGGACCATGCGGAATTTCGCCACGTCGGCTGGAAAGGGCTGCTCACCGGGCGCCCGGGCCGGCGTGGCGTCGTCCTGCACCGTTCCGGTGGCAAGCAGGTCGATATCGGCGTTGGGAACGTCCTTGGCCGTCAGTGGTGCACTGCGTTGGGCGACCACGCCGCCGCCCTCACGCCCTGAATTGGTGCCGGTGCCGCCAAACTTGATCGCCTGGACGCCGAACTGTTCCTGGTTGAAGAAGATGTACCAGGGAAACAGCGCGCAGATCAGGCCAAGCGTGATGCCGAGCGCGGCGATGACGAAGTCGCTGCGCCGGTCCGCCTTCCTGCCCAGCTTGGGAAACTGCGGCTTGGGAGGCTGCGGCCATTCGGTGACCGGGAACAGGCCGTCGATGAGCGAGTCCCGGCTGGCCTGCGTCAGGTCGGCGGTCTCGGCCCGGGAGGTCCTGGGCGAGGGCGGCTTGGCAGCCCTGTCTTCTTCAGCCCTGGCTTGCTCGGCGGCGTTCGCCTCGGCGATCATCTCGCGCAGGAGGCGCTCGGCGTACTGACCTTCAGTCTCCTGGTTCGGCATTCTGCTTTCCCTTGAGATGGCGGGCGAGATCGGAGAACGGATCGGCCGACGGGCGGTCCCTGGGCGATTGCGCCAACGCCTCGTAGATCAGGGGTACCTGGCGCACGGCCATGTCGAGCTCGGCGTCAACGCCGCCCTGGTAGGCGCCGAGCAGGCGGATGTCGCGCGTGTCCTCGAAGCGGGAGATCATCGACTTCAGCCGTGCCACCAAAGCGCGCTGTTCGGCGCTCCAGGCCTTGCCCGCCAGTCGCGAAATGGACGACAGCGGGTTGACCGGCGGATAGCGGCCTTGCTCTGCGATCGCACGGTCGAGCACGACATGGCCGTCGAGAATGCCGCGTACGGAATCGGCGACCGGATCGTTGTGATCGTCGCCGTCGACCAGCACGGAAATGATGGCGGTGATCGAACCTTTACCTTCCGCCCCCGGTCCAGCGCGCTCGAGCAGCTTGGGCAGTTCGGTGAAAACCGAGGCGGGATAGCCGCGCGCGACCGGCGGCTCACCGGTTCCCGTCGCCACCTCGCGCAGCGCATGGGCGAAGCGGGTGATCGAATCCAGTACCAGAAGCACTCGGTGGCCCTGGTCGCGAAAGTGTTCCGCGACGCGCATGGCGGTGTCGGGCGCACGCCGGCGCATCATGGCACTCTCGTCGCTGGTGGCGACGACGGCCACGGTCTTGGCCATGCTGTCGCCGATCGTGTCCTCGAGGAATTCGCGCACCTCGCGGCCGCGTTCGCCGATCAGCGCCACGACGACGGTGTCGAACGCGTCGGCGCCGGCGAGCATGGCGAGCAGCGTCGACTTGCCGACGCCGGAACCCGCGAAGACGCCCATGCGCTGGCCGAAACACAGCGGCGTGAAGATGTCGATGACCTTGACGCCGGTCATGAAGGCGGTGCCGACGCGCTGCCGCGCCATGGCACCTGGCGTCGTGGCGCTGCCCGCATTGTCGTCGCCCCTGATCAGCGGCGGACCGCCATCGATCGCCCGGGTGAGCGCATCGATGGCGCGGCCGCGCCATGAGCCGTGCGGCTGCACCACGAGCGGCCCCCTGCGGAACACGGCATCGCCGATACCGGCATCGGCGCTGCGTTCGAAGGGAGCAACGACAACCTCGTCGCGGCTGATCTTGACGATCTCGCCGCGGCGCGCGCCGGTCTGGCCGCGCTGTTCGACGATGTCGCCCAGCCTGGCGAAATCGGAAAGGCCGCGCACTTTGTAATGCGTGGGCGTGACTTCGGTGACGAGACCGCCACGCTTGACCAGTCCATCGGCGTTGCCGAAGCGCCGCCATATTCTCTCCAACGCGGCAAGCCGATCCTGCGGCGCCGGCTGGAACTGTCTTTCGGGTGCGCGGATCGATGGCTGGCCTGACGACATGCTACGACTTCGAGCCGAGTGTCTTGATCGCCTCGTCGGTGGAGGAATCCGTCTGCCGCATCAGCGCGGCGGTGTTCTCGAAGGCACGCTGGACCATGATCAGCCGGGTCATCTCCAGCACCGGATTGACGTTGGATTCCTCGACGAAACCCTGCGCGACGCCGACGTCGGAGCGGTCGGTGACCGGCTCGGGCGTGCGCGCCGGCACGATGCCTGAATTGCCGTAGCGTACGAAGTTCTCGCCGGGGTCGAAATTGTAGAGGCCGATCGAGCCGACAAGCTGGTCGTTCTGGCGCAGCGACCCGTCGGCGCCGGCCTTGGGCGGACCGTTGCGGGGATCGAGCTGGATCGGCGCGCCGCCTGCGTCGAGCACCGGGTGGCCTTCGATCGACATCAGCTCGCCATTCTCGTTCATCGAGAAGCGGCCGTCGCGGGTCATGACGGTGCCGGCCGGCGTATCGATGGCGAACCAGGCATCGCCCTGGATCGCGAAATCGAACGGATTGCCGGTCTCGGTCAAGGAGCCATGGGCGCCTGAAAGATAGGTCTTGCCCGACGAGGCGAAGGACACCGATTTCTGGCCGGTGCCCGACACCACGTCCTCGAATTTCACACCGGTGGCACGAAAGCCGACGGTTCCGGCATTGGCGACATTGTCGGCTATCGTGTCGAGCCGGCGCTCGAGCGCCATCTGCGAAGAAAGGGCGACGTAGAGACTGTCCCGCATGATCAGAACTTCAGTTTCTGCATGGCCATCATCAGGTCGGTGGAGATGCCAGCCGTGACCGGCTGTGCAAACAACACGCTGACCGACGTCACGGCCGGCGAGGTCGGGTTGTTGATCTCGTACATGCTGGTGAAGCGGGTCAGGAACTTGCCGAGTTTCTCGGGGTCGGAGAAATCCGAGATGCTGAGCTTCTGTTCGAAGAGCTGCGCCTGCTTGTCGATATCGGCGGCGGCGAAGGAATCGGGCAGCCCGAGCGCGGTGCGCACCACGCTCGCAAGCGCCGTGTCGGCCAGCACGTCGTACCAGCTGGTGATGGTGGGCGCCTTGCGCTGGAAATAGAGCGCCAGCCGCACGCCTTGATTGGTCTGGCCGGCATCCTCCTCCAGCGTCTGGCGCATGTATTTGTCGACGGTCGGCTGCTGCGCCGGATTGATGGTGGTGGCGTTTTCGCCGTACTGTTCGAAGTTGAAGGCCGAGGCCAATGCCGCGTAAACCGGGTTCGTCTGCTTGTTGGCGACGCTGTTGGGGTCGCGCACGCCACCCTGCAGAACCTGCTTGATAAGGTCCTTGTCCTCCGTCGCCGAATCGAGGCCGAACGCGGCCAGCGCGTAGGTGTAGAGCCGGCTGTTCGACATCAAATCGTCGACCGACTTCACCTTGGTGATGTTGGCGAGATAGTAGGTCGTCTCGCCTTTCACATAGTCCGAATTCGGGTCGAGACCGGCGATTTGCGCCTGTATGGCGTAGTTCTTCGTCACCAGCTGCTGCGCCTTGTTGTAGATGGTCGCATCGGCGCCATTGGCGGCGAAGTTGAAGGCGCTGACGAACTCGGCGTAGCGCTTGTCGGTCAGCTTGTTGGCGAAACTGTCGGGGTCGGAAACGCCTTCCTTGAGCGCCTTGACCATGAAGGCCTTGGCGTAGTCCATGTCCTCCAGTCCGTAGGCCTTCATGGCATATTTGAACAGCCGGTCATTGTTGACGAAATCGTCGATCGATTTCACCTTGGTGATGTTGGCGAGATAATATTGCGTATCGCGGTCAACCGTCGGCTGTTGCTCGATGCGGGCGATGGATTTGCCGATGTCCTTGGTGATCAACTGGTAGCTGGTAAAGGTATTGAGCAACGTCATGCCTCCGGCCGAAGCTTAATATCGCGACAATAATCTCGCTTCCTTGCGCGAAACTGAATCGGTCCGGCCGTTCGGATTCAAGCCTCACACAAGGCACGGGGACTATCCCTTGCGCTGACGTGAAATGCGGAAGGACCTGCCGTGGGCATTCTGATTGGACTGGTGGTGACGCTCGGCTGCGTCCTTGGCGGCTTCATGGCCATGGGCGGACATCTGCACGTGCTGGTCCAGCCATGGGAAGCGGTGGTCATCTGCGGCGCTGCCTTGGGCACCTTCCTGGTCGCCAACCCGATGAAGACGGTCAAGGATACCGGCAAGGGCATCCTCGAAGCCTTCAAGCAGGCCGTGCCGAAGGAACAGGATTACCTGGAGACGCTCGGCGTGCTGCACAGCCTGATGCGCGAATTGCGCTCGAAATCGCGCAGCGAGGTCGAGGCGCATATCGACAATCCGGAAGAATCGGCGATCTTCCAGGCCTTTCCGACCGTCCTCAAGAACCATGACCTGATGAATTTCATCTGCGACTACTGCCGCATCATCATCATCGGCAATGCCCGCTCGCATGAGATCGAGGCGCTGATGGACGAGGAAATCCAGACCATCAAGTCCGACAAGATGAAGGCCTATCATGCGCTGGTCGCGGTCGGCGACGGCCTGCCGGCGCTCGGCATCGTCGCCGCAGTGCTCGGCGTGGTCAAGGCGATGGGTGCCCTTGATCAATCGCCGGAAATCCTCGGCGGCCTGATCGGTGCCGCCCTGGTCGGCACCTTCCTCGGCATCTTCCTGTCCTATGCCGTGGTGGGGCCTGTCGCCACCAAGATCAAGACGGTGCGCGAGAAGAAGAACCGCCTCTACATCATCGTCAAGCAGACGCTGCTCGCCTACATGAACGGCGCGCTGCCGCAGGTGGCGATCGAGTTCGGCCGCAAGACCATCTCGTCCTATGAGCGGCCGACCATCGACGCGGTCGAACAGAGCACGATGGCCACCGGCGCCGCCGAGAAGAAAGCCGCTTGAGCAATGCACGACAGATCGGTGCCGATACGGTCATGACCAGCCCAGGCAGCCCCGTGCAAGCGCGCTCGCTGATCATCGAGCGTCTGGTCGGCGATAGCGGCGAGGCCGATCAGGTGATCGATGCCGGCCGCACCATGGCCGAACGCGCCGTACCGCTCTTGCAAAAGGGCCTCTCGGGCGAACTCGGCATTCCGGTGATCGTCGACCTCAGGGCCGTCGAGGTCAGTCGCGTCCCGGAGGCGCGCTCACGCGCCGGCGAAAACTTCGCCATGACCGTCGTCGGATCGCCTGCATCCTCGGACGCGATGACGCTCGTCATCGATGCTCCCGCGATCGCGATCATGGTGTCCATGCTGTTTGGCGGCGATCCGGATATGCCGGCATCGTCGATCGAGCGCGACCTGTCGCCGATCGAGGCCGATGTCTCGACCATGGTGTTCCAGGAGGTGGCGCAGGCGCTGAACGGTTCGGGGCGGCGTTCGCTCGACCTGCGGCTGCCCGCGCCGCGTGCCATGTCCGGTATCGAGGCCAGAAAGCATGTGCTGCGCGACGGCGCCGCGATCCGCATCGTCCTTGGCATTTCGACGCCAGTCGACAGCGGCTCCATCACGGTGACGATGCCGCAGCGCGTCGTGCTGGTCGGCCGCGACGGCACCGCCCCCGTCGCCGAGGACGATCACGGCGGCAGTTGGCGTGCACGCTTTTCGGAAGAGGTGATGCGCTCGACAGTGGCGCTGGAAGCCACCATGCCGCTGGCGCGGCTGACGCTTGGCGACCTCGCCGGTCTCGAAAAGGGGCAGGTCATCGACTTCGACGAGACAGCGCAGTCACGGGCCCGCCTCAGCGCGCGCGGCAAGACGCTGTTCGTATGCGAGTTCGGCAAACTGGGGCAGAATTACACCGTCCGAATCAGGCATCCCTTCGATGCCGGGCAGGATTTCATTGATGGGCTCATGCCGGCTGGCGCCGGCCGCGCCTGAGCTTTTGGAGACGACGCATGGGCAAGACCAAGGTAGAAGCAGAGCTCGACCAGCCGGACGAGCAGCTCGACCGCGCCATCGAGGAATTGCGCGGGGTTCTGCATGAAGAGGAGCAGCGCCCCGACGCGGCGTTCAGGGCCGCCGCTGGCGCCAATTCCAATGTCATCATGAACATCCCCGTCGATGTCCAGATCATCCTCGGCAGCACCGAGATGGCGGTTGCCGACCTGATGGCCCTGCAGAAGGGATCGACGGTGGCACTCAACCGCCGCATCGGCGAACCCGTCGACGTCGTCGTCAACGGCCGCAAGATCGCGCGCGGCGAGATCACGGTGCTTGAAAGCGACCCCTCGCGCTTCGGCATCAGGCTGACCGAAATCATCGCCGGCACGAAGGGCGCCTAGACATGGCTGATGGGGCTTGGCGGTTGCGGCGGAGGCGAGAGGCAGCATGACGCCGCTGACGACGCTCACGCGCGCGCAGAAGGCGGCCGCCATATTGGTGGCGATGGGCAAGCCATCCGCCAGCCGCCTGCTGAAATTCTTCAAGCAGGAAGAGCTGAAGGCGCTGATCGAGGGCGCCCGGCTGCTCAGGACCATTCCGCAGAGCGATCTCGAGCGCATTGTCGCCGAGTTCGAGGCGGAGTTCACGGAAGGCGCGGGACTGCTCGATTCCGCCGACAGGATGGACACCATCCTCAACGAGTCGCTGTCGCCCGAAGAGATGAGCGCCATAATGGGCAACAAGAAACCGGAGGCGGCACCCGAAGGGCCGCCGCCGATCTGGCCCGATCTCGAAAAACTCGAAGCCTCGCGGCTGGGCACCTTCCTGGCCGGCGAACATCCGCAGACGGCGGCCATGGTGCTGTCGAAGCTGGCGCCGCAAGCGGCCGCAGGCGTGCTTTTGACGCTGACGAAGCCGATGCGCGGCGAAATCATCAAGCGCATGGTGACCATGGCCAATGTTCCGCCCGCCGCCACCAGGATCGTCGAGAACCGGCTGCGCGCCGGCGTGCTGTCGGACACCTCGACCAAGGACACTTCGGCAGGGCAGGCGCGCGTCGCCAGCGTGCTCAATGAGCTGGAAAAGCCGCAACTTGAGGAGGTCATGCAGGATCTGGAGGCCGCCGGCACGCCCGATCTCGACGGTGTGCGGGCACGGCTTTTCGCTTTCGACGACCTGCCGCTGCTGACCCAGAAAGCGCGTGTGCTTTTGTTCGACGGATTGTCGACCGAGCTTGTCACGCTGGCGCTGCGCGGAACCTCGGCGGCGCTCGCCGAAGCGGTGCTGTCGGCGATCGGCGCGCGGTCGCGGCGCATGATCGAAGCCGAGCTCGGACAGGGTTCGGACGGCGTCCCTGCCGCCGACATCCTGGCGGCGCGCAAGACCATCGTGACGACCACCATCCGGCTGTCGCGCGAGGGCGCTTTCGAACTTCCCTCGACCCAGAACGCCGCGTAAGGCATGTCCGACGCCACCGACAAGGACTCGAAAACCGAAGAGGCGACGGAAAAGAAGATCCGCGACACGATCGAACAGGGCAAGCTGCCCCATTCGCGGGAAACCGTGCTCCTCGCCTCTTACGTCGCGATACTGGTGTTCACCGTCTTCTATGCCAAGGACGCGGTCATCAATCTCGGCATGTTCCTGTCGATGTTCCTTGAGAAGCCCGAGGCCTGGCCGATGGACACCGAGACCGACATCATCGCGCTCTACAAGATCGTCTTGCTGGAAGTGGGCCGCGCCCTCGTCAGCCTGCTGGTGCTTTTGACCGTCGCCGGCATCGGCGCCTCGGTGCTCCAGAACATGCCGCAATTCGTCGGCGAGCGGATCAGGCCGCAGATGTCGCGCATCTCGATCGTCAAGGGCTGGAACCGGATGTTCGGCGCCCAGGGCTGGGTCGAGTTCCTGAAATCCCTCGCCAAGGTGGGCTTCGCCATCGCGGTGCTCGTCTTCACGCTGTCGGAGGATCACCGCAAACTGCTCGACGGGATGATCACCAATCCCATCGCCTTCGGTCTCGTCATCCGCGGCATCGCGGTCGACATCCTGGTTGCGATCGTCTTCGTCATGGGTCTGATCGCGGCGATCGACCTCGTCTGGTCGCGCTTCCATTGGAAACAGGACCTGCGCATGAGCAAGCAGGAGGTCAAGGACGAATTCAAACAGTCCGAGGGCGATCCGATCGTAAAGTCGCGGCTGCGCTCGCTGGCGCGCGACCGGGCGCGCAAGCGGATGATGACGGCGGTGCCGCGCGCGACGCTGATCATCGCCAATCCGACACACTATTCGATCGCGCTGAAATATGTGCGCGACGAGGATTCGGCGCCGCTTGTGGTGGCCAAGGGGCAGGATCTGGTGGCTCTGAAAATCCGCGAGATCGCAAGGGAAAACAACATCCCGATCTTCGAGGACGTAGCGCTCGCCCGCTCCATGTACAAGCAAGTTTCGGTCGATAATGTGATCCCGTCGCAATTCTACCAGGCCGTCGCCGAACTGGTGCGGATCGTCTACTCGAAAAAGGCTGAGCGCAGACAGATTTCATGAACCGCCAACCGCACGCAAAATCCCGCGAGATCATCGTCGCCAACGCTATCGAGCAAGTCGTGGCCGAGTTGCGCCTGATCGATGTCGCCGACTATATCGCCTTCATCCGGCTGGAGCACTTCGCCTGCCTGTCGGATCTGGTCGATTCAGCAGCGGAGTTGTTCTTCAATCCGCGCACGCTCAGGCTAGGCCATGGCGGCGAGGCGCATGTCGACTGGAGCGGCAGCCCGCGCATCGTGCTCGATCTGGAACTCAGGCCACCGGGGGTAACCGTCTATTTCCAGCTGACGCTGAGCGAGACCGGCAACTCGGTCGCGGTCAACTACGTGTCGTTCGAAAAACCTGGCGAGGACCCCGAGCACAATACGGCGCTGCTGGAGGCTGTGATCGAACAGGCTCGTATCCGCAGGGTCGAGCCGCTGGCCTTCTGAACCGGCTCTATCAGACAGCAAACGCTATTCGATCAGGCCAAGCCGCAGTGCCTTGGCGACGGCCTGATTGCGGTTGACGGCGTTGAGCTTCTGGGTTGACTGGGTCAGATACTGGTTGGCGGTGTGCACCGACAGTTTCAGGAGCCGCGCGATCTCCTCGCTGGTATTGCCGTTGGCGGTCAGCTTCAGGCATTCGAGTTCGCGCTTGGATATGGCGCGCATCCTGCCGGCGTCGCCCGGGCGAATGCGGGCGACGGCTGCGAACAGCGAGAAGCAGCGGGCGTGGATATCGTAGAGCGTATCCTGCGTCATCGCGATCTCCGATCCCAGGAAGACGACGAGGCCGCATTGGCCGCGATCGGCGTGGACGGGGAACGCGATGCCGCTGGTGCCGGGCGTCAGCGGCGCCATTTGTCCGGTCCAGGCGAGATTGCCGAACATGTCGACCATCGCCGCGACACCGTCATCCGACCACCAGCGCGGTTCGGTCGAAAGGCGGGTGTGGCGCACGATCTCCTCGCCATTGGCCCCTGAAATGAACTTCGTAGCCACCGCGATGCCAGGATAGTCGGAATCAAAACAGGGGACCAGCCGCGCCCGTTCCGGCGACGGGCTGACGAAGAACAGGCCGAAGGCCGAGGCGTTGATGTCGACTGATATCCAGCGGCAGCGGCGCACGGCATCGGGAATGGTGACGGCGTGATGCGTTTCGGAGCCGAGCGTGAAGGCGCCGAACGGGCTGTGCTGCTCGTTGAAAAGGGCTTCAGCGGCATCCTTGATGTCGGCGTGTTTCAAATGATGCCACTCCTGATCGCCGTGGCGATGGCCATCGCACGGTTGCTGGCCGCGAATTTCTGGATGGCGTGGGTGATGTAGCTGTTGACGGTGTTGGAGGAGACGCCAAGGATGACGGCCACCTCGTCGGTGGTCTTGCCTTCCGAGACCCAGAAGAGGCATTCGCGCTCGCGGTCCGACAGGGGATCCTGCATCGCCGCGGCGGCGATCAGTTGCGGAATATGCGAGAGCGCATAGCAGCATTTCAGCTGCGCCTTCATCAGCGCCGGCTCGTCGATCTGGCCGACCGTCGCCGCCGAGAACAAGGCGAACAGGCGCTGGCGGCCGACATTCAGCCGCAGCGAATAGATCTCGGCATGGCCGAGCACGTCGAGAAGGCGGGCCTCTTCGCCGGAGACCAGTCCGTCGGCATCCGGCGCTTTGGCCGCCACCAGCGGCTTCGGACGGAAACCGGGCGCGACGGTGAGGGCACCCTGGGCGAGGCTGGCGATCAGCCGCTTGCCGATCAGCTCGATGGCATCGAAGATCCAGTTCGAAGAGACGATGCGCGCATCGTTGCGGTCCTGGTCGTGGACGATGGCGACCAGCATGTAGCTGTCGGCGCCGATCTCGGCGGTCAGCTCCATGAAGAAACTGGTGAGATCACCGCGCGACGTCAGGCGCGAGCCCAATGTGTCGGATTGAAGAGGCGCGGCGGGACTGCTCATCTGCTGCTTTTGGCCGGAATCGATTCTGATGTCCGGATGCTGGAGAGCCAGCCGCCGAACCCCTAAAACGCGTTACTTTTACGAGGCACACGAGGCGCGGGGCCGCGCCCAACCAGACGGAATCCATTCAGGGAACGCGAAGCCGTCCGCATCTGGCGCCGGAAAATTCCGGAACTTGAGACTTTGGGTGGTCGCCGCGCCCCCCGAGGACCGGCTGATTCGGGTCTAATCTACCCGCAGATGAATCCGACATCAAACGCGATTTGACAAAATCGAATCCGGCGGACTCTGCCTGCGACTCAGGGGGGATTTTCCCGGCTCTCAATGTGCGAAAATCGCCGGAACCGTGCAAGCCGGCCATATCGGCGGCGGCTCCGTTGCGATAGATTCGCGACTGTCGAAGGGGAGGGCACCTTCGACTGTCGCGCGTGCAACCGGCAGGACGGACATGGTTATCCGTGGCGGTTCCGTTCGGCGCCTGGCGAGGTTTGTTTCGGGGGAACGATGAGCGATTCATTTCGGGAAGTTACATCCGTCTCGCGGTTCGGGCGGATCAAGCGCGCGGTCGGCGGGGTCATCATCGGCCTGCTGCTGATCGTGCTGATGGTGGTCGGGTTGTTCTGGAACGAGGGCCGCGCGGTGCAGACGGCGCGCTCGCTGGCCGAAGGCGCCGGCGCCGTCGTCTCGGTGAACGCCGACAGCGTCGATGCCGGTAATGACGGCAAGCTTGTGCATGTCAGTGGTCCGGTGACCGCGGACGGCGGTCTGGCGGACCCGGATTTCGGCATTGCCGCGCAGGGGCTACGCCTGTCGCGCACCGTCCAGATGTATCAGTGGAAGGAACAGTCCAAATCCGAGACCACCAAGAAGCTTGGCGGTGGCGAGGAGACGCAAACCACCTACAGCTATTCGCGGGTGTGGGACGACAGCCAGATCGATTCGTCGGATTTCAAGAAGCCGGACGGCCACCAGAATCCGCCGATGGCGATCCACAGCCGCGCCTTCCAGATTCCACAGGGCAAGCTCGTTGCCTTCGATCTGGACAAGCCGGTGCTCGATCGTATCGAAGGTGACACGGACTATTCGCTGTCGGCCAATCAGGCGGCGGCGATCAAGGCCGCCTATACCGGGACGAAGCCGCTCAGCATCGTCGATGGCAAGATCTATCTCGGCAGCGACAACACATCGCCAGCGCTGGGCGATTACCGCATCGGCTATCAATTGGCGTCGCTTGGCGCGGTCAGCATCGTGGCGCGTCAGGCCGGCAGCCGGTTCGAGCCGTACCAGACGCAGGCGGGCGATGCGTTGCTGATGGTCGACACCGGGACGGTGCCGGCCGACAAGATGTTCGCCGAAGCGGTCAGCGTCAACACGCTGATCACCTGGCTGCTGCGTGGTGCCGGCCTGCTGCTGCTGACCATCGGCTTTGCCCTGTTCCTCGGCCCGATCGGCGTGATCCTCGACGTCATTCCGTTCCTCGGCAGCATGGCGCGGATGGGAACCGGTATCATCGCCTTCTTCCTGGCGATCCTGGTCGGCGCGACGACGATCGCGATCGCCTGGTTCTGGTACCGGCCGCTTCTGGCGGCGGGCATCCTGGCCGCCGGCGTCATCGCGGCGGCGGCGGTCTATTATCTCGGACGGTCGCGCAAGGCGGCCGCGCAGATGGCGACGCCGAGCGCCGGCATCGCAATGTAGCTCGCGAAAAAAGGGCGGACCCACCGCCCTTTCCTGCCTCACCCGTCATTGTCAGCCGATCAGCCGGCAGGCTTACCGGTCCTCGAAGCCGGTCAGCACGCCGACGGCGTTGATTCCGATCTCCTCGACCGCATAGCCGCCTTCCATGACGAACAGCGTCGGCAGGCCGAGTTTGGCGATGCGCTGGCCGATCTTGGGATAGTCCGGGCTCTTCAGCTTGAACTGGCTGATCGGGTCTTTCTCGAAAGTGTCGACACCGAGCGAGACGACGACGATGTCGGGCGCATAGGCCGCAAGCCTCGCGCAGGCATCCTCCAGCGACACGTTCCATGCGTCCCAGCCGGTGCCGAAGGGCATGGGATAGTTGATGTTGAAGCCTTCGCCCGCGCCCGCGCCGCGTTCATCGGCATGGCCGAGGAAGAACGGATATTCGACCATCGGATCGCCATGCAGGTTGAGAACCTGCACGTCGGCCCGGTCATAGAAGATCTCCTGGGTGCCGTTGCCATGGTGGTAATCGACGTCGAGGATGGAGACGCGCTTGGCGCCCTGATCAAGGAACCATTGCGCGGCGACGGCGGCGTTGTTGATGTAGCAATAGCCGCCCATGAAGCCGGCGCCGGCATGGTGACCGGGCGGGCGGCAAAGCGCGAAGGCCGACCTCTCGCCGTCCTTGACCAGACCGGCAGCGGTCAGCGCCACGTCGTAGGAGGATTTGATCGCGGCCCAGGTCCCCGCGACGAAGGTGGCGCCGCCGTCGAAGGAATAGTAGCCGAGCAGGGCGTCGATGCGCTTTGGCGGCACGTCGCCACGCAGGCCGCGCGTCGGCCATGTGAAGGGCATTGCCGTGCCCGTGTGGCCCTCAGCCGTCCATTGCGGCCAAACCGTCGGCAGGAAATCGATGTAGTCGGCCCTGTGGACGCGCTTGGCGGCGGCAAGATCGTGCTCGACCGGCGCGATGATCGGCCCGAGCCTCTCGCTTTCGACCCGCGCCTTGATGAACTCGGCGCGTGAGGGCTTTTCAAAGCCCGGCACGATGGCCGAGGTGACCAGCTCCATCTGGCCGGAATGGCCGGCATGAAGCGGCGAATAGACAGTCTTCATAAAATTCCTCTCGAAGTGCGAAATTCAGTCAAGGTTGAGATAGGGGTTCACCAAAGCGAGCCACATGGTTTCCACATCGTCCTCGATGAGGTCGAATGTCCGGCGATCCTTTTTCAGCCCGACGAGCCGGCAGACGTGCCCGACCTCCATCATCACCACGCCGAGCCGGCTGGCGATCTTGCCTTCGAGAGCCGGGTTCATATGCTGCAGCCATGCGGCGTAGAGGGCGATGATCTGGTCGTCATATTCGTTCTGGATCGGCCTGAGGTCGGCATTGCCCGAGATGGCCTCGATCACTGGCATCAGGGTGGCATTGTCGAGATAGAGCCTGGACGTGTCGGCGAAGAGCTTGCGCACTTCGCGCCGAAACTCTTCGCGGTTGGTGGGCGGGGGGACCTTGATGCGTTTCGCGATCACCTCGGGAAAAGAGGAAAGCCAGCGCCGCGCGAGGTCCAGAAGAATGGCTTCCTTGTTGGGAAAGTATTGGTAGACCGAACCGACCGACAAGCCCGCGCGCTGCGCAATGGCGAGCGTCGTCGGCGTCTTGGTTCCTTGCTCCCGCGTCAAGATCAGCGCCGCGTCGAGTATCCTGTCGACGACCTTGCTCGACCGTTGTTGCCGCGGCTGCTTGCGTGGTTCGAGCGCTATCCTGGTTTTGCGGTCGAGACTGCGCTTCACTGCTTGATATCCCCGTTCCCCGCCCGGTCTCAACACAAGCGGAGGATGCTGTCCACAAGACATTCCAAATTCCGCATGTTGACAAACGCGAATAATTAGTCGCATTCTTTTATCCACGCTGTCTTCAGGGATAACAAGGGGAATTTCGAGGACAGCGCGCTGGCATCATTCTTTGTCCCATGGCACTGCTCCAACGGAGCGGCAGGTGGTTGGACGCGGAGTTGCCGGTCTCAGTCAGTCGTCAAAAGCGCGGAGTCGCGATGTCTGTCACGGATGCGGGTCACAATGCGGATCTGATCGTCATCAATGGTCATGTGCTGACCATGGACGATGACAATCCCGCCGCCGAAGCCGTCGCGGTCAAGGACGGCGCCATAATCGCCATCGGCAGCCGCGCCTCCGTCGAACAGCTCAAGGGACCGACCACCAAGGTCATCGACGCCAAGGGCGGTTCGGTGCTCCCGGGTTTCATCGAAGCCCATATGCATCTTTTCTCGGGTGCGGCCGAGCTCGCCCATCTTCAGCTTTCGGGCGTCCACGGATTCGAGGCGCTGCAAAAGGCGATCCGTGACTACGCATCGACACATCCCGAAGCGAAAATGCTGGTCGGGCAGGGCGTCGACTATACCGTGCTCGGTGACGAGCGGGTGACGCGCCATCACCTCGACACCATCCTGCCGGACCGGCCCTTCGTCATGGCCGCGCCCGACCACCACACGATGTGGGCCAACACCAAGGCGCTGGACATGGCCGGCATTCTGCATGGGCGCGCGCTTGGCCCGGGCAATGAGATCGTCATGGGCGACGATGGCCTGGCCAATGGCGAACTGCGCGAGGGCGAAGCCTTCGGCCCGGTGCTCGACCTTGCCGGCGAGGGCCGGGTGCGGCTGGGGCTGGCGACCGGCGGCGAGCCGGACCCGATGCCCTCGGCGGAAGAGCGCGCCGCCGACCGTGACATCATCCGGCGTGGGCTGGCCTGGTGCGCGCGCCACGGCATCACCTCGATCCAGAACATGGACGGCAATCTCTACCAGCTCGAACTGCTGGCCGAGATCGAGGCCGAGGAAGGCTTGCCCTGCCGCGTGCAGATACCGTTCCACTACAAGAATTTCATGACGCTCGACATGCTCGACAAGGCATCCGAGATGGCCGAACGCTTCGACAGCGAGTGGCTGTCGTCGGGCATGGTCAAAGTGTTCTACGACGGGGTGCTGGATTCCTGGACGGCTGTCATGATCGAGCCTTATGCCGACCGTCCCGACTGGATCGGCGAGCCGCTGTTCACGCCGCAACAGTTTATTGACCTCGCCGCCGCCATCGACAAGCGCGGGCTGCAGATCGCGGTACATTCGATCGGCGATGGCGCGGTGCGTGCCGTGCTCGACGGCTACGAGGCGGCGCAAAAGGCCAATGGCAAGCGCGATAGCCGGCATCGCATCGAACACATCGAGGTCACCACCACATCGGACGTGCCACGCTTCGCCGAACTCGGCGT
This sequence comes from Mesorhizobium sp. B2-4-14, assembly GCF_006442155.1. Taxonomy (NCBI): domain Bacteria; kingdom Pseudomonadati; phylum Pseudomonadota; class Alphaproteobacteria; order Hyphomicrobiales; family Phyllobacteriaceae; genus Mesorhizobium; species Mesorhizobium sp. B2-4-14. The sequence goes on along the minus strand of NZ_VFVA01000001.1, from coordinate 159,890 downwards.
CATCGCTTCCATGCAGCCGCCGCATCCGCCCGGCGCCATGGATTTCCCGCTGGAGCCGACCGTGTCGCGTATCGGCCCGGCTCGCTGGCCGCTGAGCTATGCCTGGCGTACCTTGAAGAACGCCGGCGCGCATGTCGTCTTCGCCTCGGACTGGCCGGTGTCGCCGGTCGACCCGATCCTGGGCATTCAGGCGGCAGTGCTGCGCAAACCATGGGCAGAAAGCGACCCGGACCAGAGCTTCTCGCTGCACGAAGCGCTCGCCGCCTACACGGTAGAAGGCGCCTATGCCGAATTCGCCGAGCATCGCAAGGGCATGCTCAAGCCCGGCTACATGGCGGATCTGGTCGTCCTGTCGGCCGATATCGAGAAGGCCGCGCCGGCAGACCTGCACAAGGTGCGGCCGGCAACGACGATCTGCGGCGGGAAGGTTACCTATCAAGCCTGACATTGGCATGGGGCCTGCCAAGCCAGAAATGACTGACTGAACTGTGATTCAATGCCGGGCTTGCCAACCTACCGGCCATGTGTTCACATCCAACAGGGGAAAGCTCCGCCAGCAAGAGCGGGGTCAACAGTGAGGCGTAATCGTGCCGGACAAACCGGATCGGAATGCGATTGAAGTAGTAAACGTCAGCAAAATTTTCGGATCGGGTGAGGGGCAGGTCGCTGCCCTCGACAAGGTCTCGGTATCCATCCGCGAGAACGAGTTCTTCACGCTGCTGGGACCGTCTGGCTGCGGCAAGACGACCTTGCTGCGGCTGATCGCCGGCTTCGACTTTCCAACCGCCGGCGAGATCCTGCTCTACGGGCAGGACATCGCGCCGCTGCCGCCCTTCAAGCGGCCGGTCAACACCGTCTTCCAGTCCTATGCGCTGTTCCCGCACATGACGGTGGCCGACAATATCGGCTTCGGCCTGGAGATGCTGGGCAAGCCCAGGGCCGAGATCAAGGCGCGCGTCGCCGAGATGCTCAAGCTGGTCAAGATGGAGGCCCTGGCGGGCCGCCGCACAGGCCAGATTTCCGGCGGCCAGCAGCAGCGCGTGGCGCTGGCCCGGGCGCTTGCGCCGCAGCCGAAAGTGCTGTTGCTCGACGAACCGCTCTCGGCACTCGACTACAAGCTGCGCAAGGAGATGCAGATCGAGTTGAAGCGGCTGCAGCATGAGACCGGCATCACCTTCATCTTCGTCACCCATGACCAGGAAGAAGCGCTGACGATGTCGGACCGCATCGCTGTGATGTCGTCGGGCAAGATCCTGCAGGTCGGCTCGCCCTGGGACATTTACGACAAGCCGGCGGAACGTTTCGTCGCCGACTTCATCGGTGAAACCAACTTCCTCACCGCCGCCATATCGGGCATCGGCAATGGCAAGGCACGCGCGACGCTCAAATCGGGCACGACGATCGAAGCAACCGTTGCCGAAGGCTTCCAGCCCAAGGACAATGCCACCGTGGTGGTACGGCCCGAGCACGCCAAGCTGACGAAGGACAAGGGTGAGTTGTCGGGCATGGTCGAAAACATCGTCTATTTCGGCACCGATACGCATATTCATGTCCAGCTCGACAGCGGCGAGGCCTTCACCGTGCGCCAGCAGAATACGCGCAGCGCCGGCTGCGGTTTCGAGCGCGGCGACAAGGTCGGCATCATGATCGGCAACGACGCCGCGCAAGTGCTGAGGGACTGATGGCCACCGCGGAAGAAGTCGCCAAGGCGGCGGAACGGCGCGATGTCCGTGACCGCTGGCTCTTGTCAGCGCCAGCACTGCTGGTCATTTTCCTGGCCGCGACCGGCCCGTTGCTGATCGTTCTCGTCTATTCCTTCCTGACGCCCGGCGCCTATGGCGACGTGAAATGGCAGTTCTCGTCCGACGCCTGGACGTCGGTGCTCCTGGAACGCGACATTTTCGACGATACGCTTTCGCTCGCGGCGGCGCATGTCACCATCTTCCTGCGCTCCATCAAGCTTGCCGTCGTGACAACGATCGCCACCTTGGCGCTTGGGTTCCCGACCGCCTATTTCATGGCGACACGCAGCGAAAAGACCCGAGACCTCTGGCTGTTCCTGATCACCATTCCGTTCTGGACCAACCTTCTGATCCGCACCTTCGCCGTGCTGCAGATCATCCGCAACGAAGGCATCATCAACACGATCCTTTTGAAGCTTGGCATCATCTCGGCGCCGATCCAGATACTCTACACCGACACGGCGATCCTGATCGGCATGGCCTATGTCTACCTGCCGCTGATGGTGCTGCCGATCTATGCCAGCATGGAGAAGCTCGATTTCCGGCTGGTCGAAGCCGGTTACGACCTTTATGCGACGCGTTTCCGGGTGCTTTGGCGCATTATCTTCCCGCTGGTCAAACCGGGGGTCATCGCCGGCTCCATCCTTGTCTTCATTCCCGCACTTGGCGCCTACGTGACGCCGAGCGTGCTTGGCGGCGGCAAGAACATGATGCTGTCCAACCTGATCGAATTGCAGTTCGGGCAGGGCCGCAACTGGCCGCTCGGCTCGGCGCTGTCGATCACCGTGATGATCATCGTCATGGTGGCGCTGCTAGCCTATGTGCGCAATGCCAGCAAGTCGGGGGTGCGTCATGGCTAGCAACTTCTCCATCAAGCACCAGCCTGGCTTCACATCGATCGCGGCGACCTGTTTCGTGGTTCTCTATCTGCCGATCATCGTGCTGGTGATCTATGCCTTCAATGCGGCAAGCTCGACGTCGGAATGGGGCGGCTTTTCGCTGAAGTGGTTCCAGTCGGCATACCAGAACACGCAGGTCATCGACGCGACACTGCGATCCTTCCAGATCGGCGCCATCGCTGCGGTGCTGTCGACCATATTCGCCACCATGGCGGCGCTTGCCACCACACGCACCGCCTCCTATCCCGGCCTCACCTTCAAATATGCGGCGATCAACCAGCCGTTGATGGTGCCCGAGATCGTCACCGGCGTGGCGCTGCTGATCTTCTTTTCCCGCATCAAGATATTCACCGGCTATTCCGGCCTCGGCTACCTGATCGCCGCGCATACGGCGTTCTGCATTCCCTTCGCCTACCTGCCGATCCGGGCGCGGCTGGAGAATATGGACCTGACGCTGGAGCGTGCCGCCGCCGATCTCTACGCGACGCCGTGGAAGACCTTCCGCCGCATCACACTGCCGCTGTTGTGGCCTGGCATCCTTGCTGGACTGATGCTGGCCTTCGTCATCTCGCTCGACGACGTCGTCATCACCGAGTTCGTCAAATCGGGCGGCCAGGACACGCTGCCAACCTACATGCTCGGCCAGATCCGGCGCGGCATCACACCCGAGATCAACGCGATATCGACCGCCTTCCTGCTGCTTTCGGTCGCGATCGTCACGTTGTTTTTCTTTGTCAGCAGGAAACGAGACTGAACCTAATGGGAGTTAGAACCATGAACTGGAAGACCACAGCGAGCGCCATAGGGTTGGCGTTGCTCGCCTCGACGGGGCTTGCCCGCGCCGACGGCGTGCTCAACATCTACAATTGGGGCAACTACACCAGCCCTGACGTGATCAAGAAGTTCGAGCAGAAATACAACATCAAGGTCACGATCACAGACTACGATTCCAACGACACCGCGCTCGCCAAGGTCCGCCAGGGCGGCACCGGCTTCGACATCGCCGTGCCCTCGCAGACCTACGTGCCGATCTGGATCAAGGAAGGGCTTGTGCTCGAAACCGACCCGGGCAAGATGGAGAACTTCAAGAACGTGGCGCCGGAATGGGCCAATCCAGATTTCGATCCCGGCCGCAAATATTCGGTGCCGTGGGCGCTGGGCACGGTGGGCGTCGTCGTCAACACCGATGCCTACAAGGGACCGGCCGACAGCTGGGGCATCATCTTCAACACGCCCGACGAGCTGAAGGGCAAGGTCAACGTCGTTCCCGAGATGAATGACGTCATCTTCGCCGCGATCAAATATGTCGGTGGCCAGCAGTGCACCGACGACAAGGCGGTGCTGAAGAAGGTGCGTGACACGCTCGTCGCGGCCAAGCCGAACTGGATCGCCATGGAATACAACACCATCGAGAAGATGGGCGCCGGCGACTTCAAGGCCACCAGCGACTGGAACGGCTCTGCGCTACGCCAGCGGCTGGCCAATCCGGCCATCCACTACAATTATCCGAAGGAAGGCTACGGCCTGTGGAGCGACAACGTCGTCGTTCTCAAGGAAGCCAAGAATGTCGACAACGCCAAGCTGTTCCAGAACTTCATCATGGATCCGGAAAACGCAGCCGGCCTCTCGGCCTTCCACCGCTACGCCAACGCCATCACCGGCTCGGACAAATACATGCCGGCCGACATGAAGGATGCGCCGGAAGTCGTCATTCCGGCCGCCGCGAAGCCACAGGGCGAATTCCAGAAGATGTGTGCGCCTGAAATCCAGGACATCTACACCAAGATCTGGACCGAGCTGCAGAAGTAATCGCTGCATGACGGACCCGGCGGCACACGCCGCCGGGTCTTTTCTTTCCGGGAATGGCCTTTCATGAATTCCTACCGCAACAGCGATCCGCGGCCGCCGGTCATGCAGGGCTCGCCGCCCGCCATGGTGCCGACAAAGCTCGACTGGGATCGGCCGCCATGGAACCGCTGGGCGTTTCAGCACATCAGGGAAATCCTGCCGACCGCCGAAGTCTGGCGTGGCAATGGCCATCGCCATCGTCTCGAACGCGCCGAGGTCGATCTCGACGGACTGCCGGTCAAGGACAGCGAGGGCAGGCCTTCGACGCTCGCGGGGTTGCTCGACGAGACCTATACGGACGGGTTCCTGGTGCTCAAGGACGGCAAGATCGCCTATGAGCGCTATTTCAACGGCATGGACGAGCGCACGCTGCATCTCTCGCAGTCGATGGCCAAATCGATCACTGGTGCGGTGTTCGGCATATTGGCCGGGCGCGGGCTGATCGATCCCACCCGGCCGGTCACCGATTACCTGCCGGAACTCGGCGCCACAGGCTGGGCCGGCGCTAGCGTCCAGCATGTGCTCGACATGACGACGGGCGTGCGCTTTTGCGAGGAATATACCGACCGCTATTCCGATATCGGCCAGGTCGATGTCGCCACGGGCTGGAAGCCGGTGCCGCCGGGCAGTGATCCGGACTTTCGCTGGCCCTCGCACATGTTCGAGCTGATCCTCAGCTTGAAAGACACGGTCCGTCCGCACGGAGTAAAGTTCGAGTACCGCTCGATAGAGACCGACGTGCTCGCCTTCATCATGGAACGGGTGACCGGCAAGCGGCTGGCGCAACTGGTTTCCGAAGAGCTCTGGCAGAAGCTCGGTGCCGACGAAAGCGCCTGCTTCACCGTCGACAGCGCCGGCTATGCGCTCGCCGACGGCGGCTTCAACGCGACGCTCCGCGACTATGGCCGATTTGGCCAGATGATCCTCGACAATGGCGGCGGCATCGTGCCGGCGGCCTGGATCGAGGCGACACGCAACGGCAGGCACGGCCCGGATTTCTCCGCCAGCATGCCCGAGGGCAGTTACCGCAACCAGTTCTGGATCGAGAATCCCAGCTCGCGCGCGCTGATGTGCCGGGGCGTGTTCGGGCAGATCATCCACATCGACTGGAACACAGGAATGGTCGTGGTGAAGCTTTCGACGTGGCCGGATTTCAGCAATCTCGCCTATTCCATGGCAACGCTGAAGGCCGTGCACGCCATCGCCGCCGCCCTGCGCTGAGCCCCTCAAGAGACGACCTGGAAGGAAAAACGCCATGACCGGCAAGACCGCGTTCGAGACCCGCTACGGCTTCCGCCGCAATGAGGTGCTGCTCGCCAACTGGCGCGAAAATCCATTCAACCGATGGTCCTTCCAGAACCTCGGCGAACTGGTGCCGACAGCGCGGGTGATGGCAGCGCCGGGCGGCGGCGAAGAGCCCGTGCGAGACCTGGGTGGCCTGCTCGGCGAAAAGGTTTCGCTTGCCAGTGCGCCGGAGACGGTGGCCGAATTCCTCCTGCGTTCCAGCACCGACGCGCTGACGGTGATGAAAGGCGGCAAGGTGATCGGCGACTGGTTCGCGCCGCATATGAATTTCGGTGCCCGCCACATCATCTTCTCGATCAGCAAGTCGGTGACCGCCATCGTCGCCGGCATACTCGAGGGCGAGGGCGCGTTCGATCCGGAGGCGCCGGTGACGCAATACATCCCGGAGGCGGTGGGCACGGCCTATGGCGAGGCCAGCGTGCGGCATGTGCTCGACATGAGCGTCAGCCTCGATTTCGAGGAGGCCTATCTCGATCCGGAAAGCGCCTTCGCACGTTATCGCCGCGCCACGCTATGGAACCCGGGCGGCGGGACGGAAAGCCTGCGCGAATTCATCCTGACCCTGCAGCGGCTTGCCGAGCCGCATGGTCAGACCTTCCGCTACCGGTCGCCCAATTCCGACCTGCTCGGCCTGCTGCTCGAACGCGCTACCGGCCAGCGCTTCACCGACCTGATGCGCGACAGGCTGTGGCTGCCGCTGGGGGCCGTCAGCGAAGCGTCAATCGGCGTCGACATGGAAGGCACGGCGCGCACCGCCGGCGGCATTTCGGTGACGCCGCGCGACCTGGCGCGCATCGGCGAGATGATGCGGCAGAGCGGCATGGCCAATGGCCGGCGGGTCGTGCCGGAGGCGTGGGTGCGCGATACTGTGGCGACCGGAGGCAGTTCGGAGGCCTGGCAGCGCGGCGCGATGCTTCCGCTGTTTCCACAGGGCCGTTATCGCAACAAATGGTACCAGTCGGGCAAGCCGAGCGGCGCCTATTGCGGCATCGGCATCCATGGCCAGTGGCTCTATGTCGACCCGAAGGCGGAAGTGGTCATTGCCAAGATGTCGTCGCAGCCGGAACCGGTCGATGACCAGCTTGATCTCGAAATCGTCGCTTTCTTCGAGACACTGACGCGACTGGTCTGAGCCGTCAGGCGCGGTCAGCTGCCGCATGGTTTCTTGTGGACCGCCTGCGAAGGTTGAAAACGTCGCGGTTGGCGGGGCATGCATCTGCGCCTATGGTCGCCGCTCTTTTCGACGACAGCAGGAACGACATGGCATCCGACATCAAGCGCATCGCAGCCATCATCGCGGCCGAGATCAAGGCGCGGCCCGAACAGGCGGCCGCGGCGATCGAACTGCTCGACGAGGGCGCGACGGTGCCGTTCGTGGCGCGCTACCGCAAGGAGGTGACCGGCGGGCTGGACGACACCCAACTGCGCGACCTTGCCGAGCGGCTCGCCTACCTGCGCGAGCTCGACGCCCGCCGCGACACCATCCTTGGCTCGATACGCGAACAGGGCAAGCTGACCGAAGAGCTCGAGGCCAAGATTGCCGCCGCCTCCACCAAGGCGGAACTGGAAGACATCTACCTGCCCTACAAGCCCAAGCGCCGCACCAAGGCCGAGATCGCCCGCGAGCGCGGGCTGGGGCCGTTGGCGCAGGCTATTCTTGCCGACCGCTCGCTGGTGCCCGCCGAGGTGGCGCTGGCCTATGTCACCGGGGAGGTGGCCGGCGCCAAGGCCGCACTCGAGGGCGCCCGCGACATCCTCTCGGAGCAGTTCGCCGAGAATGCCGATCTGGTCGGCAAGCTGCGCGGCTACATGAAGGAACGCGCCTTCCTGCGGGCCAGGGTGGTCGACGGCAAGCAGGAGGCTGGCGCGAAATTCTCCGACTATTTCGACCATGTCGAACGCTGGGCAAATGTGCCAAGCCACCGCGCGCTGGCCATGCTGCGCGGCCGCAACGAAGAGGTACTGTCCCTCGACATCGAAGTCGATGCCGACGACACTTCGCCGGTGAAGCCGGTCGAACGGATGATCGCCAATGCCTACGCGATCGGAGTCTGCCTGCCGGGTGACCGCTGGCTGATGGAGGTCGCCAGCTGGACCTGGCGGATCAAGCTGTCGCTGCACCTGACGCTCGATTTGATGCGTGACCTGCGCGAGCGGGCCGAGGAAGAGGCGATCCATGTCTTTGCCCGCAATCTTAAGGATTTGCTGCTGGCGGCTCCGGCCGGCTCGCGGCCGACGATGGGGCTCGATCCCGGCATCCGCACCGGCGTCAAGGTGGCGGTGGTCGACGGCACCGGCAAGCTGGTGGCGACGACGACGGTCTATCCGTTCCCGCCGAGGAACGATGTGCGCGGCACGCAGACGGAACTCGCAGCGCTGGTCCGCCAGCACAAGGTGGAGCTGATTTCGATCGGCAACGGTACCGGCAGCCGCGAAACCGAAAAGCTGGTGGCGGACATGCTCTCCGACATGCCCGCCGGCTCAGGCCCCAAGCCGCTCAGGTGATCGTCAGTGAGGCAGGAGCCTCGGTCTATTCGGCCTCGGCGGCGGCGGCGGCCGAATTCCCTGGCCTCGACGTGTCGTTGCGCGGCGCGGTGTCGATCGCGCGGCGGCTGCAGGATCCGCTGGCCGAACTGGTCAAGATCGAACCGAAGTCGATCGGCGTCGGCCAGTACCAGCACGATGTCGACCAGTACCGGCTTGGCCGCTCGCTGGAAGCAGTGGTCGAGGACGCGGTCAATGCCGTCGGCGTCGATCTCAACACCGCCTCGGCGCCACTCCTGGCGCGCGTTTCAGGTCTTGGCGCGTCGCTGGCCGACGCCATCGTCGCGCATCGCGACGCGACGGGACCGTTCGCCAGCCGCAAGGACCTGCTCAAGGTCTCCCGGCTCGGACCGCGCGCTTTCGAGCAATGCGCCGGCTTCCTGCGCATTCCGAACGGCAGCGAGCCGCTCGACGCCTCGGCGGTGCATCCCGAAGCCTATGGCGTGGCCAAGAAGATCGTGGCCGCCTGCGGGCGCGACGTGCGCGCGCTGATGGGCGACAGCGCCGCACTCAAGGCGCTCGATCCTCGCGTCTTCGTCGATGAGCGCTTCGGCTTGCCGACGGTGCGCGACATCCTGGCGGAGCTGGAAAAGCCCGGCCGCGACCCGCGCCCCGGCTTCAAGACGGCGACCTTCGCCGACGGCATCGACGACATCAAGGATTTAAAACCCGGCATGCAGCTCGAAGGCACGGTGACCAATGTCGCGGCCTTTGGCGCCTTCGTCGATATCGGCGTGCACCAGGACGGGCTGGTGCACGTCTCGCAGCTGGCCGATCGGTTCATCAAGGACGCGCATGAGGTGGTCAAGGCCGGCGACGTGGTCAAGGTGCGCGTCGTCGACGTCGACATCAAGCGCAAGCGCATCGGGCTCTCCATGCGCAAGGACGGCGGCGAGGGCGGCGGATCGAAAGGCGGGCCGCGCGACAATGGCGGCGGCAGGCCGGCGCCACGCTCGCCAGCACCCCAGCGCCAGCCGGAGCGGCCGGCCCAGCAAGGCGCATTCGGCGCGGCGCTGGCGGACGCGCTGAAGCGCAAGTAGCTACCAGGCCAGAACAGCCGGCTCCTTCTCAAGCTGGCCTAGCAGCCAGTCTCGAAAACTGGCAGCCGGTGGATAGCCGCGCTTGTCATGGGGAACGACGAGGTAATAGGCGCTGCGGCTTTGCATCGGTTGGCCGGGCGCCGTCACAAGCTGGCCGCGCTGCAATTCGCCGGCGATGAGCAGTAGGGGCAACAGCGCCACGCCGAGCCCCGCCATGCAGGCCTGGGCGGCGGTGCCGAACTGCTCGAACTGCATGCCTGGTCCGGTCGGCGCGCTCAGACCCTGGTGCTCGAACCATTCGGTCCAGGCGCCGGGGCGCGTCGCCATGTGCAGCAGCGGCAGGCGACCGATATCGGCCGGCGTGGCGATGGCGCGACCGGCGAGGAATTCGGGCGATACCACCGGCGCCACCGTTTCGCGCACCAGGAGCGTGGAGTCGGCCTCCGGCCAGTCAGGCAGGCCGTAGTGGATGGCGGCATCCAGCCTCTCCCGGGCGAAGTCGAAGCGGCCGACACGGGTGACGAAGTTGATGGTGATGTCGGGATTGTTTTCCACGAAATCGGGGATCATCGGCATCAGCCAGCGCGTGCCGAAGGTCGGCAATATGGCAAGGTTCAGGATGCCGCTATGCCGATTGCTCATCAATCCAAGCGCGGCATCCCGCAATTGGCCAAGTGCGGCACGTACCGCCTCGGCATAGATTTCGCCCGCAGCCGAGAGCTGGACATTGCGGCTGTCGCGTTCGAACAGTTGGCGCCCGAACTGATCTTCCAAGAGCCTGATCTGCCGGCTGACAGCGCCCTGGGTCAGGTCCAACTCCTGAGCGGCGGCGGTGAAACTGCCAAGCCGCGCCACCGCCTCGAAGGCGGCAAGGGCGCTGATGTTGGGCAAAAGGCGGCGCTGGACACTCATGATCCATTCCTAATGCTCATTGATCGGAGAAGCAATTTCGTTTGATTTTTTCATGCCGCGGGTCGATAAGCCGGGCTTCAGCCGTTTTGAGGATCGAGAGCCATGGCCGCCGACAAGAATGCATTCGTCTGGGAAGACCCGTTCCTGATCGAGGACCAGCTTTCGGAAGACGAGCGCATGGTGCGCGACGGCGCGGCGGTCTTCGCCGCCGACAAGCTGGCGCCGCGCATCGAGGACGCCTACCTCAACGAGACCTTCGACACGGCGATCTTCCGGGAGATGGGTGAGGCCGGCCTTCTTGGCATCACCATTCCGGAGGAATTCGGCGGGCTCGGCGCCAACTATGTCACGTACGGACTGGTCGCGCGCGAAGTCGAGCGTGTCGATTCCGGCTATCGCTCGATGATGTCGGTGCAGTCGTCGCTGGTGATGTATCCGATCCATGCCTATGGCTCGGACGCACAGCACAGGAAGTACCTGCCCAAGCTCGCCAGCGGCGAGTGGATCGGCTGTTTCGGCCTGACCGAGCCGGATGCCGGCTCCGACCCTGGCGGCATGAAGACCCGCGCCGAGAAGACCGCCAGCGGCTACAGGATTTCCGGGTCCAAGATGTGGATTTCCAATGCGCCGGTCGCCGACGTGTTCGTCGTCTGGGCGAAGTTGAAGGGCGAGAACGGCAAGGACGAGATCCGTGGCTTCGTGCTGGAAAAGGGCATCAAGGGGCTTTCGGCGCCGAAGATCGGCGGTAAGCTGTCGCTGCGGGCATCGATCACCGGCGAGGTGGTGATGGAAGGCGTCGAGGTCGGCGAAGACGCGCTGCTGCCCAATGTCTCCGGGCTGAAGGGCCCGTTCGGCTGTCTCAACCGCGCCCGCTTCGGCATTTCCTGGGGCTCGATGGGTGCGGCGGAAGATTGCTGGCATCGCGCCCGCCAGTATGGCCTGGACCGCAAGCAGTTCGGCAAGCCGCTCGCCGGCACGCAGCTTTACCAGAAGAAACTCGCCGACATGCAGACCGAGATCGCGCTCGGGCTGCAGGCATCGCTGCGCGTCGGGCGTCTGCTCGATGGAGGCAAGATGGCGCCGGAGATGATCTCGATCGTCAAGCGCAACAATTGCGGCAAGGCCCTCGACATCGCCCGTCAGGCCCGCGACATGCATGGCGGCAACGGCATCCAGATCGGCTATCACGTGATGCGCCACGCGCAGAACCTGGAAACGGTCAACACCTATGAAGGCACGCATGACGTGCACGCGCTGATCCTCGGGCGGGCGCAAACAGGGATACAGGCCTTTTTCTGAGCCAGGCAGTGCCATAAGGCAATTCGCCCCTGAATGGATTACTGATCGGGTTACTACAATGCCTGCGCGATTGAGAACCGCCTTCCCCCACTCCGTCTCGGCTTCGCCGAGCCACCTCTCCCCCCTCCGGAGGGAGAGGAAAGGAGCCAGTTTGGGATAGGTTCACGCCCTTCCTCTACCCCGTCGATCGGGGGAGAGGTGGCTCGGCGAAGCCGAGACGGAGTGGGGGTCGACCTGCTCGGGAGAAGGCGTTCGACTGGGTGCACCGCAACATCCGCTTGGAGATCGGCTACCATCTGTGTCAGGGTCTAGTGTTCGTTTGAAACGCCGACCTCCGGGGCCCCATGGCAATTCTGGCAGCCGTCTACCACCTGACCCACTACAAATACGACCGGCCGGTGGTTCTCGGCCCTCAAATCATCAGGCTGCAGCCGGCGCCGCATTCCCGCACCAAGGTGCTCAGCCATTCGCTCAAGGTCGAGCCGGCGAACCATTTCGTCAATCTGCAGCAGGATCCCTACGGCAACTTCCTCGCCCGCTTCGTCTTTCCCGAGCCGGTGAGCGAGCTGAAGATCGAGGTCGATCTCGTTGCCGACATGACGGTCTACAATCCGTTCGATTTCTTCGTCGAGCCTGCGGCCGAGACATTTCCGTTCGAGTATTCGGAAGAGATCAGGGACGACCTCGCCATCTACCGGACACCGGAGCCGGCGGGGCCGCTGCTCTCGGCCTTCCTGAAAACCGTCGATCGCAGTGCGCCCAATACGGTCAATTTCCTCGTCGACCTCAACGCCCGCCTGCAGCGCGAGATCGCCTACATCGTGCGCATGGAAACCGGCGTGTTCTCGCCGGAGGAAACGCTGGCCGCCGCAAAGGGCTCCTGCCGCGATTCAAGTTGGCTGCTGGTGCAGATCCTCAGGAATCTGGGCATCGCCGCACGTTTCGTCTCCGGCTATCTGATCCAGCTCAAGCCAGATCTTGTCGCGCTTGACGGTCCGGCCGGAACCGCTGTCGACTTCATCGATCTGCACGCCTGGTGCGAGGTCTATCTTCCGGGCGCCGGCTGGATCGGCTTCGACCCGACCTCCGGCCTGCTGACCGGCGAAAGCCATGTGCCGCTGGCGGCAACACCGCATTTCCGCAACGCCGCCCCGATTTCGGGCATGGCGAGCTTCGCCAATGTCGAGTTCGGCTTCGACATGCGGGTCGACCGCATCGCCGAACATCCTCGCATCACCAAGCCGTTCTCGGACGAAAGCTGGCAGGCGCTCGACGCGCTAGGCAACCAGGTCGATGCGGCACTCGAGGCCGGGGATGTGCGGCTGACCATGGGGGGCGAGCCGACCTTCGTGTCCATCGACGATTTCGAGGCGGCCGAGTGGAACACTGCCGCCGTCGGTCCGACCAAGCGCGAAAAGGCCGATGCGCTGATCCGACGCTTGCGCGAACGTTTCGCGCCGGGTGGCTTTCTCCACTACGGCCAGGGCAAGTGGTATCCCGGCGAGAGCCTGCCGCGCTGGACCTTTTCGCTCTACTGGCGCGCCGATGGCCAACCGGTGTGGAGCGATCCGTCGCTGATCGCGCGCGAGACGAGCAACGCCGAGGTCGGGCCGCAGCAGGCGGAAAGCCTGCTCACGGCAATCGCCGATGAACTCGGCATCGACAGGTCGATGGTCAGCGAAGCCTATGAGGATCCGGCCGAATGGCTGCTCAAGGAAGGCAAGCTGCCCGACAATGTCGATCCGTCCAACTCAAGGCTGGAGGATCCGGAGGAACGCAGCCGCATGGCGCGTGTGTTCGAGCGCGGGTTGACCAAACCGTCGGGCTATGTCCTGCCGGTGCAGCGCTGGAACAGCCAGGCATCGGAACCGCGCTGGCGTTCTGAGAGATGGACGACGCGGCGCGGCCGCCTGTTCCTGGTGCCGGGCGATTCCCCGGTCGGCTATCGCTTGCCGCTGGGCACACTGCCCTATGTGCCGCCGGCACAGTTTCCCTACATCGTGCCGGTCGATCCGTCACTGCCGCGCGGGCCGCTGCCGGCGCGCGAGGCGATTCTGCCCGCAGCGGCCCCGGCCGAACGCGAAGGCGCCGACGAAATGGCCCGCCGCCAGCAGGCGGCATCCTTCACGGCGGCGACCGGGCAGCAGGACCGGGTCGAGCAGGAGCTCACCGAGATCGGCGGCGCGGTGCGCACAGCGCTTTCGGTCGAACCGCGCGACGGGCGTCTGTGCGTGTTCATGCCGCCCGTCGAGGCGCTGGAAGACTATCTCGAACTGGTTGCGGCGGCCGAGAATGCGGCAAAGGCAATAGGGCTTCCCGTGCATATCGAGGGCTATGGCCCGCCTCATGATCCGCGCCTCAACGTCATCCGCGTCGCGCCCGATCCGGGAGTCATAGAGGTCAATATCCACCCGGCTTCCAACTGGCAGGATTGCGTGGCGACGACGACGGCGATCTATGAGGAGGCGCGGCAGACGCGGCTTGGTGCCGACAAGTTCATGATCGATGGCCGCCACACCGGCACTGGCGGCGGCAACCATGTCGTTGTCGGCGGCGCGACGCCGAACGACAGCCCGTTCCTGCGCCGGCCAGACCTGTTGAAGAGCCTGGTTCTGCAATGGCAGCGGCATCCCTCGCTGTCGTACCTGTTCTCGGGCCTGTTCATCGGGCCGACCAGCCAGGCGCCGCGCTTTGACGAGGCGCGCCATGACTCTCTGTACGAGCTCGAGATCGCGATGGCGCAGGTGCCGCATCCGGACCAGGGTGCGGCACCCTTGCCGTGGCTGGTCGACCGGTTGTTCCGCAATCTTCTGACCGATGTCACGGGGAACACGCACCGCTCGGAAATTTGCATCGACAAACTATTCTCACCGGATGGGCCGACCGGGCGGCTGGGGCTGGTGGAGTTCCGCGGCTTCGAGATGCCGCCCAATGCGCGCATGTCGCTGGCGCAGCAATTGCTGGTGCGCGCCATCATCGCACGGGCCTGGAAGGCGCCGCTCGACGGCCGCTTCGTGCGTTGGGGCACCTCTCTGCATGACCGGTTTATGCTGCCGCACTATGTCTGGGCCGATTTCCTCGACGTGCTCGACGACCTCAAGCTCAACGGCTTCGAGTTCCGGCCTGAATGGTTCGACGCCCAGCTCGAATTCCGCTTCCCGTTCTGCGGCGAGGTCCGGCATGCTGGCATCAAGCTGGAACTGCGCCAGGCGCTGGAGCCTTGGCATGTCATGGGCGAACAGGGCGCCATCGGCGGCACCGTACGCTTCGTCGATTCCTCGGTGGAAAGGCTGCAGGTCAAGACCGAAGGGCTCAATCCGGAGCGTCACGCGATCGTCTGCAACGGCCGCGTCGTACCGATGAAGGTGACCGACAACAGGGAGGTCGCGGTGGCCGGCGTGCGCTTCAAGGCTTGGCAGCCGGCTTCTGGCCTGCATCCGGCGCTGCCGGTCAACACGCCCCTGGTCTTCGACATTTACGACCGCTGGTCGGGCAGGGCGATTGGCGGTTGCGTCTACCATGTCGCGCATCCGGGCGGGCGTAACTACGACACGTTCCCGGTCAACGGCAACGAGGCCGAGGCCCGGCGGCTCGCCCGCTTCGAACCGCGCGGCCACACGCCATCCGGCTATGTGATGCGCGAGGAACAACCGGCACAAGATTTCCCGATGACCCTTGACCTTCGGCGCCCGCCAAGACTGTGATCCGACATGGCAAAGGGGAATCACAAGAGGGTACGCGGCAAGCCGCAGACCCACAGCCTGCTGGAGCACTACCAGCCGATCGACGGCGTTGTCGACGAGATGGTCGACGCGTCAGGCAATCCCCGCCCGGCCTGGAAGGATTTCATCGAGGCGCTCGACGAATTGGGGCCTGAAAAGCTCGGTCAGCGCTTTGCCCGCGCCGACCAGTATCTGCGCGATGCCGGCGTCTACTACCGCGTCTACGACAAGGCAGGCGCCAATGAGCGCGAATGGCCGCTGGCGCATGTGCCCCTGCTCATCGAAGATACCCAATGGGCCGCGATCAGCGCCGGCCTCGTCCAGCGCGCCGAGCTGTTCGAGGAAACCGTCGCCGATATCTATGGCCGCAACCGGCTGATCGAAAAGGGCGTCCTGCCGGCAGGGCTCATCGCCGCCAGCCCTGAATATTTGCGGCCCGTCGTCGGCACCAGGCCGGCCGAGGGACATTTCCTGCATTTCTGCGCCTTCGAGCTTGGCCGCGGGCCCGACGGCCGCTGGTGGGTGCTGGGTGACCGAACGCAGGCGCCGTCCGGCGCCGGCTTCGCGCTGGAGAACCGCGTCGCCACCACGCGCGCGCTGTCGGACATCTATGGCGAGATGCATGTGCACCGGCTCGCCGGCTTCTTCCGCCGCTTCCGCGATGCGCTGCTCGGCATGGCCACCGACGGCCGCGTCGCGATCCTGACGCCGGGACCGCTCAACGAGACCTATTACGAGCACGCCTACATCGCCCGCTATCTCGGCATCATGCTGCTGGAGGGCGAGGATCTGACCGTTTCCGGCGGCAGGCTTATGGTGCGGACCGTTTCCGGCCTGATGCCGATCAGCGTGCTCTGGCGGCGCCTCGATGCCGCCTTCGCCGATCCGCTCGAACTGCGCTCGGATTCGCAGATCGGCACGCCGGGTCTGGTCGAGGCGATCCGGCAGGGCTCCGTGTCCACCGTCAATGCGCTGGGGTCGGGCCTGATGGAAACGCGGGCGCTGCTCGCCTTCCTGCCCAAGATCGCGCGCGAGCTGCATGGCGAGGAATTGTTGCTGCCGAGCGTCGCGACATGGTGGTGCGGGCAGGAGGCCGAGCGCGCCCATGTGCTTGCCAACATCGACCGTATGGTGATCGGCCCGGCGCTGTCGACCAGGCTCGCCTTCGAGGATGACGGCCAGACCAAGCTCGGCTCGGCGCTGTCGGCCGGGGAGCGGGCGGAGCTGGTGGCGCGGATCGAGCGCGATGGCGACGCCTTCGTCGGCCAGGAAGCAGTGACGTTGTCGACGACGCCCGTCTATGTCGATGGCTGGCTGGAACCAAGGCCAGCGAGCCTGCGCGTCTATCTGGCGCGTACGCCTGAGGGCTGGACGGTGATGCCGGGCGGGTTCGCCCGCGTCGGCCTGTCCCTAGACCCGACCGCGATCGCCATGCAGCGCGGCGGCCAGGCAGCTGACGTCTGGGTGGTCAGCGACAGGCCGGTGGAGCGCGAGACGCTGCTGCCGCAAGAGGGCGACAGCTTCAGCCGCACCAGGCCGGGCAGCCTGCCCAGCCGTGCGGCTGAGAACCTGACATGGCTCGGCCGCTACATCGAACGCTCGGAAGACACGGTGCGTATATTGCGCGCCTATCACGTGCGGCTGGCCGAAACGTCGGACCCGGACATGCCGCTGCTGGCCGACGTCAGAGACTATCTCGAACCGTTCGGCATCGATGTCGGCACGGCGATCCCGTTGGGGCTGATCGGTACGCTGGACAGCGCGGTTTACAGCGCGGGCCAGATCCGCGACCGTTTCTCGCCCGACGGCTGGCTCGCGCTCAAGGACCTGTCGAAGACCATCCACCAGTTCGCCACGACGGTGGCGCCGGGGGATGACGCGACACGGGCAATGACCGTCATCCTGCGCAAGCTCGCCGGGTTTTCCGGCCTGCTGCACGAGAACATGTATCGTTTTGCCGGGTGGCGGTTCCTCGAGATCGGCCGGCGGCTGGAGCGCGGCATCCAGATCGCCCGCACGCTCGCGCGGCTGACCGGCGCCCAGGCGCCGGAAGGGGCTCTAGACATGATGCTGGAGATCGGGGACAGCGTGATGACCCACCGCCGGCAATATCCGGTGCAGGCCGGCCGGCGCACGGTGATCGATCTTCTGGCGCTCGATCCGCTCAATCCGCGCTCCATCCTGTTCCAGCTCGAAAGGCTGAAAGCCGAGATCGGCCTCTTGCCGTCGATCGGCGGCGAGGGGCACATGTCGCCGGCGGCGAAGGAGATCCTGCAGCTCAATACGGCCATCGCCATCAAGGAGCCTTCGGACATGACTGCCGCCGCACTTGACGATCTCGCCAACGAGATAGGCGGTCTCTACAACAGCCTCGCCAAGGCCTATTTCGGCTAGGCAGGTTCCGCAAAGCCTCGCGCGGTCAGAAACCTGCTCCAGGACAAGAAAAATAGCGCATGCTTTACGACATCAGGCTTCATCTCCACTACGACTATGCAGCCGCGGCCGGCGGCGGCCGCCACCAGATCCGCGTCCTGCCGTCGACGATTTCCGGTGTGCAGCGCGTCATCGCGGCATCCCTGTCCTGTGTGCCGGCGCCCAACGAACGTTCCGATTTTTCGGACTTTTTCGGCAACAACGTCACCTCGATCGCATTTCGCGATGCGCATGACGCGCTCGACATCAGGATGAGCGCGCGTGTGTCGGTGTCGCGGCCTGAGCCGGGGCTCGACGTGTCGCCGGATATCGGGCGGCTGAGGCAGGAACTGGCGGCGGTACGGTCGCTGGCGCCGGATGCACCGCATCACTTTCTGTCCGCCAGCAGCCATGCCGGCATCGACGCGGCGATCACTTCATATGCGCACGATAGCGTCGGCAACTCGGCCGCCGGCACGGCCATGAACCTGTGCAACCGCATTCACCGCGATTTCACCTATGATGGCGAGGCGACCACGGTGCGCACCCGGGCCAGCGATGCTTTTAGGCTGAAGCGCGGTGTCTGCCAGGATTTTTCGCACATCATGATCGCCGGGCTGCGTGGACTGGGCATACCGGCCGGCTATGTCAGCGGCTTCCTGCGCACCATCCCGCCGAAGGGAAAGCCCCGGCTGGAAGGCGCCGACGCCATGCATGCCTGGGTCAAGGTCTGGTGCGGACGCGATGCCGGCTGGCAGGAGTTCGACCCGACCAACGGCATGCGGGCCAGCAACGACCACATCACCGTCGGCTACGGCCGCGACTATTCCGACGTCGCACCGATCGTCGGCGTGCTGAAGACCACCGGCGGGCAGGTCGGCGAGCAGGCCGTCGACGTCATCCCGGTCGCGCTCGAAAAGGCGTGAAAGCGGGCCTGTAAGTGCAAGGCGCCCCGTTGCTGCAATTCAAGGTGAACAAGGCGACTTCTCAAACATCGACGAGGCCGTTACTCTATGCTCGTTTTGAGGCGACAGTCATTGTATTGCTAAAGCGCGCAGGCGCGGGGTTCGTAATTGAGAGCAGTCAGCATCGTCATCCCTGCCCACAATGCGGCCGCAACTATCGCGACAACGCTGGCGTCGCTCAGCAGTGAGGCCGAAGTCATCGGCCAGATCCTGCTGATCGACGATGCCTCGACGGACGACACGGCTGATGTGGCACGGCAGGCGACGGCACAACTGTCTCTGCCGTTGCGTGTGCTGCCGGCCGTTTGCGGCGACGCCGGTGCTGCGCGCAATGTCGCCCTGGCTCAGGCGCTCCATCCCTGGGTGTACCTGATCGACGCCGACGATCTGCATCTTTAGGGCGGATTGCGCGCGCTGCTGCGGCAGGCGGACAACCAGCCGAAAGCCGACATGGTGGTTGGCGCCTACCGGCGACGCGTGAACGGCCAGGATCGGCAGATCAAGGTGCCGAACGGCTACCAGGCCGCGTGCCTGGCAAACGCTTCGGCCTATGTGAAGGGCGATATACGCTCGGTCGCGGTGGGCAGCGTGCTGGCATCCCGGCGCCTGATCGGGGGAGACGCGGTTCCCGGTCGGGCTGGCCTATGACGAGGACACGCTGTTCTGGGCAAGGCTGATGAGCAAGGCATCGCTGGCCATGATTCCGCAACCCGTGATGGTTTACGAGGTTTCGCCGGCCCGTTCCGACGACCGCTTTACGATCAACCCGGCGCGGCGCTTCCTCGAGTGGCGCCGGGAATTGCGCACGCTCGCCGATTGCGACATCCCGATATCGGCACTCAAGACCAGGGAAGGGCTCGTCGCCCTCAAGATTGCCCGCGTCCACTATGGACGCGGCGACCTGAACACGGCCGCGCGCTTCCTGGCGGTGGCCGCCGCCGCACCAAAGCGGCGGTCGGAGGCTTGGCGCTGCCTGCGCTACAGGCTCAAGCTCGCTGCAAGGCGCCGCCTGTCGGCTCCGCAGATAGAACTGCAAGGCGCCCTTTAGGCAATATCCCATCATCGGCGGACGATATCGCGCAGCTTTCGGGCAGCAGTGGAACCAGCTGTCAACCAGCGGCTTATTTACGGATACCTCCGTGGAGCCCTCATGCTGCAAAGATCCGTATCGTCGCCCAGCCGGCCAGCTGACGGTGAGGCTGTCCCAAGGAAGAGTGGGCAAAGCTCGGCCGACCACACCGCGCTGACCTATGTCAGCGATGCCGAGCCCGGTATCCGCCGGCTGAGGGCAGGCAAGCGATTTTCCTACAAGGGACCGGACGGGCGGCCTGTCTCGGATACCACTAGGGCGCGTATCGAGGCGATCGCCATTCCGCCAGCCTGGACGGACGTCTGGATTTCGCCCGACGCCGATGGCCACATCCAGGCGACCGGTAGGGATCAGCGGGGACGCAAGCAATACCGCTACCATCCGCAATGGGCGCAAGAACGCGACAGCGCCAAATATTCGAGCCTCGTTGCCTTTGCCGAAAGCCTGCCGGACCTGCGGCGCACGATAGACAGCGACCTGCGCCGTCACGGCCTGCCGTTCGAGCGTGTCGTCGCCGCGGTCGTCTGGCTGCTCGACAACACGATGATCCGTGTCGGCAATACCGCCTATGCACGCGACAACAAGAGCTTCGGCCTGACGACATTGCGCGACCGCCATGTCGACATCAGGGGATCGAGCTTGCGGTTCGCCTTCAAGGGCAAGTCCGGCAAGGAGTGGAGCCTAAAGCTGGTCGATCGGCGCATCGCCGGGATTGTGCGGGGCGCGCAGGACCTGCCGGGTCAGAAACTGTTCCAGTATCTCGACGAGCAGGACAATAGGCGCCCGGTCCGCTCCGAGGACGTCAACCGCTATATCCGGGACGCCGCCGGCGATGCGTTCAGTTCGAAGCATTTCCGCACCTGGGGCGGCACCATCCATGCCGCGTCGCTGTTTGCGCAAACGGAGCTGCCCGAAAGCCAGGCTCAGCAGAAGCGGGTGATGAACAGCATCATCGACGAGGTGGCCAAGCGGCTGGGCAACACGCGCGCCGTCTGCCGCAAATGCTATATCCACCCGCAGGTTTTCGAAGCCTGGTCGCAGGGGCGGCTGCTTGCCGAAATGACGGAGGCCAACAAGCGCAAGCGATCAATAGACGGTCTCGACGACGAGGAGGCGCTCGTGTTGAGATGGTTGAAAATCCACGAAGGTTGACTCGTGGCGGCTGGCGGAAGCGGCGTCGGGATTTTTTTATCGACGCCGTGTCGGGATCGGTCCTACTGTTTCGTCCTTTGATACAGAAAGGACCGACCATGCTCTACGCCATCCTCTGCTATGCCTCCGAAGACGTCGTCAGCTCCTGGAGCAAGGCGCAGGACGATGAAGTCATGGCCAATCTCCTCAACGTTCAGGAGAAATACGCCCAGGCTGGGCGGCTTGGCCCGGTGGCGCGTCTCTTGCCCACGACAGCGGCGACGACGCTGAGGAAAGTCAAGGGCGAGCCGGTCGTCATCGACGGGCCGTTCGCCGAGACCAAGGAACAATTCCTCGGCTTCTACACGCTCGAATGCGCAGACCTCGATGAGGCAGTCGAGTTCGCCCGCGAGCTTTCCGAGGTCAACCCGAGCGGCGGCTCTTACGAGATCCGGCCGGTCTCCATCTTCAATCCTGCCAGGATTCCCGCATGACCGAACTCGCCTGGATCAGCTCCGCCATCAGCGCCGCCCGCCCGCAGGCGATGGGCGCGCTGCTGCGCTATTTCCGCGATCTCGACACGGCGGAGGAAGCTTTCCAGGATGCGTGTCTCAGGGCGCTGAAGAACTGGCCTCAGAACGGGCCGCCACGCGATCCGGCGGCCTGGCTGATCTTCGTCGGCCGCAACAGCGGCATCGATGCGGTGCGCAAGCGCGCCAAGCAGGCGCCGATGCCGGAAGAAGACCAGATCTCCGATCTGGAAGATGCTGAAAGCGATATTGCCGAGCGGCTGGACGGGGCGCATTACCGTGACGACATATTGCGGCTGCTGTTCATCTGCTGTCATCCTGATCTGCCTGCAACGCAGCAGATCGCGGTCGCGCTGCGCATTGTCTCCGGCCTCACCGTCAGGCAGATCGCGCGCGCCTTCCTGGTCGGCGAAAGCGCCATGGAGCAGCGTATCACCCGTGCCAAGGCGCGCATCGCGGACGCCGGCGTGCCGTTCGAGACGCCAGGCGCGGTCGAGCGATCGGAACGGCTCGCGGCGGTGGCGGCCATGGTCTACCTGATCTTCAACGAGGGATACTCGACCAACAGCGGCGAGGCACCGGCCCGTGCGCCGCTGTGCGAGGAGGCGATCCGGCTGGCCCGGCTGCTGCTCAGGTTGTTCCAGACCGAGCCGGAAATCATGGGGCTGACGGCGCTGCTTCTGCTGCAGCATGCGCGCGCACCGGCCCGCTTCGACTCTGACGGCGAAATCGTGCTGCTCGAAGACCAGGATCGCGGCTTGTGGAGCCGCAAGATGATCGACGAGGGGTTGGCTCTGGTCGATAAGGCGTTGCGCCATCGCAAGCCCGGCCCCTACCAGGTGCAGGCGGCCATCGCCGCCCTGCATGCCCGGGCTGACAAGGCCGAGGACACAGACTGGGTGGAGATCGACCTGCTTTATGGCCTGCTCGAGCAGATGCAGCCGTCGCCGGTGATCACGCTCAACCGCGCGGTGGCGGTCTCCAAGGTGCGCGGGCCTGAAGCGGCGCTTGCCATGATCGAACCGCTGGAGTCGAGGCTTTCCGGCTATTTCCACTTCTTTGGCCTCAAGGGTGGGCTGTTGATGCAACTCGACCGGGGTGAGGAGGCGCGTATCGCCTTTGACCGCGCCATCGCGCTTGCCAACACGGCGGCGGAAGCGGCCCATATCCGCATGCATATCGACCGGCTGATGAAGGATGGCGCCGTGCGGACGTTGGTGAAAAAGGCCAACTGACCACCATCGCCTGGCTGGCTCAATCGTGCAGCTTGGGCTTGGACCATGCCGGGGTGGCGATTTTCCCCTGAAACAGGTAATGGCACGCCATGACAGCGCCTCCTGTGCCTGACGGCACCGGGAAGGCATGGCGGCAGGCCGTGGCCGACGCCATATGAGCGATCGGATCTGAAAGGGATAAATATGACCATAGCGAAGGAAACGGCCGAACTGCTGGCGAAACTGGGCGTGGCCAAGGACGCGTTTGCCGGCGGCGATCTCATCGTGCGCAGTCCGGTGACTGGTGAGCAGATCGCGGCGCTGAAGACGATCTCGCCGGCCGACGCAGCCAAGACCATCGATGCCGCGCACAAGGCGTTCCAGTCCTGGCGGCTGGTGCCAGGCCCGAAGCGCGGCGAACTGGTGCGTCTGCTCGGCGAGGAATTGCGCACTCACAAGGCCGAGCTTGGCCGGCTGGTGTCGATCGAGGTCGGCAAGATCCCGTCCGAAGGACTGGGCGAAGTGCAGGAGATGATCGACATTTGCGATTTCGCCGTCGGTTTGTCCCGGCAGTTGTACGGCCTGACCATCGCCACCGAGCGTCCGGGCCACCGCATGATGGAAACCTGGCATCCGCTCGGCGTGGTCGGTGTCATCTCGGCCTTCAACTTCCCGGTCGCGGTGTGGTCGTGGAACGCAGCCCTTGCCCTGGTCTGCGGCGACGCGGTGGTGTGGAAGCCGTCGGAAAAGACGCCGCTGACAGCACTTGCCTGTGAGGCGATCTTCAAGCGTGCCGCCAAGCGGTTCGGCACTGACGCGCCGGAAGGGCTGGCGCCGGTGCTGATCGGCGACCGCGCCGTTGGCGAAATCCTGGTCGACCATCCCAAGGTGCCGCTGGTTTCGGCCACCGGCTCGACCCGCATGGGCAGGGATGTCGGGCCGCGCCTGGCCAAGCGCTTCGCGCGCGCCGTGCTGGAACTCGGCGGCAACAATGCCGGCATCGTCTGCCCGACCGCCGACCTCGACATGGCGCTGCGCGCTATTGCGTTTGGCGCCATGGGCACGGCCGGGCAGCGCTGCACGACGCTGCGGCGCCTGTTCGTGCATGACAGCGTCTACGACGCCCTGGTTCCGCGCCTGAAGAAGGCCTATCAGAGCGTTTCGGTCGGCAATCCGCTGGAGACCTCGTCGCTGGTCGGTCCGCTGATCGACAAGGCCGCCTTCGACGCCATGCAGAAGGCGCTGCAGGAAGCCACCGCCCATGGCGGCAAGGTGACCGGCGGCACGCGGGTCGAGAACGGCCACCCGGATGCCTATTATGTGCATCCGGCGCTGGTCGAGATGCCGAAGCAGGTTTCGCCGGTGACCGAAGAGACCTTCGCGCCGATCCTCTATGTGATGAAATACTCGGATTTCGACGCCGTGCTCGACGAACACAATGCGGTCGGCGCCGGCCTGTCGTCGTCGATCTTCACCCGCGACCTGCAGGAATCCGAGCGCTTCCTCGGCGTCGACGGTTCGGACTGCGGCATCGCCAATGTCAACATCGGCACATCGGGAGCCGAGATCGGCGGTGCTTTCGGCGGTGAAAAGGAAACCGGCGGCGGCCGCGAAAGCGGCTCCGACGCGTGGAAGGCCTACATGCGGCGCGCCACCAACACAGTAAACTATTCCAAGGCGCTGCCGCTTGCCCAGGGTGTCTCGTTCGACATCGATTGAGAGCGTCGGGCTCAGCCAAAGTCAGTGTCGTTCAGGCTCGGCGAGCATCAATCGACACAGGTGGAAGGCGTACACGCCACTGTAACGCTGGACAGCTTCTGACGTTTGTCCAGCGTCGGCTTTGCCACGCTGGCCGAGCCAGCCAACACTGCCGAGATCCCCGGCATCGCGCAGCTTGCGTGCCAGCTTCAGCCGTCATGCGAAATCACCGATCGAGGCGATGCCGGTCGGGATTCGGTCGAGGCCGGCATGCTCGGGGTCGACGCCCGATATCAGCCAAAGCAGGCTTCGAAGGCGCTGTCGACGACGGCAAGCTTGGCCGCCTGGACGGTCATGTATTCCTCATAGAACCGGTGCGATACCCACATCACTGAATGGCCGCGCTGACCAAGCCAGCCAATACTGCCGAGTTCCTCGGCCATGCGCAGTTTGCGGCCGAGATGGGTCCGCGACAATTTAAGCCATTTGGCGAAGTCGCCGATCGAAACCACACTGGTTGGAATCCGGTCGAGGCCAGCATGATCGGGATCGATGCCCGACATCAGCCAGTCCATGACGATGCCGCCATTGTTGAGCCAGATGAACAGGGAAAAGGTCTGGTTGGGCTCGCGCACCGGCTTTGAAGCGAGCAGGCCGTCGGCGACCAGGGGCTGCAGCGTGGCAAGCATGTCGGGCCGCTCCAGGTATCTGGCCAACCGGCCGCCGCCGTCGATATGGTCAAGCGTGCGCAGATGGGCGATGACCCAGCCGGTGAACCTCTCAATGGTGGCCGCCGTCGGTTGCAGCGGGTGGGTGCGGCCGTCCCCGCCCGCCACATACTCGGCGATGTTGTAGTGCAGCATCTCCTTGATGAAAGCGTCGGCCGTATTGCGGCTGGCCACCGCGTTGCGGTGCACGACCTCGATGAAACGCGATACCGTCAGTTCCTTGCGGCGGTCGTTCGGGTCGCGCCTGAAATGCATGGCAAGGCCGACATGACCCATCAGCCAGCGCTGCTGCGTGGCAAAGATGGAAGCCAGTCGGGGGCTTTCCTCATAGATGCGGATCAGGGACTGCGACTGTTCCTGAACGTAGCGGTGCAAGGCCGGATGGGCGGCTATGTCTTCCAGATGCAGGGCTATTCTCCCGATGCTTTGAACCACCCCGGATGGCGAGGTTGCGTTCCCCATTTTCCAGCCTTCAACATTTGTGTCCAGACATAGCAAAAGCGGAGTACAGGGCCAGGCAAGCACATAAGGCCCATCCCGACTGATACGGGACAGGCCTCATGTCTTCGAGATGAGTTCCTAAGCGGTCAGCCGCAGACGCGAACGTCTTCGATCACCCTGTGATGGTGGCGCCAGTGCACGACCGTTTCGATATGGCAGCGGTGGCGCCGATGATAGCGGCGATAATCGCCATTGCCATAGTCGTCATATTGCACATTCTCGTCACCATACTGATTATAGTGCCGGTGATGGTGGCGGCGAATGACGATTCCACTATCGGATTGGTCATCCGAATATTGGTTGTCGTCGTCGGATTGGATAACCAGACTTGCGGCTTGCGTCGGCGCGATGACTGCGGCTGTTGCGGCCAAAGTCAGCACGGAAGCCAAAATGAATTTTTTCATGTTTCGTCCTCCTGCGGTTCTAAGCCATATCAACTCGTGGAAAGACTTAGCGTTCCAATACCAATCGGTAAGCTACTCGTCGCCGCGGACGCCAAGCCGGTCGTAGCGGCCGGGACCTTACAGCCGAACAAAGGCCGTCAACGGCAGGTGGTCGGAGGCCACACGCGAAAGCGGCGTGTCATGCGCTTCCACAGCCGAGATCATGCCGTGCCGGTTACCCATGATGCGATCGAGTGCCAAGAGCGGCAGGTTCGACGGGAAGGTGGGAACGGCCGGCGGCAGCGGTCCAAAGGTCAAGTGCAGCGTGTTCAGCGCGGAGCGGTTGCCGAGCCGCCATTCGTTCAGGTCGCCAAGCAGCAGCGTCGGCGTTTCGTCGGGGCTGTTCATGATATCCAGCACGACCTGGGCCTGCTGCGAACGTGAGCGGCGCAGCAGGCCGAGATGGGCGGCGATGACGCGCAATGTCCGGTTTCCGTCGAGATCGATCTCGGCCACCACCGCGCCGCGCGGCTCCAGGCCCGGAAGCCTGATCTGATGCACGTCGCGAACGACGCCCTTCTTGAAAAGCAGGACGTTGCCATGCCAGCCATGGCCTTTGCCATTGGCTGCGATCGGCACCGGCACCAGGCCTGTTTCCCGTTCGAGGTGGGGCAGGTCGAGGAGTCCGTCACGGTCGCCGAAACGGTTGTCCGCCTCCTGCAGCGCAATGACGTCGGGGTCGATTTCGCGAATGACGCGGCTGGTGCGGTCGGGATCGAACCTGCGGTCGACGCCGATGCATTTGTGGACGTTGTAGGAAGCGACCAGCGTCCCGGTGGCGCCGGCCTTTTTGGGCGACGCGGCATTGGCCTTGCGCATCCGCCGGTCACGGATAGACAAAAGCATGCTCGCCGGCAGGCTGCGCCCGTTCATCCGCATGGCATGCCTGTCCCTGCTTTTCTCACCATGCACCTCAAATAGAGTCTTCCGGCCGATGTTCCATGGGTGCACGCTATCCGCCAAACACGTCGTTTTGTTAAAGATAGGGTGAACCGAGCCACAATATACGATCGAAGAGGCGGATGATGAACGGGCGGGCCTGCAACGCTTCCAGCGTCACGGGTGTGGCCGTTTCGATCGCTGCTTCAATGCGAGCCTCGATCTCCTCGGCAAAGCCGGCATCGAGAACCTCGAGATCGATCTCGAAATTCAGCCGCAACGAGCGGGCGTCCAGGTTGGACGACCCGACATAGGCCCACAGCCCGTCGATCGAAAGCAGCTTGGAATGATCGAACGGCCCTGCGGTACGCCAGATCCGGCAATAATTCTTGAGCATCTGGTCGAATTGCGCGGTCATGGCGCGATCGACGAGGAAGAGATTGTTCTTCGCCGGCACCACGATGTCGATCTCGACGCCGCGCCTGGCAGCGGTGATCAGCGCACTGATCAACTCGCGGTCCGGCAGGAAATAGGGCGACATGATGCGGATCGACTTGCGGGCGATGGAGAAGGCGCCGATCAGCAATTTGTGGTTGGTTTCGTTGCTTGCATCAGGCCCCGAGGCGACCGCGCGCACCATCATCGACTGGCCGGCGGTGGACGAAAATGGTGTGATCCGCCAGGCATCGCCTTTCAGCCTCTCATTGCCGGCGAAACGCCAATCCTCGGCAGCGACCGAGAACAGGTCGGTCACAACAGGCCCGCTGACCTGAAAATGCGTGTCCCTGGCGCTGCCAAGGCCGGCGAACTCGGCCGAGAATCCCTTGCGTATGTTCATGCCGCCGGTAAAGGCGATCGCGCCGTCGATGACCAGGATCTTCCTGTGGGTCCTCAGATTGGCGTAGGGCAGGCGCAGGCCCATGACGATGTTGCCGTTGAAGAGATCGGCGGTGATGTTGGCGCGGCGCAGATGGCCAAGGATACTGGGCACGGAATAACGGGCGCCGACGGCATCGATCAGCACGCGGACGGTGACGCCGCGCTTCACGGCTTGTGCCAGCGACTCGACGAAGAGCAGGCCGACGGCGTCATTGTCGAAGATATAGGTTTCCAGAAGGATGCTGTGCCTGGCCCTGTCTATGGCCAGACACATCGCCGCATAGGCCTCGTCGCCGGTTCTAAGCAGGGTGATCGTGTTGCCGGAGGTGAGCGCGCGCCGTGCCACCCGGTCGCCCAGCGTCTTCAGGCCGGTGAAGCGCTGGCCATATTGCTTGCCGATCAACTCCTCGACGGCGGCGTCGCGAACGGAGGCGTCACCGGCAAGTGGCCGCTGCGCGCTGATCGAGGCGCGGCGAATGCGGTTTATGCCGGCCACGGCATAGATCAGCACACCGATGATCGGCGACAGCAGCATGACGCCGACCCAGCCGGTGGCGGCACGAACATCCTCCTTGGTCATGACGGCGTGGGCAATGCCGACGGTCGCCATGATCACCGAGATGATCGCCAGGATTCGGGGCCAGTGAGTCGCCAGGGTCTCGAACATTTTGCGGACTATCCAGCGGGTGGTCGCAGAAGGCAATGCAGGCCCTCATGCCTGGGCTTCTGCCGGATGACGGTCGCGACACTCAGCCGAAGAATTCCGTTTCCTGAGACAGATTGAGCGAATCAAGCGCCGATAGAACTCCATCCAGGAGAGCGGAGCGTGACCTCAAGCATATGGCCGACGGATCGACGACCAAGACCAATAAGATAACGCTGCAAGGCGGCGAACTGACGGGGGATTTGAGGGGGGAATGGACAGGCGAACAGGCCATGCCGGCCTAGATGCAATTGCCGTGGCCGTGCTGACCTGCCTGGCGCTTGCCGGCAGGCCGGCACCGGTTGCCGCGCAGATGGCTCCGCCCTACAGGATCAAGCCTTCGGATGTGGTCGTGCCTCCCGACGTGAAGCTCGGGCAATACCAGCGCACCATCCGTCCCTTCGAGAACTGGACGCTGATCTGCGACGAGAACCTGAAGGCCCGCAAGAAGGTATGCAATGTCTCGCAGGTGATCGAGGACGGAGCCGGCAAGATGGCCTTCAGCTGGTCGCTTGCCGCCACCCAGGACGGCAAGCCGTACATGATCGTGCGCACCGCGCCGAACGCCAGGAGAGACGGCCCGGTGTCGCTGAAGTTCGATGGCAAACAGCCGATCGACGTGCATCTCGACGGCTGCAACGAAATGGTCTGTGTCGGCATGCTGCCGATGGGGCCGCTGATGCGCCAGCAGATAGCGCAGAAGGCAACGCCGGCGATCTCCTATTCAACCGTCGACGGCCAGACCATCACCGTGACCGCAATGCTCAAAGGGTTGTCGGAAGCCCTTGCGCCAATCAAGTAACGAGGCATCGCCATGAGCCAGCAACAGGATCCGTTCATATCCGCGACACCCGGCAGTCCGAATGTCGAGGCGGATCGGCGAAGGGTGGTCGAGCCCGTGCGCGCGCCGCGGCGGTGGCCGCGCGTCATTGGCGCGAGGCGGCCTTCGATGGCGGACCAGAGCCGCTCGCTGGCCTTCCGCATAGGCGCGGGCACAAGACTCGAATCCGAAAACCAGGATGTAACTTTCCCGCCGCGTACAAGGCGGACAAATCATTCGCCCATGTTTCCGGTAACTTCGACGGAGCGGGGACCGAGATTGACGGCATTTTCAGAAGTCAAAGCGTCCTGCCAGGGTTGGGCGAAACCTCGACGCACCCCCAGGCGTCGGTTTGCGATGCAAATTGCGCAAAAGCCGGTTCGTCATTCACTTCATCGGGTAGTTGCCACGTCCATTCTGTGCCGCAGCCGGGGACGCTCTGTCGTCGGGCCCGGCGCCTGCTGATACCTGGCGAAGAGTTTGAGCTTGTCGGGATAGGTGATCCGGATCCGGCGTCGACAACCCTCGCACTCATACCACGAAACACTCTGAAACCAGCTACCGTGCTTTACGAATGCGAAACCGCATTCGGGACATTGGAATGTCATTTTGCAAGTCAACAATGCTGCGGAGAGCGGCATCCAAGTTCTCACACCATGTTAAGATTTTTGTGGTTTCGGTCCGCCGCCTCGCGGCGGCGGGCCAAATGCTGCGATCGCGCCTACTGGATGACCTTGACGATCTTGCGGGTGCCCGGATCCACGACAACCGTCCGATTGTCGATCACGGTGTAGCGATATTTGACATTGGGAACTTCGTGGAGTTCGACGGTATCGGGCAAAGCCGTGCCGACGTTGAGTTCCACACCGGGAACCTTCACTGAGGCCAGCGGCTGCTTCTTCACGTATTCCTTGATGACTGTTTCCTGCTCGGGCTGGATGACGACGTCCTCCGCCGCGGCTGCGCCAATACCCGCAAGCAACAGAGCCGCAGCGGCGGCGGCAAGATGCATTCTCATGAGTTCCTCCTTCGCAAAAATAAGCGCGGTATGACTTCCATTGCCGCGCCCGGACCGAACTTGGCCCGAGGTCAAACGTTCCCGAATTAGGGCTTCGGTCGGGCGGATACTGGACTTAGGTCCGATCGCGAAACGCAAAAGTCCTGCCAAACCCCTTAGCGGGAACAGCCGCCTTTTGCGGTCGTTGTTCGCTGCAAGTTTGTGGGAGGAAGGTGATGGATAGGAGTGTCGGACAAGCGCGCTGGTTGCTCGCACCAATATTCGCGGTGGCCATCACCTTCTTGGTGGTTGGCATTGCCCTCAGTTGACCCTCCAGGAGAATCGACCACGAAGGTTTTGCAGATTGGCGCAGCTAACGTCCCTTCCTGCGCCGATAGGGTTCGCACGCCGCTCCGATGCGGCGGCGAGCGAACCCTCAATTCCCCGGGCGTACGGCACCGAGATGTGAGGTTTGGCCTAATGTTCAGAGACAAGGAAACCCGTTTTCTGGAGGCAGCACTGTTCATGGCGGTGCCGTTATCGATCTTGGTGGCCGTGTTGCTCGTTAGCCTTACGGCAGGCTGAAAATGGATGAGCGCTCACTCACACGAGCGAGCGGAGATTGCTCTTTCTGGGTTAATGTATGTCGCCCAAAGTGACCTCGGTTCTGGGCGAACGACGTGCGTAAAAACAAAGACCTAAAGCGTCGCATGAAATCCGTTTCGACGCGACGCGCTTTAGTCGAGCTTCTTGATGCGCCCCTTGTCGAGACGGAACACCCCATCGGTGCCGCCTTGCAGCTCGAAATCGGTTTGCAACTCATCCCATGTGCCGAGATATTTGCCGCAATCGGCGCAAGTGATCGGCGTCAACGGCTGGGCGTCGCTGGGAATCCGCAACCGGATAGTGCCGCAAAAGGGGCACTCCAAAAGGTGGTTCAGATATTCGCTGGCCATGGCTACTTTCAGAGCGTCCCGAAGAGACTATCGGGCGGGCGAGATGCAAACACAAGGGCGTCGTGGGGCCTATCGTCTGCGGGCGCCCCGGCAATCAATCAAACCATTCATGCCGTTGTCGGCGAGGTATTTTCAGGCGCTTTGGCATCTTTGGATCACGGGCACGGCAGCGGCAACTGGCTGCGCCGGCGGGCGGAGTCATTGAGGTCGACCAACGGTCATAAGCTCCCCAAAGCATCCCTTTGCATGCGCTTCTGGCGCTTTTCGATCGCATAGGAAGTCCAGCGGCAACACATGCCAGCTATCGAGGTTACGGCACCACCAAACAGGCATGCGGCAAGCATCGGATCTTGCGAGGCACTTTTCCAGCTGACCACCGCCAGCAATATGACGCTTATGGTTGAAATCCCGTAGCCGGCGCCTTTCAGCGCATGCGGTGAAATCTTAGCCATCAAACTCTCCCTTTTCGCTGCAATGTTGAACATTCGCTTCCAAAGCTGGTTCCATTTGTCGGCTGGCAAAACGGGAACCTTTTGCTTCGTCGCGCGTGCTACTGCGATGGCGCTTTCGGATGTATGGCTATGACAAACTTCTTGAAACTACCGACGAAGTCCCGAAACCTGTTTCGCGTCGTGATCGAAACGCCAAGGGGAGCAGCGGCAAAGCTCGCCTACGAGCCGAAGATGGGTGTCTTTCAATATTCAAGGCCGCTGCCGGTCGGCAACACATACCCGTATGATTGGGGTTTCGTACCCTCCACCCTCGGCGATGACGGTGATCCGCTTGACGGCATGGTGATCCACCAGGCGGCGACGGCCCCAGGCGTGGTCATTCAATGCGACCTGCTCGGTGCGCTGCGGGTGCAGCAGAAGGATCCGCACGGAACCGTGCTCAGGAATGATCGCTATATTTTCTGCCCGCGCAGGGAGGACGCCCTTGACGAGCCCACCGCCGCCGACCACGTGCCGCAGGATTTGCGCAAGGAGATAGAGCAGTTCTTCTTGTCGTCCGTGCTGGGCACGGGCAAGATAGTCAAGCTGAAGGGCTGGCAGGACGCCGGCGAGGCGGCCAAATCACTCATCAAGGGTGCCAAGGCCTTTCAGCGAAAACAAAAGGTATTGAAGTGATCTCTGGGTCTATGACGCGTCGGTCATTCCGAGGTGTTTTTGCCGGCTCGGATACGGCACAATTCAAGCGTTCAGTCCCGTGATTGTCCGTCTCATTGCAATGGCAGGGCTTGACGTGGGATAATCCGACGGTCAGCTGCCGAATAGCCGCCGATGGGGTGCGAATATGTCCACCGATCCGGATACGGTCCCTCGCAATTTCAGGCTGGTGGATGTTGAATCGGGTGCCGACTACACCGATGAAGGCATCGCGATAATTGTCGTTGACAATCGAGGAGAGCGCCTGCGCCTTCACCTAAATGTAGCAACGGGGGAGTTGCTTTGCGAGCGAATAGCTGACGCTCTTGAAGTCAGATACGGTACCTGACGTTACGGCGAATAACTTCCAGATCCCGTGCCCCTGCTGTTGTCGCCCAGCGGTTCGAAAGAACCAGGCCAGCTAGGAGCACGGATATGCCGGGACTGCCAAAGGCGTCCCTGCGGCGGCGGCGCCGGCACTTGGTCTTATCGCCCGCATGTCCAGCGGCAGACGGAAATCGAGAAGGCGACAGCGCTGAAGACGACCGAGGCAAGGCCTGGCAGGAGTGAGTTGCATCAGACGCAGCGATCTGTTGAGATGCTGGTCAACCTTTCCATTCCACAACCCCAATTTAGCGGATCTTCCCGAAAGCGGTTGATACGCGGGGTCTGATAGCGAGGAGGGCTGAGCGATGTCGCAAGAATTTCTCGACCACCGGCTGGAGTGCCCTTATTGCCTCACTATCCGGCTGAGAATACCGCGTGATGCGCGACCCGAGACACGGATCCTGTGTGCCGACTGTGGGGAGCACCTTGGCACCTGGGATGAATTGCAGACCGATTTTGAGAAACAAGGCGGCAATGCCGGAGTATTCCGCCTCGAGAAGGGCCGCATCAAGCGCCTCGATTAGGCACCCTCACGCTGGATTCTGCTGGAGATTGAAATTGGCGATTCCGCGAGCGATGAGGCTGATCAAGGGCCACGGATTACCGCTTAGGGTCCCGAATCTTCTCGGCTTTGTTAGCTCGGGCGATGAGAGCCGACGCCTCGTCGGTGGTGATCCCACATTTTCGAGCAAAAAATGTGGCTTCGACGATGAGCTCGGGCGAAGGCAGGGATAGAACCCTGATTCGCTTTGATTTGCGCTTTGCCATCTGCGCTTCCGCGCACTCTTCTCCTCAAATCCGCGGTCAATGATTAACAATATTCAACGCAAGATTTACTTGGGCGGCTCAGTCTTCTGGGGAGCTAGCAACCTCAAGGTCGAACAGACGCGCAACGGCGTCGCTCGGCGAGCGCGAGGACTAGTCCCCTCCTGGCCCGTGTCCTGTGCCGGGGCCGCGGTGTCCCGAAGCAGGCGAGGCGGCCGCGTGAGAACGACCGCCCCAATTATCAGGCGTGGTTGCGCCTTTCGTTCTTGATGGGCAGTGGCACCCACTCGTCGGCCACCAAGCCTTTTTTCTCGGCAAACGCCACGAAAACGCCGCGCGCCGTCTCCGCATCGATATCACCGGTTAATGCCGCCTTGCAGGCTCGAATTGCAGCTCTCTGTTCAGGACTGTTGCCGCAATAGTCCATGGCGAACTGGTAGGCATCGACAACGGTGTTCAGTTGACGAGGAAAGCCGAGACCAACCCATACACGGATTGGCTTTTTGAAAGGCTTCGAAAGCATCGTAACCTCCCATCAGCACTGCTAAGCCGCCACGCCGCCTTGGCTGGCCCGGCCGGTCATCCACGCCAGCGGCGCGCTGACCTCTTCGATAATTTTGGCCGACTTGGCAAAACCCGCGAAAGCGTTGCGCGCGGCAGACAACGGATAGTCCCGATCAAACGCTCGCTGACAGGCGCGAAGCGCCGTGTCGTAAATCGGGCCGCGTCTATTCTTCGGCCACTCGTACATAAATTCCAGGGCGTCTTCGAGGCACGCAATCTCTTGAATGGTGTTTTCCCCGCCCTTCACGAATACGGGGCTATCGAACATCCGATCGTTCATCAGATCCTCCAAGTTGAACGAGTTTTGAGTTTTTCGGGTTGGTGCAGGCCGGGCTGGCTCGCACCACAAAACGATATGTGTTCGAGCTTTTCAGGTGTCAAGACAGCCGGACATCTGGCAGGACTGATGAAGGGGGCAGGACACGCGGACTTCTCAGACGGCCCCGATGCGCGGCTGTTGTTGCCGCTCGTTTCAGCGGAGCAAGGCTCGAACAGCTAACCGCAGAGTTCGACCGACGGACAAGCTCGAATTGCCATTTGGATGCGAAACATTTGTTCAAGGTTTCTGCCGATCTCGAGAGGCTTCCTGGATTTGGGTCATTACCTTTCGCGGATCGACGTTCTCGGCCAATTGGGGCAGCTCCTCGTCGGCCGGCGTCGCGACGTTCAAGCGCGCCGTCAAAGCAGCCACCATTTCAATCAGCCGCGTGGTTTCATGCTCGTTTAGAAGGCTGATCTGCAAATCCAGTTCGGCTCGGCGTTCGCTCTGTTCAGTCATCCTGTTCTGATTGATCAGCACGAAAGTGGACAGGAAAATCGCCTCGACTGACGCGACCATGGCCAGGATCACGAAAGTCGGGTCCCAGGCCGGGATGCCTGGGATTGCTCCCACGTTCGCGAGGATCCAGCCAACCAGCGCCGCAAGATGCAGATACACAAAGGTCATGCTTCCCGCGAAACGCGAAACGGCGCCAGCAATCCGCATCTGGATTCCGCGATGCTCCTCCTGTTGCTGCCTGTGGTCGACCAAGGCCTGTATGTTCTGGTGAAGGATCGGCTGCATGTCGGCAAAGTGTCGAGCGGTCATGGTGCCACCCCCGGCGACGTTGCTCGCCCCCCGCTTGATACGTCCGGCGCTAGCTTAGGTTCCATCGACGGTTCCCATCAGTTCCCAAGGTTCGGACCATCTGGACGGCACCGTGGCCGATGCTGTCGGCCCGGGCCCGATCGGCAATACCCGCCGAACTGCCTGATCTCGTCGCCTACTCAAGCCTCGCAGGAGGGACCTGGTAGCGACCAGGAATGCATTTGTGCAATCCTGTCGACCATGGCGAGGACTGATTGCGGCGCACTTTGATGAACCATGTGGCCGGCGCCCGGAACGATATCGAGGAGAGAGCCGCCGATCTCCGCGTGCAGTTGTCGCGCATTTCGTTCCGCATCGAACAGCCGGTCAGCCGCGCCCGCCACGATCCCGGTGGGAACGGCAATGTCCTCGTAGGTGGCTTTCGCAAACAGGGCCGCGGTCAACATGAAAGCCGTCTCCGAACAGACTGCGCGTAGCTGTGAAGGGCGGCTGGCGACTTCTTTGGCGAGTGCGGCAAACTCGCTGGCGACCATCGCCGGGAAGAAGATCTCCTTCATCGCCCAAGGCCAGGCCGATCTCACAAGCAATGGCAGCAGGGTGTGCCGAAACGCGGTGCCGACCAACGGTAGGGCCGGGAGTGCGGCCAGTGCAAGATCCAGCCGTGGCTGCGGGTAGTAGTAGCCGGACACCAGAATGATACCGGCGACCGATGCGGAATGCCTGCGCGCCAATTCGATTGCGATCCATGCTCCCCAGGAATGCCCGAGCACCAGATATTCCTCGATGCCAAGCTTGGCGGCGGCGGCATGTATGAGGTCGGCCTGATCGCAAGCCGACCAGCGCCGGCCCCGCGATCGTGAGCTTCTGCCAAACCCCGGACGATCGAATGCCAGCACCCGGTAGGTCCTTGCCGCCTGCTCGAAGATGCCGCTCGACGTGAAATCCTCCGCTATCGACCCGTTGCCATGCAGCAGAAGCAACGGCACGCCAGTGCCGGCTTCCAAAAAATGCAGGCGTGCACCATCGATCTCCACCACATGTCCGTGGGCTCGGCTGGCAAGCGCCCGATTGGCGCGGGCATGATTATATCCAGCCAGCGCCGCGAATGCCGCGGCCACCAGCACTGGCGCGAGTTTCGGTCGATCTCTGCCCAAAAGCATCCCTGTGACTGAACCTGTTTCGCGAGCAACCCTCATGGTAACGTTCGACTGTGCGCCTGGTCTGAGCCTTGGCTCGCTCCGCCAGCCGACGGCAATGCTGCACAGCCGGCTCGAGCGTGGGTGCGTGCCCAGGACCGGTTTGACGAGCGGAAGAGCTCGCGAGGCTCGTTACTTCGATGCCTGACCGGAGACAGGAACCAACCTTACCGGCACCGATTTGGCCGCGGGCACATGCGCCTTCTCCGCCCGATGCCACAAGGGAATCAAAGGATTGAGCTCCGGGTAGTAGCCTGCGCAATTTCCGGGAGGGATCGCGTAAGGTGTGACCCTCAGGCCTCGGACACGTCGCTCGACCCCATCCTCGGCTGCCGATTGCAGATCGATCTCGTCCCCGTCGGAAACCCCAAGCCGTTGCATATCGCGTTTGTTCATCAGCAGAACCATGCGCGTTCCATTGATGCCGCGCAATCTGTCGCGATAACCATAAATCGTGGTGTTGAACTGATCGTTTGAACGGATCGTAATGAGCGTCAGCACATCAGACTGAGAGACGTCGATGTCCGGATCGGTCTCCAACATGGTCGGCGCCTTGAAGTTGGCTTTCTTGTTGGGCGTCTGCCATACCCGCTTCGACGCCTTGATGTCGCGGTGGAACCCTCCCGGCGCCAAAAAACGTTTGTTGAAGTCCTTGAAGTGGTCCGGGTAGCAACGCTCGATCTCGTTCCTGATAAGGCTGTAGTCGCCGACCCATTCGTCCCACGGGACAGCGCTTTTGCCGCCCACCGTAGCCTTGGCGAGTTCGGCGACGATCCTTGGCTCGGAAAGCAGATCGGGACCCGCCGGCGGCCGGTAGCCGAACGAACCGTGAATGCAGGCCGTCGAGTCCTCCATCGAGACATGTTGCTCGCCGCCCGCCTGGCTGTCCCGCTCGATCCGTGACAAGCACGGAAGCAGATAGGTGACCGTGCCGGGGATGAGATGGCTGCGGTTGAGCTTCGTTGCGATCTGTACGTGCAGTCGCAGACGCCGCCACGCCTCCTCGATGAGACCCGTCTCCGGAACCGCGCGCACGAAATTACCGCCGAGGCCGATGAAGGCCTTCACGGATCCGTCGATGACGCCTTCGCACGTCTCCACCGTATCGCGGCCCTTTTCTCGGGGTGGCTCGAATTGGTAGAACGCGGCGAACTTATCGAGCGGCACCAACTCGGGTTTTTCGGAAATGCCCACCGTGCGCTGGCCCTGCACATTGGAATGACCACGTAGCGGCGAAACGCCGGCGCCCGGTTTGCCGACATTGCCGCGCATCAGCAACAGATTGCACAGCATGTGGACGTTTTCGGTGCCGTGCCGATGCTGTGTCAGGCCCATGCCGTAATTGCCGATCACCGCGGAAGCCTCGCTGTAGATCCTGGCGACACGTTCCAGATCCGCGCGCGCGATGCCCGAACGTGCAACGATCTTGTCCCATGGCGTGCGCCGCAGATAGGCTTCGAATTCTTCGAAGCCGGACGTGTGTTCCGCGATGAAGCCCGTATCGAGAACGCGCCGGCCGCCGTTTTGCACGGCGGCATCATCCAGCGCGAGAAGGGATTTCGCGATTCCGGTCATGGCCGCGATATCGCCACCGCCGCGCACCTGGAAGAACTCGCTCGACATCTTGGTACCCGGTCCGGGCGACAGCATTTCGACAGGGTTTTGCGGGTTCTTGAATCGCTCGAGACCGCGCTCGGGGAGGGGATTGAAGGTAATCACGGGAATACCGCGCTGACGCGCCTCTTCGATCGGATGCAGCAGTCGCGGCGCGGTGACCCCGGTGTTGTGCCCGAAGAAGAACATGAGGTCACAATGTGCGAAATCTTCCAGCTGCACGGTGCCGACGGGCGAGCCGATGGACTCCGGCAGTCCCACGGACGTCGACTCGTGACACATGTTCGAGGAATCCGGCAGGTTGCTCGAACCGTAAATGCGGGCGAAGAGCTGATACATGAACGACGCTTCGAGCGACGCCCGCCCGGAGGTGTAGAAGACGACGGATCGCGGATCGAGCTTTCTCAATTCCTTGCCGATTTGACGGAAAGCCGCGTCCCATGACACTGGCTCGTATTTGTCGGTAGCCTCGTTGTAGCGCATTGGCTCGACCAGCCGGCCCTGCTTTTCGAGGTCATGATCGGGCCAGTCGAGCAGCTCATTCACCCGGTGAGCGGCGAAGAATTCCGGCCCGCAGCGACGTTTGGTCTGGTCCCAGAGCGTGGCCTTGGCGCCGTTCTCGCAGAACTCGAAAGGCCGTGGCTCCGCTGGCTTGGCCCAGGAGCAGGACACACACATGTAACCGTCGGACTTGTTCTGCCGCATCAGCGTGCTCCAGATGCCCGACACGAGAAGACCTTCGCCGTGTGCCTTGCGTATGAGCGACTTCAGCGATCCCCAACCGCCGGTTGGGTGATTATATCGTTTGATTTTGACGTGGTCGGTGACGGATGGTTTCATGTGGGTGCTCGGCTGTTTGATGACGAACATCAACCTGCCTTGGTCAGCTAGGTTCCCGCGTCCGGACCTCCGTTGCCGCGCCAACAGTTCACGGATTGGTGAAGTGCTTAGGAAACCAAGCCGGCATTCCTCCACATTGCGCCCCGTTCGGGAGGATGCCTGCAGCCAATTCCTTGCCACCGCGGCGTGATAAGCACGTTTGTGAGAAACGAGGCGTCCTGCCCAAACCACGCGACCGGAACTTATTTTCGGGCCCGTCGTTGCAGCTGGCATCACCGAGCAGTGTTTCCTCAGGCTGACTGACGATGTCTTCTATCCGCTATCTCCAGATGGCCTCCGAAGTCCTGTCGAAGCGGATGCGTTTCGAGAGACCCCGTCACGCGGGTAGTGATCGAGAGTGACACATCACCATCGCGGAACGGCGGTGTCGGACATGGGCAAACTGCGCTGCGCAGGGGGGATAGGGGCGTTGGCAGTCCTGCTTTCAGGGTGCAGCCAGTGGCAGTCGGCATTGCATCCTCAAGGCGGCGGCGCGCGAGCCATCCTCGGGCTGATCTGGCTTTTTACGGCCGTCTCCGTGGTGGTGTGGGTCCTTGTCGTGATGGCTCTGACGATGGCTGTCCTTCACCGTCGGCGGGGTCGGCAAACAGGAGAGCCGCTTGCGACCGATCGGAGACGTGAGCAGAACTTTTTCCGTGTCGTTGCCACAGCCGTTGCAGTAACCATTGCTGTCCTCATCGGACTGACCTTCGCCAGCTTCCTGACCGGAAAATCCAACGCCGCTCTCAACGGAGAGGCGCTCACCATCCATCTCACCGGTCATCAATGGTGGTGGGAGGCGCGGTATCACCTCGATGGTCAATCCGACATTGTCACCGCCAACGAAATCCATCTGCCCGTGGACCTGCCGATCCGGGTCGAACTCGACTCCGCCGATGTCATCCACAGCTTCTGGGTCCCGAGCCTCGCGGGGAAACGCGATCTCATCCCGGGCCGGCCGGGCGCGATCACGCTGCTGGTGGAAAAGGCGGGGACTTACCGTGGCCAATGCGCGGAATTCTGCGGCTATCAGCATGCGCATATGGCAATGACGGTCGTGGCCGAAGGCCGCTCTGCCTTCGACGCCTGGGTTGCGCGGCAGCGGCTCGATGCCGTGCCGCCGAAGGAAGAGGAAGCCCGTCGCGGGCAGGCAGCTTTCCTCGGAACCGGATGTGCGCTCTGTCACAGGATCCGTGGCACACCGGCGGTCGGCGTCGTCGGGCCGGATTTGACGCATCTTGCAAGCCGCGGCTCTCTTGCCGCCGACACCTTGCCGCTGACCCGAGGCGCCCTCGCGGCGTGGATCGCCGACCCGCAGTCGATCAAGCCCGGCGCCAAAATGCCGAGCATCGATCTCAGTGCCAATGACCTCAATGCGGTGGTCGCCTATCTGGAGGGGCTGCAATGAGCGCAGCCGAGGTCGAGCTCAACGCGGAGGAGCTCAAGGGCATACGCGACACGGGCCTCGACGACGCCACGCTTCATGCATCTCTGTCCGAGACCTGGAAGACACCCGATGGCCTCTACGGTTGGCTGGCGACCGTAGACCACAAGCGCATCGCCCAACGCTACGTCGTCACGGCCTTCCTGTTCCTTATCCTGGCCGGGATTTCCGCGCTCGTGATGCGCTTGCAGCTTGCTTCGCCCGAAGCGGGCCGCGTCGGCCCGGATCTCTACAATCAGCTTTTCACCATGCATGGCACGACGATGATGTTTCTCTTCGCCGTGCCGATGATGGAAGGCTTCGCCATCTACCTGGTGCCGTTGATGATCGGCTCGCGCAACGTCGCGTTTCCGCGCCTCAATGCCTTCAGCTATTGGGTCTATGTGTCGGGCGGATTGATGATCTGGGTGGCGTTTGCCTTCAACACCGGTGCCGATGCTGGGTGGTTTTCCTACGTACCGTTGGCGGGTCCCGAATACGGCACCGGCAAGCGCCCGGATTTCTGGGCACAGATGGTCACCTACACGGAGGTTTCGGCCCTTGCCGTCGCCGTGGAGGTCATTGCCACCGTCTTCAAGCAAAGAGCGCCGGGCATGACGCTGGACCGCATGCCGATCTATGTCTGGTCGGCTTTGGTGATGGCATTCATCATTCTCTTTGCGATGCCGGCGGTGATGGTGTCGAGCACGATGCTCATTCTCGACCGGCTCGTCGGGACGCAGTTCTTCAACCCGGCAAGCGGAGGCGACGTGCTTTTGTGGCAGCACCTCTTCTGGTTCTTCGGCCATCCGGAAGTCTACATCATCTTTATCCCGGCGACGGGCTTCGTTTCGGCTATCCTGTCTGCCTTCGTCCGCAGGCCGGTATTCGGCTACCTGGGCATCGTGCTGTCGCTGATAGGCATCGGGCTGCTGTCTTTCGGCCTGTGGGTGCATCACATGTTCGCCACCGGCCTGCCGCAGCTTGGCGAAAGCTTCTTCACCGCTTCCTCCATGATGATTGCCATCCCGAGCGGGATCCAGATCTTCTGCTGGATCGCCACGATTTGGGGCGGGCGGCCGATCCTGGCAACGCCGCTCCTGTTCGTGCTCGGCTTTATCGTGACCTTCGTCATCGGCGGCTTGACCGGCGTCATGGTCGCGTCGGTGCCGCTCGATCTGCAGGTGCATGACACCTATTTCGTCGTCGCCCATTTGCACTACGTGCTGGTGGGCGGGGCGGTGTTTCCGCTGCTCGGCGCGGTCTACTATTGGTTTCCCAAGATCACCGGGCGCATGCTTGGCGAACAGCTCGGGAAATGGAACTTCTGGCTGGTCTTCATTGGCTTCAATGCCACTTTTTTTCCCATGCACATTCTTGGCCTGCAAGGAATGCCGCGACGGGTCTACACCTATCCGCTCGAAAGCGGCTGGGGAGGCACGAACCTCTTCGTCAGCCTGTGCAGCCTCGTCCTGGCTGCCGGGTTCGGAGTTCTCTTCCTCAACGTCGTCCTTAGTCTCAGGCGCGGGCGCCTCGCCGGGGACAACCCCTGGGGCGCGAGCACGCTGGAATGGGCAACCGCCTCGCCGCCGCCGTCGTACAATTTCCCGCGCATTCCGGTGGTCGACCATCGCGAGCCGCTCTGGAAGGATGCCGAAGTACTTCCTGTCGCGGAGGGGCTGCGCATCGACGCACGCGAGGTGATAGCCGGCACCGTCGCCGATGCGGTGCCGCAAATCCGCCAACCCTCGGCCGACAATTCCATCTGGCCGTTTCTCGCCGCCATTGCGGTCGGCGTGGCTTTTCTGGCCTCGATCTATACGCCTTGGGCCGTGGTTTGGGGCTCCTTGCCGGTGGCGGTGACCTTCATCGGCTGGTTCTGGCCCAAGGCTATTCCGGAGGACGAGGAATGAAGCACCGCACCGTTGCCGATATCAGCCGGCTGCCGACCTATGATTTCGGCGCGAGCACTCCCATGTGGTGGGGAACGCTGGCCTTCATCGCGCTCGAGGCGACCGGTTTTGCCCTCGCGATCGGCGCCTATCTCTATTTGGCGTCGGTCAGTCCGCAGTGGCCGATCGCCGCGCCGCCACCGGACCTGTTCCCGGGCACGGCCATACTGGTCGTTCTCCTCATCAGCGTCGTTCCCAATCACATGGTCGAGCAATTGGCAAAGAGGCAGGATCTGGCGAAGGTGCGCGTCGGCATGATCGTGATGTCAGCCGTTGGTTTCTTGCCTTTGCTGCTGCGCATCTGGGAGTTCGCGGCACTAGAGATCCGCTGGGACCAGAACGCCTACGGCTCGATAATCTGGTTCATCATCGGATTGCATACGACCCACCTGCTTACGGATGTCGGCGATACGGTCGTGCTTGCGGTCCTCATGTTTACGGACAAGGGCAACACGGGCCGACGTTTCAGCGATGTGGCCGACAATGCCTTCTACTGGGATTTCGTGGTCGCTTCCTGGGTCGTGCTCTATTTCATAATCTACTGGTTCCCGAGGATGTGAGATGCAGGCCATCAGGCACCGGCAGCGTTTCTCGCGCCACCACACTGCGTTGCGTGGTCTGGCCGGGCTTCTGCTGTTTGCCGGAGGCCTCGTTTTTCTGCTGCGCGTGCGTCCACGCGAAGCCATTCCATCGAGCGCCTTGGACGTTGCCTCGTTGCCGCGAGACAAAATCGTGACATGGAGCGCCGCCTTTCTCGTGGGTGCCGTTTTCGTGACCGGTGCCTATCTCGCGCAGGCATGGCGCGCGGAGTTCCTGAGCGAGGCGCAGATCAATCAGCAGACCGGCGGCGAGGCTGCCCGGGCCATCCCCTCTATGATCCGCAACGGTTGCGGCGGATGCCATGAAATTCCCGGCGTGCCCGGAGCCAGAGGGACGGTCGGCCCGTCGCTGGCCGGCGTCTCCCGGCGGTTCTATATCGGCGGCACGGCGCGAACCTCCTCCGATGTGATGATACGCTGGATCAGCCGTGCACGGGACGTGGACCCGAAAACGGCCATGCCCAACACCAACCTGTCGCCGCAGGAGGCACGCGACATCGCCGCCTATCTCTATGCACGAACGTAACCTGAAAGGAGCCGTCCCAGGTAGCGTCGGACAAGCAGCCACACACAAAGCAAAAGGAGCGCGGCGCAGGCGGCGACGAGCGCCTCCACGCAGATCAGCATCAGTGTTTCCGGGGTTTGCGCGCCCGCCCGCATCTGGCGCACATCGGACGCCGCGACGTTGACCTCGGGATTGCCGAAATGGGCGAAAACATAGTTGGCAAGGCTTGCGACCTGGCCATCGTCGAGCCAATCGGCGAACGCGGCCATGGAAGGGCGGCCCGCGACGCCTCCGGCCTGGACGCCATAGAGGATCGTCATCACCACGTTTTGCGATGTCGGCGCCCCCGTCGTCGTGTTGTGGACGAGCGAGGGGAAGCCGCCGTCGGCTGACCCACGCCCATCGGGTCCATGGCAATCGGCGCAGAGCGAGGCATAGAGTCCGGCTCCGTCGGAGGTGATGTTGCCGTGCGGCACGTTTTGGCCGTCCGGCCCGGCACTGGCGGCGATGCCTTGCCGCGAGGACCGCGGCTGCTTCTCCTCGCCGGCTTGGGCCGGTACGCTGCGCAGATAGGCGACGATTGCACGGATGTCGCCGTCAGGTAGATGGCTCAGGCTGTTGGTCACCGTTTCGGCCATCGGCCCACCGGCGTAGGACTTGCCGGGCAGAGCGCCGGTCTTGAGAAAACGCCCGAGTTCGGCGTCGCTCCAGCCGCCGACGCCGGCTGTCGGGTCGGACGTGATGTTGTAGGCCTGCCAGATGCCCGCCGAGCCGCCGGCGAGGTTCTTTTGCCTGTCCATCCCCAGCGTCATGTTGCGCGGCGTATGGCATGCGCCGCAATGGCCAAGCACTTCGACGAGGTAGGCGCCCCTGTTCCATTCGTCGTCGCGGGACGGGTCCGGAGCGAACCCGCCGCCGCGCCAGTTCGCGATCTTCCAGAACTTCACGATGGCACGCTGGCTGAAAGGAAAGGGCAGGATGTTATCGGGACGGGGTTGATGCATCGGTGGCTGCGCGAAGAGATAGCCCTTGATGGCAAGAACGTCGGCGCGGCTCATCTGCGCGAAGCTGTCGTAAGGCATGGCCGGATAGAGGTCGGCGCCGTCCCGCCGCTTGCCTCCCCGTACCGCGCGGACGAACTCGTCATCCGAATAGAGTCCGATGCCGGTGTCGCGGTCGGGCGTGATATTCGTCGAATAGACCTCCCCGAACGGCGTCGGCACCCGGTAGCCGCCAGCCAGCGGCCGGCTTGGTTCCGAGGTGTGGCAGCCGATGCAATCGGCGGCGCGCGCAAGATATTCGCCCCGATCGATCTCGGAGGCCCAAAGCGGCGGGACGCCTGCCAGCAGCAGCACCAAGAGGAAAGCCATGGACTTCGCAAGGAACAATGCCGTCCGGATGCACCAATCCTGCGGCGCAAAATGGGGTCGACCCAACTTGATATGCAGCATGGTCGAAAACCTGAAGCAGATGGCTCCGGCCTAACCACGGGCGGCGAGCTATGTTCCTGAGCCTCGGCCAGCATGCAATGGCCACGAACGAGACAGCGGTGCCGCGGCATCGGCAGCAAC
Source organism: Mesorhizobium sp. B2-4-14 (assembly GCF_006442155.1). Lineage (NCBI taxonomy): Bacteria > Pseudomonadati > Pseudomonadota > Alphaproteobacteria > Hyphomicrobiales > Phyllobacteriaceae > Mesorhizobium > Mesorhizobium sp. B2-4-14. Next base: position 114,946 of record NZ_VFVA01000001.1, on the reverse strand, counting down.
GGCCTTACGACCGCAAGTGAACCGAAATCCGGTCGACCTCGTCACGGTGGCGCCCGCTGCCGTGCAGGCGGTTCGTTCTCGGCTGAGGAACAGAAGCTTCATGCCAATGGAACGGGTTGCGACGCCTCACGTTGCTGTTGCGAAGAGGAGATCACGATGAGACAAGCGGTCATGGCTGTTGTCGCGATGGTTTTGCTCGCAGCGTGCAGCAACAGCGATCCGGTGCAATCCAAGAGCGATCCCAACACCCAGCCAGTCGATCAAAACCCCAAGGTCGACAAGGACCCGACGCCTCAGACCTCCACTGGAGGGGATCAGCAGGGAACCCAGCCGGCTCAGGGGACCTTGCCGGCGAAGCCTGCTTCTCCCTAGATTCACGAAGAGGTCCGATCAGCTAGCGGACCGCTCATGCTCGTCGTTGCGCCCGTCGACCGAGCGTTTTCGCTCGATTTCCTCCGGCTCTTTCTTGTCGATTTGGGTGAGATCGTTGCGCGCGTTACCGGTCGCGCGGATCAACTCGTCCAGCTTGGCCTGCAAGGCTTGGGTATCGCGGTGCTCCGCCCGCTGGATGAGAAGCGTCATGGCCCAGGTCACGAGGGTGGCGACGCCATGCCAGTCGAGTGTTTCATGCTCGAAGACAATCCACGCGACGGTGTAGCCGATAAGGATCAGAAAAGCCCAGGGCTTCGCCGTCAGCGTGCCGGTTGTGGTCAGAATTTCTCGGACGGGGTGAACAGCCATCATCACGAACGTGGTCGGCGATTTTGAGTTCCAGGCTGCGTGCGGAATGGAACACCCGTCCTTTGTGCAAGTTGTCCGGTCGAGGAGACCAGATATGAGTGCAACCGTAGAGTTCTTTCGAAGCTGGCTACAGGAGAATGTCGGTAAACTGCCTGCCGACACGCAGGTCAGTATTGCGGTGCTGGCGCAACAGTTCGAACAAGATGCCGATGCCGCCGGATACGGACGCGAAATCCGTGAGGAGGAAATCGGTCATATCGAAGACGCCATCCAGCGCGCGCTCGATCAGGCGAGCGAGAATGATCCTGAAGAGGCAAGGATTCCACCTGAAGAGAGCCCCCTGGCGCCGGTCATCGAAGCCTTGGAGACCTCCGAAGGGGCGGGCGCTCCGGGCTCGACCGCAGACGAGAAGAGTGCGGAACATAATGGTAAGCAACCGGCGAGCTGAGGCCCGCAGATCGGTCTGCCATCTGCGCGTCGCAGGCGAGTTCGCGAGGCAATCTTTGGCCCGTACGGAACTTTCCGCCTTAGCCCGTTTTTTAGCTTCATCAACTTGTCGAGGGGCGAAAGATGACGCCGAAACTCGACCGGCATTGTGCGTGGCCGAGGGAGGATGGCGTTCGGCAGTGAGGCAGTGGAGTTTGAAGCTTTTTAAGAATTGCGTTGAGCGGCTTTTTTGCCGCGCCTGCCTGGTGATGACCGCAGTGGCCCTGGCTGCTTGTACGTCCTCCGACCCCGTCCAACAGCAATCCAGGACGGTCGCATCAGCCGCGCAGACGGCAGCCCTGGTAACCGACGCCTGGATGGCAGGAGCCGCCCCTGCACGCTATACAGCGGCCACATTGCAATCGCTTGCCGAAACCGTCACCGAGGCCGATCGGCAGTTGCGGTCGGACGCCTCGCCCGAACCCGGAAGGAGAAGTGAAGTTTCGGCGGCGATGACACGGCTGTCAACGGCGATGAAAGATGCCGAAGCCGCCGTGAAGACCGGCAGCCGGCCGCAGGCTGACAAGGCGCGGCAGGATCTTAACGGCGCGATGGCGGATCTGACTGTCGCCGCTGCCAGATACGATCAGCCGAAGTCATGAAAAAGCTGCTCGAGATTTCGCTTGGGGTCGTTACCAGTGTTGGCGGCTTTCTGGAGATCGGCTCGATGGCGACGGCCGCTCAGGCCGGCGCATTGTTCGGATTCCAGCTGATCTGGTCGGTCGTTCTTGGCACCGTCTGCATCATCTTCCTGGTCGAGATGGCCGGCCGCTTCGCTGCCGTGAGCCGCCACACGATAGCGGACGGCATCCGCGAGCGGTTCGGCTTCAATGCCTTCCTGTGGCCGCTCCTGACCACGGTGCTGGTCAATTTCATGGTGCTGTCGGCGGAGATCGGCGGCGTTGCCATTGCCGGCGAACTTGCCACGGGCATCAGCTTCCAATGGTGGGCGCTGCCTGTCGCTTTCGTAGCGTGGCTGTTGTTGTGGAAAGGCACGTTCGGCCTAATCGAGAAGGGCGTCTCGACGCTCGGCCTTGTCACGCTCTGTTTCGTCGTCGCGGCGGTGATGCTCAAGCCGGACTGGAAACAGGTTGCTGACGGCGCCGCGCCGAGCCTGCCCAGTCACGATACGGCAAACTACTGGTTCATGGCCGTCAGCATTCTTGGCGCCTCGATATCACCTTATCTCTTCATGTTTTACTCTTCGGGGGCGATCGAGGACCGGTGGGACAAGAGCTATCTCGGCACCAATCGCGCCATTGCCGGCCTGGGTATGAGCTTTGGCGGGACAATTTCCGTCGGCGTTCTGATCGTGGCCGCGCTCGTGCTCGGCGCGCATGGCATAAGTCAGGTGGACGACTACAATCAGCTGCCGCTGATGCTCATCCCTATCTTCGGGTTCTGGGGTTTCGTGCTGTTTGTCGCTTCACTCGGCATCGCCTGCTTCGGCGCCGTGCTCGAAATTGCGCTGCAACAGGCTTACCTGATCGCGCAGGGCTTTGGCTGGACATGGGGCGAGGACAGCAAGCCGCGTGACAATCCGGGCTTCGCCAGCGTCTATTCGGTGTCGATTTTCCTTGCCGCGATCCCGATCGCGCTTGGCCTCGATCCGCTCAGGCTGACGGTCTTTTCCATGGCGATTACCGCTGCCAGCCTGCCGCTGACCGTGGTGCCTTTTCTCTTCCTGCTGAACGACAAGCATTACGTCGGCGAGCATCGCAACGGGATCATCTCGAATATCGCGGTGATCTTCATCATCACGCTGGGCTTTGTGCTTGCTGTGGTGACCATCCCCCTGCAGATATTCGGAGGCACCTGATGAAGCTGCTGCGCGATGTGCTGGACAAACAGGTTGTCGATCGTGAGCAGGTCAAGATCGGCAAGCTGGACGGCTTGGTCGCCGAACTGAGGCCAGGCAAGCCGCCCAGGATCATTGCCATAGAAGTTGGATCGGTTACGCTGGCGCGCCGCCTTGGAAGGCTGCCAGGGCGCTGGATGGCGCGCCTTGCGGCAAAACTCGGTGGCGAACGGCACGCCCGGCCGCATCGGATCCCCTGGAGCAAGGTGCGCGACATCGGCGTCGACATCGAATTCGACATCGACGTGCGCGAGACGGTAATCTTCGACTGGCAGGATTGGTTGCGCGATCATGTCATCGGCCGAATTCCGGGAGCCTGAAGGTGGCGATCGTGAACGTCGACCATCTGGCTGGCCGGAGGGTCCTGTCCCAAAATGGCGAAAGCATAGGCCACATAGAGGAGATCGTCGCGGAATCGCAAGGCGACGACTTCGTCGTCACCGAATTCCACATCGGCATTTTCGCCGCTTTTGAACGCCTGTCCGCTTCCTCCGTAGGTACCGCCGTTCTCGACCTTTTTGGACTTCGCCGCCGCGAGGGGCTCTATCGAATTCCGTGGGACAAGTTGGATATTTCGGATCCGATGAAGCCCAAGCTCCTTTGCACGAAGGAAGAACTTGGTGGCATGAAGGCGGAGCCCGAGAGCGGGACATGAAGCTATCATGCGGGCCGACCTAACTTGGCCGAAGCGCATCGGCGCCTGCTCTGGTTTCGCTTGATCGAATCCAAAGGCCGGCCATGAGAAGCGCTGCTCCGCCATAGACAAGGCCAGCCGGAATCCACATCACCAATCCCGCGAGCTGCTGGTCTTCGATAGGGCTCAGGTTCCACAACGCCGCGCCGACAGCGTTTTGCGGATACCAGAGCTTCGGCGACAAAAGCAGCAGAACGCCAAGCAGACCGGTGTGCAGCGAGGTGACGAACAGATGCATCACGGCGTTGCCATAATTCTGCTGGCGGCCTGGACGTGGCAGCAAGGTCCACCAGAAGAGCAGGCCAGTGCCGAAGAAGCTTGCGTGCTGCGCGTAGTGCAGCACGCCCTGCTGAAGTGCTATCTCGAACAGGGCCGGGATGTGCCAGACCCATATCGCGATGCCGTGGATGACGGTCGCGTTGAGCGGACGGGCGACGAAGGCCCAGGTCATCCGCAGCAGTTTCCCATGCCCGATCGTTCCAAGATTGCGCCGAAACCCGGCGGGCAATGCCCACAGCAAGGCCGCGGCAGGACATGCTGCAACCAGCAAGGGCGCCGCCATGGCCATTAGCAGTTCATGTTCGATCATGTGCGCAGCAAAGACCCGTTGGCCAAGCGCATGGATCGGACTGACCAAAGCCGCCGTCAAGACAATCCAGCCCATGGCGAACCACAGTGCCTGCCGTGCCCGTATAGGCCTGCCGTGGCCACTGCGGCGCCACAGCCGCGTCGCGCCGGTCGCATAGGCAATGGCCACCGCCATCAGCGGCAGGGTAATCGGCAGCGCCAAGGTCCATCCCGCTGCCGGCGCGCCCGCGCCGTAGCAAATCGAACTGGAGAAGAATGCATCGAAGCTCATCGCAGGCAGCCATCGACGATGAGTGCGGCGCTGGCTTGCATGAGGATGACCAGCGCAAACAACAAAGCCGTCCCCATGCCGAGATCGGCAATGAAGCGTTCAGTGTTTTGCTTGCGCCCGGAGGCGCCGTGTAGCCGCCTTGCCCGCCATGATAGCGCACCTCCGACGAGCGAAAGCAGCGTAAGCGTCAAAGCCAAGGGCAGCACGACTGGCACTTGATGGGCGCATTGCCAAGGCACCAGAACGTAGTTCACTTGCGTCGCGATAGCCCAACTCAGCGGTCCTGACAGGAGCCGCACCAGGAAGAACCCGATAGAACCGTGCGCATCCGAACTCGGTGTCCGCTTCACCAACGTGGGAACCCGCAAAGCGACCATGCTGAAGAATTCCGGCTGTCGCGCGAGCTGCCACTTCCAGCTATGTTGCCACAGCCGCCGCGGATCTAACGACGGTGCGAAAGCAATGTTCCGACAAGGAACAAATGGCCTCGCGGGATCACGTGGACCATTCGAAACGAACCCGGCTTCGGCGGCCCAGTTGACCGGGAGCACGATGGGTCGAAAGTTGGCGGCAGGGATCCTGGAACGAGTTTACGTCCAGACAGGAACGATCCTCATTCTCCTGCATTCTTCCTAGTCTCCGTTAACATTTTTTGCCGAGGGCCGACCATTGTTACTCCAGGACCGCGCGAACCAGGCGGATAGCATTTCCATCGTCGATCTGATCCCGGCGCTGAGGGCTTTCGCGCGCACTTTTTGCCGCGCCCCCGGGGACGCCGACGATCTGGTGCAGGAGACCCTGACCAAGGGTCTTGCCAATCTGGACAAATTCGAGCCGGGAACGCGAATGAAATCCTGGCTCTTCACCATCATGCGCAACACCCACTATACCCGCGTCAGAGCGGCAGCCAGGGAGGCGCCCGGGCTGCTTGACTGCGCCTCCAGCCGCCCGATTTCCGAAGCGTCCCAGGACTGGTCGATGCAGAGCAAGGAAGTACACGGTGCCATCCAGGCGCTTCCCGCGCATCAGCGCGAAGTGCTGATGCTGATCGGGGTGCTGGGGGTCAGCTACGAGGAAACGGCAGAGATATGCGGGTGCGCGGTGGGAACCGTGAAAAGCCGCCTGAACCGCGCACGCGCGGGCGTGCTGGAAGCGCTTGGCGAGACCTCGTCGCAATCACTGGTCGAAAGGCGCAGTTATTTGTCCGAAGACCATTACGATACCGGCGCCGAACGCCACCGATAATCAGCTCAACTTGATCGTCGTCTCGCGTAGGCGCTTTTCGACCAGCGCATTCTGCAGCTCCATCGCAAGCGCGGTCAGGCGATCAGGAACTTTCTCCTGTTCGATGGCTGACAGCAGTGACGCAATCTCCTGGTCCATGCCTAGACTTGCCTGGGGGCCAAGGTTGCGCTGGCTCATGCGAGACATCGCATTCTCTTAACAAATGATATTCCTGTAAAACAGTGTGCACAGGCGGCCGGCGTTTGCAAGGCAATCCCGGCCTGCAATCCGGCCGGCCTCCGGCTCTGCACAACATTGTTCGGCAATCCGAAATTTTCCCTTCGAGCCGTCACGGTAAGGCGACGATTCAGCTCAGCGCGGTCGTCCACCGACGGTCCCTCGATCGGTTGCCATCGAGCCGGCGTTGCAGGGCATGCCGATTCCAACTGGACATCGCTGCGATTCCTCTCGAACACGGGTTGAGGCACTATGTTCCTCCGGCTCGAAGAAGAAATGCAGTTCCGTCCCAGCGGCTGAATGGCATTTCCGCGTCGACGATGATCCGCATGCCGGACGCGTTTGCGAACCGATGGATATCGTAGCGGTCAAGGGCGACCGCCCCCCGGTAGGAGTAGTTCAAAACCGCTGCCATGCCGCCGGGCCTGAGCACCCGCGCCATCTCGCTCAAGTGCCGCTGGGCAAGCCCGGCTAGCACCAGATAGGGAAAACTGTCGATAGCCAGTATGCCGTCGAAACTCTTGTCGGCGAAGTCGGTGAGGTCCAAGCCTGATGTCTGCCGCAGTTCCACATTGGCAAACGAGCATTGCCCGCCTGCGATCGCCAGCATGGTCGAGGAAATGTCGATGCCAACCAAACGGCCGACCATGGCGTGAAGGGCCCTTTCGAACCGACCAATGCCGCACCCGATATCCAGTATGTCCTTGCCGGATCCGGTAAAGCCGTGACCTTCCAGCCAGCCGACAATTTCGGCCGTCGTTGCCGCCAGGATTTCCTCGTCGCCGAGCGAGGACAATTGTACACTCGCGGCAGGCGAAATGGCGGCCGCGCCGTCAAAGCCGCTCGCCAGCCGCTGCACGGTCGCTGCCGCCATTTCACTCTCGTCAATGTCATGGCAAACCGCCGCGGCCGCTGCGCGAAGGTCTTCGAAATCATCCAGCTTACGCAAAAGCAGCGCAGCAACGGATTTAAGCCAATATCGTTCGGCACTGTCGTTTGACCGCATGGTCAAGGCGATATCCGCCAAATCCGCCGCGTCAATTCCTGTGTCCACATGAACCGCCAGCCTGGCGAGGGCGACTTCGGGGGAAACGCCGTCGATCATGCAAATCTCGAGCGTGCGCATTGCCGCTGCCGCCTCATGGACCGATCCGGGACGCGGCGCCGTCATGCCGGCGTGCTCCGCGTCCACATCCTTTGTCTGGTCCAGCGGTCGAGCGCGCCCCAGCCATATTTGTAGCTTTCCTGGCCACGCAGGAAATCGAATTCCCGCGCGCCTTCACGGAGAGCCTCGCCAATGGCGTGACCGATCAGGATCGCTCCCGGGCTCTCGCCGGCATAGGCTGGATCGAAGCCGCCGAGATAGGCATAGGCGCGGCGGCCATGATGGAACCCGTAATAGGCGCCGACAACCGAGCCGCCGATCTCGATCAGCCAGCATCGGGCCAAGCCCTCCGCCGCAAGGCGGGGGAGGGCATTCCGGTGAAATTCCCGCGTGGCGGCGTCAGCCAGCACGCCACCGCCTTGCCCATCCCAACGCGCGCCATGCAACCGGATCAGCTGGCCGAGGAATGTTTCGGGATCGGCCTCGGCGCGCCGGATGTCGACACGGTCTCTGCGGCGTGCGGCTTGGTGGGCGCGGCGCAACTGACGCCTGCGCCGGGCGGGGACGCAACCCGTCAGCGACGCATCGCCAGCTAGCGAGAGTACCGGGCATGCGGCATGGCCCGAATGGCAATTCTCCCGCACGGCCGGCAGTGTCAGGGCCAGCGCGGCCGCCTCGGTCGCGAGATCGGGCAGGATCCATTGCGACCATTCGAGCGAGAGTACAGCCTCGGCGATTGCCGCGTTGACCGCTGATTGTTGTTCCGGTGCGCTCAAAATGTCGAGATAGTCGCTGAGTGAAATGCCGATCGGCAACAATCGCGGACCGGAAGCGTGCGCTTGCTGATAGAGCGGCGCCAGGCCGGCAAGATCGTGTCCGTTCCATACGGCGATCGCCGTCAATTCACCCGGCGCGAATGTCTGCCACCATGGCAGGAGCCAGGCGGGAGACTGGAAAGGCGTCGCGGCGGGACATCGCGACCAGAGCCGCCGCCAGCTCGGTCCAAGCGCCTCCAATGCTCCCTCGTCGCGGATGATCTCGGCGTGGAGACCACTCACTGCTCGGTCTCCAGCGCCGGCTGCCGAGCGCCAAGCCGCGCCAGGCCTTCATATGCATCCATGTAAGACGAGATCATACGCTCGAGGGAGAAGCGGCGGCGCGCCTCGGTCCGGCATGTTTCGTTGTCGAGACCGGCCGAGGCCATGATGGCTCGCGCCATCTCGTCGACGTCGTCGACCAGAAAGCCGGTCTTGCCATGCTCGACGACGTCGGGCAGCGCGCCATTCGGAAAGGCAACGACCGGCGTGCCGCAAGCGAGCGCCTCCATCGCGACAAGCGAGCTTGTTTCGGCGGCGAGGCTGGGGACGACCAGGCAGCGGGCCGCATTGAGAAAACGCCGTTTGGCGAAAAAGCCGAGCGGTCCGAGGAAGCGCCTGTGCCTGTCGAGACGCGGCGCGACTTCATCGTCGAAGTATTGGATATGCGTCTGGTAGGGATAGAGCCTGCCGCCGACGGCCAGCGGCACTTCCGCCTGTTTGGCCGCTTCGAGTGCGAGGTGAATGCCTTTCTCGGGGCATATTCGACTGAGCACCAGCGCGAAATTGCGCCGCGATCGGTTTTCGCTCAAAGCATCGATGTCGACGCCGTTCGGAATCGGCGGCACCAGAATGGAGCCGGCCGGAGCTGTTTCCTGCTGCGCCGCCGATACCGCGTGGAGCCAGAGGTCCTCGCGCACCGGTCGTAGCACCGCCGGCGGGTACCATTGGAGCGGCAGGTGCAGTGTTACCAGCGTCGGGCCAGTGTCCGGCAGGTAAGCATCGAAGTCGATGCCATGCAGATGAACCACATCGACCGGCCAGCGTGCGCGGGCTTCAGCGATTGCCGCACGATGCGCATCCTGAGCCCGCCTCTTGGCTGCTTCATCGAGTACGCCCGTTTCGGCAGGCGTCTCGATCAGGGTACCGGTCGTATCTGAACCCTGGCAAGCGACGACAAGGGAACGATGGCCCATCCGCACCAGCGTCCGGTCCAGCATGGACAGCACTTGTTCCGCGCCGCCGACGGCGTCAGGCCCGACCGGGGCCAGGGGATAGGCTACATTGAGGACCGTGAGGGTCACAGCACGAAGCCCTCATGCGGCCGAGGCCCGGCGCGCCGGAACCGCGCCGGCGCTGATCCCGGGCGCATAGCGCTGGATCATAGCGGCGCAAAATTCAGCGAATTCCTCCGGCACCAAAGGCGGGCTGGTGTGGTGGGGTTGCAGGCCACGATGTTCGGGCGTGAAGCAGAACGTGACCGTAACATTGAAATCCTCAAGCGCCTGCATCTGGCGGTCGAACCAGTCGAGCGCGTTCGGCCTGAAACTGTCGGCCCAGGACAGGCCTGTACGCATATGGGTGACGCCGAGCCGTTTCATCCAGGCAACGGCATCGTCCAGCCGATGGTCTTGGTAGTGGAACCACTGGACCAATCCGATCTGCGGAGCGTAGCGAAGGAATTCCTCGAGTGCCGGCTTCGGCGTGCCGTCTTCGCGCAGCAGGCCCATGTAGAAGTGGCGGTAATAGGAAGATCCTTCCGCTTCGCGGTGGCGCGTGGTGGCTTCCCAGGCACGGGGGAGGTCGTAGAGGCTGTACCATTGGATGCGCGGCGCATTGCCGATCAGCAGTTCGGCCGTACGGCGCAAGCCCCATACCTGGACCTCTTCCGCGCCAAAGGTCGAGATACCAACTTCGCTGACCCAGACCGGGAGGTCGATGACCGCGGAAATCTCGCCGAGCTTTTGCGGCCACTCCTGGATTTGCCAAAGGTTCCAGTCCAGCGGGAAACCGTGCACGGCGACAGCGTCGAGGTGATCGAGCACGCCGAATTCCTTCATCCGGGTCATGAACCCCGCATCGATCGGCGAGATACCGCCGAGGACCTTGGTCACTGCCGGATTTTCCCGCTTTATCGCATCCGCGGCCAGGATCGCCATGGTGGCGAAGCGGCTCCAGTCGGGATCAAGCTCGGGATCCCAATGGGACTTGTTGTTGGGCTCGTTCCAGATCATGGCGGCTTCAATCATCTTGTCTCCCTTTCACCGGATAGACGGCACCGCCGCCGGCCGGCTCGCCGGCCACGCGGCAAAAATAAACCTCCGTTTCAGGATGCCGCACGATCTCGAATCCGGCGCTGCGCAGCATGGCCTCGGCGCAGGCGCGGTTCGGAATCCACCAATTTGTCGGATCGTCGGCGTAGCGGTGCTCGATGAAGTGAAGTTTCGGGAATTCCGGCTGGTCAAACAGCTCATGGCTCCAGAAATGGTAGTTCTGTTCGAGCTCGGGCAAATCGGTGCTGCCGCGCTGCATCGACTGGAAGATCAACAGATCGGCCACGACGTGCTCGCGGATCAGATCGAGCGCCAGCAGCGGATGACGCAGATGGTAGAGCACCCCCATGAACAGCACGATGTCGAAGCTTTCGCCCAGACCGCCGACGTCATAGACCGACAATTGCCGGAATTCGATCTCGCAATCCGCGACTTCGGCGGCAAAACGGGCCTGTGCCAGATAGGCCTCGTCGAAGTCGATGCCGAGCACACGGTCGGCGCCACGCCTTTTCATTTCGATCGAATAGAAGCCGGCGTTGCAGCCGATATCGAGCACGGACTTGCCCGTCAGGTCGGCAGGGATCGCGTCCGCGAACTTGCGCCATTTGATCAGCGGATAATTGCCGAGGAAATGATCGGGCGCGGTCTCGACGCCGGCCAATTCCATATTGTGGAACCACGGCCCGAGCGCATCGATGCGACGACGTATATCGGCATTGGAATGCAGCATTCTAACCTCCTTCGCCTGGAAAGGACGGTACGTGCGAGCGGCCCTGGGCCGTGAACAGGTGCGAGCCTGCGTCCGCGGGGACATCGTTGTTTTCGAGCAGGCGCAGCGCCGTGCGGTAGCCGTTGAAGGTCCCGACATCGACGTAGGCGGTGCCTGCCTTGACACCATAAGCCTCACCTCCAGAAGCCAGGTAGGCATTGATCAGCGTGCCCAGATATTCGTCGTAACGGTCCCGCTCGCGCCACAGCGCGGCAAGCTGGTGGAAGATACGGCCCGGCATCTTGAACGCGCCCCAGATCCAATTGGTCGCGGCGTCGCGCTGCTTGACCTGAATTTCCCTCACCCGGTCGCCCTCGTCGACAACCACGGCGTCGAAGAGTTCGGGACGATCAACGGGGAACAGCAGGAAGGACAGCCGGTCGTCGGCAAGCCGGCAGAAACCATCCTCGGGAAACCAGATGGTGTCAGGGAGACCGACGAGAACCGTCTCCTGTGGCGAGACCAGCGGCTCCGCGCGGAAGATCGCGTCGCAAAGACCGACCGGGGAGGGCTGGGCCACGAAGATGGCGGTCGCGTTGTCGTAGCCCGCCGCGTAATATTCCAGGATGTCCGATTTGCCCGACCCGATGACGAAGCAGATCCTGTCGACGCCATTGAGCACCATGCGCCGCACGAGATATTCGCTCACCGCGCAAGGACGTTCGGTCTGTCCGTCCAACCTGCTGCCGACCGGCAGCAACTCTTTCGAGAAGCCGAGCGGTTGAATACGGCTGCCGCGTCCGGCGGCCGGCACTATGCCCAGCATCAAACGGCTTCCTTCATCTGTTCGCGCGCCGGCGCATGCAATGCGTCGTTCAGCATCTGGTCCAGATCCGCGGCGCGCCGCACGGATGTGTGTTCGTCAAGCACACGCTCGCGGGCGCGCATGCGCAGGGTGTCAAGCTCCCGGTCCGACAGGCTCAAGGCGGCGACCACGTCGTCAGTGGTGTCGGCGAGCAGGATCTCGCTGCCGGGTTCAAAGAAACTGTCCAGGCCCGGCCATCTGTCGCTGATGATTGCGGCGCCACAGGCTGCCGCCTCGAACAGCCGGCCCGAGGGGCACCAGCCCTTTTTCGCCATCGCCTCGCGGGTGACATTCAGCGTCAGCCGCGATGAGCAGAAGAAGGCCGGATGATCGGCTGGCGGCAGGTGTCTGACAAAGAAGATGTTGTCGCTCCACGGGAATTCCTGCGGATACTGCGCGCCGCCGATGATGAAGCGGCGATCGGGGAGCCGGACCGCGGGCTGCACCAGCAGCTTCTCGACGCCGGCCTGACGGTCCGCGGCATAAGTGCCGAGATAGGACAGGTCGCCGGCAAAATCGGCTCTTGCCTGAGCCGGCCGGTGGCGTTTCGGATCGACATGGCCGTAAAGCGGAGCGACGAAACCCGCGCCGAGCACCGTCTTCAGCGCATCGAGCGCCGGCCCGCCCGTATAGCTCAGCACCAGATCGAAATCGCGCAGGCCTTCCGGACCGAAATAGGGCGGCCATTCGCCTTGCTCGATCCTTGTCAACGTGACGGGCGTGTCGAGATCATAGAACACCTTCAGTCCACGGCAGGCTTGCTGCGCAAGCCGCGAGGCTTCGACGGCGTCGGGGCAATAGGAGGTGACGATGACCACATCGGCATGCTGGATCGTGGCCTCGGCGACACGGCGGATATTGTCCCAGTCGGGATACAGGACGAGGTGACCGCCATCGAGATGGTCGAGATCCCGGGTTCCGGCATAGTAGGGCGTATCATGTTCGAAGAAGCTGACAGACCAGCCCAGCCGCGCCAGCGCCCGTATAAGCCCGCGCCATAGCGTGGCATGGCCGTTTCCCCATGAAGAGGTAACGGTGAGGCCGAAAATGACCATCCGCATTTCATAACTCCTGTCAGGCGCTTTCATTGAGGCGAATGAGTTTCGAGCCCCAGTCGCCATGCACGATCGTGGTGATCGACGCCGGCTCGATGTCGAAGCGGAAGCAGTCGCCGAGCTGGAGACCGAGCACCTTGCATACCGCTGCCTTGATGACGTCGGCGTGGCTGACAAGCGCAACGCACTGGCCCTGGGTATTTTGGCGCAGAGCGTCCATCAGGCCGACGATGCGCTGCTGGACATCCAGCATCGTTTCACCGCTCGGCGTGCGCGCCTGTTGGCGTTGATCATTCCACAGGCGCCAGCTGGCGTCCGCATTCAGCTCGTCGAAAGTCTTGCCCGACCAGACGCCGAAGTCGATTTCGTCCAACTCCTGGCAGATCGCGATGTGGTTGACGCCGCAGGCAAGCGCGATCGGTTTCGCGGTTTCCAGCGTGCGCTCGCGCGGACTGCTGCAGATGGCGGCAAGGGGTTCGCGGGCCATGCGACCGGCGAGATGCTGAGCCTGTGCCTTGCCGGCTTCGCCGAGGCGGATGCCTTCCATTCGGCCCGCCAGATAGCCGCCGACATTGTCGTGCGCCGCATGCCGGATCAGAAAAAACGTCGTTGTCATTCGGCGGCGTCGAGCATCGGCTCGTCCTTGCCGGAGATGAAGGCGAGGGTGCGCAGGCGTGCCTCGGCGTCCGTGAACTGCTCCGGCGGCGATTTCATGAAATAGCTGCAAGGCCCGGTCAGGGCGCCTGCAATGCCGCGGTCGAGCGCGAGTTTGGCGCAACGCACCGCATCGATCACCACGCCGGCGGAGTTGGGCGAGTCCCACACTTCGAGCTTGAGTTCAGCGTTCAGCGGCACGCCGCCGAAGGTCGTGCCTTCGACACGAATATAGGCCCATTTGCGGTCGGTCAGCCAAGGCACGTGGTCGCTTGGGCCGACATGGATGTTGCCCGCCTCGAGCGGAACGTCGAGTTGGCTGGCAACGGACTGGGTCTTGGAGATCTTCTTCGATTCCAGCCGCTCGCGTTCCAGCATGTTGAGGAAGTCTGTGTTGCCGCCGAAATTGAGCTGGTAGGTGCGGTCGATGCGCACCCCGCGCTCACGGAAAAGATTGGCCAGCAACCGGTGCACGATGGTCGCGCCGACCTGGCTCTTGATATCGTCCCCGACCAGGGGAAGGCCACGCTGCTCGAACCGCCGCCGCCATTCAGGACGCGAAGCAATGAAGACGGGGATGCAGTTGACGAATGCGCAGCCGGCATCCAGCGCGCATTCGGCGTAAAAACGCGTCGCCTCTTCGGAACCGACCGGCAGATACGATACCAGCACCTCGCAACCACTGTCGCGAAGCGCCCCACAGATGTCGGCGACCGGCTCCTTCGACTCCTCGATTTCGTCTCGCAGATATTTGCCGATGCCGTCGAGCGTGGGACCACGCTCGACCCGAACGCCGGTCGGCGCCACATCGGCGAAGCGGAAGGTGTTGTTGGGCGCGCTGTAAATCGCTTCGGCGACGTCGCGCCCCACCTTGGTCGTTGCGACGTCGAACGCGCAGACGACCTCGACGTCATCGACATGATAGCCGCCGAGGTCGGCATGCATCAGTCCGGGTATCGGCTCGTTGCTCTTTGCGTCGCGATAATAGGTCAGCCCTTGCACCAGGGAGGATGCGCAATTGCCGACACCGACGATGCCGATACGAACTTTCTTCGATGCCACGAAACCGACGCCTCTGTTGGTTGGAGGTAAGTTCCTCGCTGCCGAACCGGGAGCGGCCACGAATGTTCCTTCAAATCGTGAAAAATTGCGGCGCCCGGCACGGATCAAACAGGGCTAGTCGGCGTTGGCGGCGGGATAGTCCGGCAGGAACGATGATCGTCTTTGGTGACCACAAGCAGGTGCACAGCGCGTCGCGGCTCAGAGAAGCCGCCTGCGAAGCAGCGGCGGACATCGGCTCGATGCCGGCCGGCATCGAGCGGCATGCTGCCCTGGTGGGCCTGTTCATAAGCGTTTCGGAGCTGGCCCAGGGCCTTGCCGACATCGAGTTCCGGGCCTCTGGGCTCGACAGCAATTCACTGCGTCAACGGCAAGGCGCAAAAATCCTTTTCGGGCTGGCGCAGGAAGTTGCGTGGTCCTGGCAATGCGGCTTTGTCGCTAGCGGAGCGCTGAACGATGATATTCTCGTTATGCTTCGGGACCTGGATTGCCAGAGCGAAGTCGTCACCGGGGCCGCCGAAGGCTATGCCTTTTACGCGCTCTACCCCGAAACCTATCTTGTCGCCGCCCGACGTTCCGGGCTTGCCGCGAACACCTGCGTCATCGGCATTCGCAGCATCGGTCTCGGGCTCGCCGCGATGGTCGCGGCCGCCATCGGCGCCCCACCGCCAGTCAGCGTGCGGCCCATTGGGCATCCTTTCCGCCGCGGCATCGCTGCCGATCCCGAATTGATTGGCGGTTGGCGCCACGATCCGGCCGCCCGATTTGCCATCGTTGACGAGGGGCCTGGCCTTTCCGGCAGTTCGTTCCATGCGGTGATAGCGTGGCTGCTTCACCTTGGCATCGACATCGAGCGCATCCATTTGTTTCCCAGTCATTCTGGCGAGCCGGGTGCCCAGGCGTCGCCCGACATACGTGCGCTCTGGCTCCGCTGCCGCCGCCATGTTGCGGATTTCGAGCACGCTTTCGACCGTTCGACGGCGCCGTCGCTGCGAGACTGGGTCGCCGAGCTTTTGGGCAGGCCAGACATCCGGCTGCGCGAGATCTCCGGCGGAGCCTGGCGCGAGTGCCTCCGAACGCAGCCTGAGTGCTGGCCTCCGGTTTTCGGCGGTTTCGAGCGGCGCAAGTTCATGGCCTCGGAAGGCGCGAAGCGATGGCTGGTCAAGTTCGCCGGAATTGGCGAAACCGGCCGAAGCAAGCTGCAGTCCGCAAAGTCGCTCCAAGAGGCCGGCTTCGGTCCGCCGGTCGTGGGGCTCCGCCACGGTTTTCTGATCGAGCGCTGGGTCGACCCGGAAACTGCTGATGAGGCTCATATATCCAGGGACAGGCTCATCGAGCATCTGGGGCGGTACCTCGCCTGGCGCGACGCCAATTTGCAAACCACGCAAGCCGGCGCTTCATTGGCAGAACTCGCAGGCATGGCAGTCTTCAATTGCGCCCGGGCGCTGGGGGAGAGTCATGGGACGCGATTGCGCGATTGGTTCGCCAGCCGGCAGCTGCCACAAACCCAACGCAAGGTCGAGATCGATGGGCGGCTGCATCGCTGGGAATTCTTGGCGCGCGCCGATGGCACGCTCATCAAGACAGATGCTGTCGATCATTGCCGCTCGCATGACCTCGTGGGCTGCCAGGCTATAGAATGGGACGTCGCCGGAGCCTGCATCGAACATGGCCTGACCAACCTGGAGGTTTCGAAGCTCGTCAGTTGCATGGAAACCGGAACACGGTCTCTCATCGACCTTGACCTGGTTGCCTACATGGAGCCCTGCTACCTGGCTTTTCAGCTCGGCTTGTGGACCATGGCGACCCAATCCTGCAACGAGCGGGAGCGCACCCGGCTGGCCGATACCGTCCGGCGTTACCAGGCGGGGCTGCTGCGTTTCGTCGAACTGGCAAGGGCCTGAAGCCGCGAGCTCAATCCAAATTGCGCAGCATGTCGGCTTCTCGTTCCAGAATCGAGGCAACCTCCTCGCGCTGCAGATGCGTCATCATCAAGCTGATGCAACATTCGAGATAGGTGATGGAGGCCCGCCGCAAATAGGCGGCCGTTTCGCTGGCGGCGATCTGATCGATGTCTCTGGCGGATCGTTTCGGTTGCACGGGTCCTTCTCCATCCGGGCTTCCCAGAGCGGTTCAGCGTATGATCGAACCGTCGACCGGCTAGGTTGCTGTTTCGCGCAATTCCGGACGGAAAACCGCTTCGCACCTTTCCCGGAATTGCTACAGCCCAACCCCGAGAGCCCGTGGATGTTCCCGGCCGTGGCAGAATTGAACACCGCGAACCATGTCATTGCGCCAGCCCGGCAGTCTTCAAACCGGCAGGTTCTGCGCCTTGCCTGCCCTTGAACCGCCAGTGGCGGCAATCGGGGTCAGGGAGGCATCCATCCGATCCGTGTCGAGCTCGGCGAAGTAACCGATCGTCTGCAGCAGGCCCTGTCTGAGAGGCACCTTGGGCGCCCAGCCGAGCAGCGTTTTCGCACGCGTTATATCGGGCCGGCGCCGGCGCGGATCGTCTTGCGGCAAGGGCAGGAACGTCACGGCCGACCGCGTGCCTGTGATCTCGCGTACCAGGCTTGCCAATTGCAGGATGGTGAATTCCCCAGGGTTGCCCAGATTGACCGGCTGGCGTGGATTTGGATCGATGTCCATCAGGCGCAGCAGCCCGTCGACAAGGTCGGTGACATAGCAGAACGACCTGGTTTGACGTCCGTCGCCGAATATCGTCAGCGGCCGTTTCTCGATGGCTTGCATGACCAGGTTGGAGACGATGCGGCCGTCGGCCGGATCCATCCTCGGCCCGTAGGTGTTGAAGATGCGCGCAACGCGGATATCGGCTTTGTCGGCACGCAGGTAATCGAAACAAAGGGTCTCGGCCGTCCGTTTGCCTTCATCATAGCAGGCCCGCGGCCCCGTGCAGTTGACATGGCCGACATAGTCCTCCTTTTGCGGGTGCTGTTCGGGATCGCCATAGACTTCGCTGGTTGAAGCCTGCAGGAACCGGGCGCCGTTGTCCGCCGCGAGTTCAAGCAGATTGAATGTGCCGATGACGCATGTGCGCGTCGTGTGAACCGGGTCTGCCTGATAGCGCGGCGGGGACGCCGCGCAAGCCATGTTGAAGATGCGGTCGACCGGTTCGCCGAGTTCCAGCGGGGTGCAGATGTCCTGTTCGATCAGCCGGAAGCGCGGTCGGCAGACAAGTGGCCTGATATTGTCCATTCGCCCGGTGAGGAAATTGTCGACACAGATCACCCGGTGACCATCCCGGAGCAATGTTTCGCAAAGGTGCGAACCGAGGAAACCCGCGCCGCCGGCGATAAGCACCGTCTGCGTCCGTTGCGCCTTTCTTGATTGCCGCATCTGTATCTTCTCCTGTCTGCCAGTCATGCCGCACTTCCAACGTCCAGGCCGAGGCCTGAACGTATCCGGGCCGGTGGTGCCAGCCGGGATATGAATTCACGGGCCCGGGCGATGCCGGTGTGTCTCGTCAGAACAAGCTTGCGAGCCCGGTCCGCCATGGCGAGCCTTGCACGATCGTTCTGTCCGCTCAGGATCGCGATCACGTCGTCGGGTTTGTCGGCGGTTTGAATGGTCGATTCGGGAAAAAAGCTGTCGAGGCCCGGCCACCGGTCGCTGATGATCGGCGTGCCGCAGGCGGCGGCCTCGAACAGCCGCACGCTCGGCGACCATCCGGCCGCGATCATCGATGCGCGGGTGACATTCAGCGTGCAGCGCTGGCGGCTGTAGAAGGCAGCATGCTCGGCCGGAGGCAAATGTTCTATACGCTCGACATTGCCGGGCCAGGCGATATTAGACGGGTATTGCGAGCCGGCGACCACGAAGCGCCGCCGCGGCAGCCGGCGCGCTGGCTCCAGCAGCAGCGCTTCAAGAGCCGGCTGCCGGTCCGAACTGTAGGTGCCGAGATAGCCGAGATCCCATTGGATGGCATTGTCCGTCCGATGATGCCGCTCCGGATCGACGGAACAGTAGAGCGGCTCGGCTCTTTGCGCGCCGAATTCGGACTGCAACCGGTCGAGCGTCGGCCCGCCGGTAAACGAGAAATAGACGTCGAAATACGGGATCTGTCGCCTTGCCAGATAATCGCAGTCGTCTTCGGCGATCTGCGCCAGCGTCACCGGCGTGTCGATGTCGTAGAAACACAGTTGCCCGCCGCAGAGCGACGCCACAGTGTCGATCACTGCCTTCCCCTCGGGCACAAAGGATCCGACCACCACAATATGGGCTCGCCGCAGGCGCGGCTCGTGGGCACGACGCAGTTCATCGAGCGTTTCGTAGTAGAACAAGGTGCAGAAATCGGGCTCCCGCAGATCACGATGGCGCGCGTACCAGGGCACGTCGCGTTCGAGGAACGTGATGCGGTGGCCCAGGTCATGAAGGCCTCTCAGCAGCCCGCGGAAAGTCGTTGCATGACCGTTCCCCCAGGACGAGGACAGCGAAAGGCCGAGGAAGACGATGTCGAGTTGCTTCGTCATTCCGCCGCCTCCACGGTAGGGCGTCCGACGTGCTCCCTGAAGACGGTATCGACCAGAGCTCCCCTCAGAGTGTAGGTGTGCTCGCCAAGAACACGTCGCAGTGCTGCCTCGCCGATCGCCTTTGCCCGGGCGGGTGTCAGCGTCCGCACGATCTCCGCGACGTCGGTTCCGTCTCTCGCGACCAGTATTTCCTCGCCGGGGGTCAGGAACATCTCGACACCGAGCCAGGCATCGGTGACGATGCAGGCACCTGCCCCTGCCGCTTCGAAAATCCGGGTCGCTGGCGAAAAACCGTTCGCGGCCATGCTGTCGCGGCTGATGTTCAGCACCGCCTTCGGTGTGACGTTGAAGGCATTATGATCCCGGGTCCCGACATGGCCGAGCCAGGAGACGTTGCCAGGCAGAGGTTTGTCTCCCCACCCGGATCCGCCGAGCAGGAAACGCTTGCCGTCCAGCGCTCGGGCCGGTTCGAGGAAAAAGGCGTCGACGCGCGCCTCGCGGTCGGGCAGGCGGTTGCCGAGAAAGGCAAGATCGCAAGCAAAACGCCGGTCGCCGGCGACCGGATGGTGTGTCTCGGGATCGAGCGCGTTGTAGATCGGCACGCATTCGGCCGCGCCGAGGGCGCGATATTCCCACACCACGGGGTCACCGCCGCCATAGGTCAGCACGAGGTCGATCCTGCGCAAGGCATCGTGCAGCGGATGGTCGGCGTCGGCGCGCAACTGGCTGATCGTTGCAGGGGCGTCGACGTCCCAGAATACGGTGATCGCGTCGGCGCGGGCATGCTCGAGCACCGCGCTCAGCAATGCGTCATCCTCGAAGCCGACGCCACTTGCCTTGACGACGATGTCGGCCTGCGCCGCACAAGCCGCAACCTGCATCAGCGCATGCGGCGTCGGCTCGTAGACCACGACGGTGCACCAGTCGGGGGCCTCGATGTCGCGGTTCTTCTGCCGGTCGTAGACGTCGGGTTCGTAGAAGGTGATGTCGTAGCCGCGGCGCGACAACGCCTTGAGCAGCCCGCGATAGTAAGTCGCCGCCCCATTCCAGTACGACGACAACAGGCTTGATCCGTAAAAGGCGATTTTCATGCGGCGGCCTCCTTTGCGGGCATTCGAGTGGCTACATGACGGTTGCCACATGCGGCCAGTATGTCGAACAGTTCGTCGGCTCGGTGCCGGCATGTGTGTCGCGCCAGGATGGTTTCGAGCCCGGATGCGGCAAGCGTCAGCGCAAGCTCTCCATCATGCAGCACGTCGCTGAGGTGGCGGCGCATCTCGTCACCGTCCCGCGCGAAAAGGAAATCCTGTCCGGGACGGAACAGGCCTTCGGCGTCGGACCAGGGCGCCGACACAAGGGGAATGCCGCAGGCCAGCGCCTCGAACATGCGGATCGTGGGGATACCCGGCAGACCCTGCCGATAAGGCCGGCGGGGAATGTGCACGGTGACGCGATGCTGCGCGAATATTTTCGGCACATCGGCATTGGCGACCCAGCCCTCATAGTGCAGGCCCGCATCGGCGAGCGCGTTGAGCGCGGCAGGCGGGTAGCGCACGCCGTGCACCGTTCCCGACAAGATAAGCTCGCGTGCCGGATCGATCAGGAATTCGTGGATTTCGGCGCTGCGCTCGTCATCCCCCCAATTTCCGACCCAAACCAGATCCGCGATGGGCTTCATGCGCCGGCAGGGTTTGAACAACCGCACATCCGCCGCCTCGTGCCAAGTGAAGGCACGCTTGCCCCAGCCGGCCCGAAGATAGCTCTCTCGCAAGGCTTCGCCAAAGGCGAGCACGCCGTCATAATGCTCCAGCGTGAGGGCCGAGATGGCTTCGGTCGCAGACACAGCCCGGTGGTGGGTATCGTGGAACAGGAGTGTGAAATCGCCTCCATTGGCCCGCGCGCGTCCAACGCGCGCGATGAGGTCCGGCGCCGTCCATTCATGGACGATCACGACATCCGCGTCGGTGATCCAGGCCTCATGATCGAACGACGCATCATAGGTTACCGGCATCAGCTCCGGGAAATCGTTCCTGAAGCGCTCCACCGCGAAGGACCCTTTCTCCGCCAGCAGGTTGCAGCGGCTCCAGCCGTCCGCCGGCTCGAGCGCGATCACATAATGTCCGCGCGCGATGAGTTCGCGCATGATGCCGCGCTGGAAATGCGCATTGCCGTGGTTCCAGTCCGAGACGGCGGAATGGGTGTAGAACAGGAAGTGCATGGCTACCGTTCCGTGGCGGCCATCGCCGCCTGCTCGTGGATTTCCCGCATGGCCGTCGCTTGCGAGCGCGGCGAGAATTTGCGCGCCCGCCGGGCCGCGCGCTGGCCGAGTTGTCTCCGCAGGACGTCGTCGTGGACAAGGCGGGCGATGCAGCCGGCAAGGGCGTGCTGATCACGCGCGTCGAAGAACAGCGCCGCGCCGTTCCAGATCTCGCGATAGGTGCCGATGTCGGCCAGGACCAGGGGGGTGCCCGCCATCGCCGCTTCCAGGGCCGCAAGTCCGAAAGGTTCATAGTGAGACGTCGACACGAAGATTCCGGCGCGTGCCATCAGCCGCCTGACCTCTTCGTGAGGGATCGGCCCGAGCGACACGCAATGCTGGAGACGCGCGTTCTGTCCTTCAGGCCCGTCGAGCGGACCGGCGGCAAAGAAGGGCCATTCCGCGATCGCGGCCGCGCCATCCAGCACCGCGGCATTTTTTCCCTCGTCCCACCAACGGGCTGCTGCAAAGACGAATGTCTCGCGATGCTCGGTCGCCGGGCCTGGTGCCGCACTGTTGTAGACGACGCTCAGGCGGGGGATCGGGCCATAGCAGATCTCGAGCATATCGGCGTGGCTCCGGCTCGGGGCCACGACCGCATCGGCCCGATCCAGGCCCGCTCTGTTGCGATCCCTTTGCCAGGCCCAATCGTTCGCGACCGCCTCGCCGCGCACCGCGTGCAGCCATGTGACGACACAGGAGTGCGATACGGCGACCACCGGGCAGGGCAGGTCGAGCCCGGCCGCCTGTGCCGGGGCGTTCAGGTGAATGAGATCAATGGCGTAGACCCTCGCAAGCTCCCGCAATTCCTCGGGAAGCTGATCAAGGTCGCATTGATCGTGCGTCATCCAGTCCGGCGGGGTCTTGAGCCATTCCAGGGCAGCGAAGGATCGTGCCTCTTCCGCCTGTTCGGCAGAAGGCGGTGGCCCCAGGCCGGCAAGCACGACGCTGTTGCCCGCGGCAGCGAGCTCGCGTGAAAGATCGAGCGAATATTGCCACACGCCGCCGACGGCATCGGTGGTCATCAAGATACGCCTTGGACGGTTGATCAATGACTGCAGCATGAGGCTTCCAACTCGGCCAGCGGGCGCGGCCGCTTGTCCTGGATGTCGCTGAACGAGGCGAAAGAGGCGAGGTAATGTTCATGGGCCCGCTCCCAGGCGAGGTCGTCGGGCTCGCCCCACAGCGCGCGATAGCTGGGCGAACTGGGGTAGGGGTAGAGCGGCACCGGTTCGTTGGCCCACACGCCGTTGTCGATGAGGTGCCCGCGCCAGTGGTCCACCAGCGCGGGATCATCCTCGACCACGCCGATCAGGTTGGCCTGAACGAACGGAACGTGGCGGCGGGCATTGACCAGCAGCGCGGCCAATTCCTCGGTACCCAGCCGGCAGCGCTTTGCCAGCATCTCGCGGCCTTCGACGGTGAGGCTTTCGAGGCCTGCTTCGATCGACACGCAGCCGGCGGCGCCCAGGAGTTCCAGCAATTCCGGCTTCCACAAGTCGATGCGGGTCTGAACGCCGAACTGGACATCGCGGCCGACCAACGCCTCCAGCAGCGCCTTCTGCGGCAGGAAGATCTCGTCGATGAAGTAGATGTAGCGGACGCCTTGTGCGATCAGGCCGTCGATTTCGGCAATGACAGCCTCATGGTTCCTGCGGCGGTAGGCGTCGCGGAAATCGATCTTGGCGCAGAAGCTGCAATTGTAGGGACAGCCTCGCGACGCTTCCACCTCTGCTCCAGCACCGTGTTGTGGGGAGTCGAAACGGTGATGGTGGTGCGTGTGGGCGGCGATCCAATCGGTCGGCCAGAGCAGGGCCGGATGGTCGGTGAAACGGCTGGCATGTACGCCTCCGTTGGTCGCCAACGCGCCGTCCTCAAGCCGGGCAGTGTAGGACACCGTGCCCCAGTCGCCCTCCCGGGCAAGCTCGGCCACCACTTCCTCACACTCGCCCCGAACGACCAGGTCGACGCCGAGCTTGCGCAGGGTCGGCGCCGGCGTGGCCGAGCCGTGCGGTCCGACCGCCACCGTTCGGCCGCCGCGTCCCGCGAGGTGAGCCAGGAACTCCGCTGGCACGCGAAGTTCGGGCGGAGCGCATCGCCAGAACAGGTAGGTGGGCGCCGTCGTCACCACCGACATGTCAGGAGCGAAGGCGGCGACCCGCTCCGCCAGCAGCGCGTTGTCGAGGTTCTGCAACTGCCCGTCGAGCATCAGGACCTCGTGACCATCTGCCTCCAGCAGCGCTTTGGAGTAGCCGAGTTCCAGTGGCAGATGCGGCTGCCGGCAGCCGAAATAGATGCTGTGCTCGTATGTCCAGTGCGGATTGACCAAGGCGACTTTCATGCGACGTACCTCGTGACTTCCGCTTGCGGCGTGAGACGATGCTGACGCAGCCAATCGGCAAGATCGCGAATGCCATCGCGCCACGACACATCGGCCTTCCAGCCCAGCGCGGCTTCTATCTTGCGGGTGTCGGCGACGAAGAACGGTTGGTCGCCGGTGCGCTCCTGGTCGTAGCGGAGTGTGACCTCGTGGCCGGTCATGCCGGCGATCTCCGCCAGAAGCGTACGCAGGCTTACGGCGTTTCGTGGCCCGCCGCCCAGGTTGAATGCCTGGCCCTTGAACTCGCCGATCCTGGCCAGCACGCCGCGATAGGCGGCCACGGCATCGGCAACGTGCAGGATGTCGCGCACCTGCCTGCCATTGCCGTAAATGGTGATCGGCCAGCCGCGGAGCGCACTCAGCAGGAAATGAGCAACCCAGCCCTGGTCCTCGGTGCCGAACTGGCGCGGACCGTAGATGCAGCTCATGCGCAGCACGGCGGTGGGCAGGTCGTAGGACTTGGCGTAGTCGAGCACATACTGGTCCGCGGCACCCTTGGAGCAGCCGTAGGGCGTGCAGAAATCAAGGCCGATCGTCTCGTCGACACCGTTGGCGCCGATCGTCTCGTCGCAAGGCTCGTAGCGATCGTCCACTTCCCTCACTGCAATCTGCGGCAGGCCGCCATAGACCTTGTTGGTGCTGGCGAAGATGACTGGGGCGCCAGTGCGGCGGGCCGCTTCGAGCACATGGAATGTGCCCCGCAGATTAATGTCGAGGTCTTCTCCAGGCTGCACCAGGCTCGTGGTGACCGCCGTCTGCGCGGCCAGATGGAAGATCGCCTTGGCCGGGGCCAGAGCCGCCTGCATGGCGACGGCGTCGCGCACGTCCACCGTCTTAACCGTGAGGCGGCTACCATGTTTACCTGCAAGCCATTCGAGGTTCTTTTCGACGCCCGGCCGGCTTAGATTGTCGACAACCAGCACCGGCTCGCCATCCGACAAAAGGCTGGCGGCAAGGTTCGAACCGATGAAGCCGCTGCCGCCGACTATGGCCACCGGCGTCCTGCGCGGATGCTGCGTCATGACACCAGTCCCCGCTCTTCCAACTCCCGCTTCATGTCGGCGCCGCGGTCGACTGCGCCGGTGTTGCGAACCCAGATAACGAACTCGTCGAGTGCGTTTTCCAACCGGTGCCGGGGCTCGAAGCCGAGCAGCTCACGTGCCTTGGAAATGTCGGCGAAGCAGTTGCGGATGTCGCCGGAGCGCGCCTTGCCGAGAATCTCGGGCGAGCGCCCTGGCTGTCCCATCGCTTCGGCAAGCAGGCGCGCGACCTCGCTGATCGGGTAGGCGTGGCCGCTGCCGATGTTGATCGCGTGCCCGGCCGCCTGGCGCTGTTCCAACGCCAGGCGGAAGGCTCGGGCGACATCGAGCACATGGACAAAGTCGCGCTTCTGGCGGCCGTCCTCGAAAATCATCGGCCGCTTGCCGTTGGCGAGCCGCGAAGCGAAATTGGCGAGCACCCCGGTATATGGATTGGACAGCGCCTGCCCGGCGCCGAAGACGTTGAACAGGCGCAGCGCCACCGCGTCGATGCCGTAGGCTTGGCCGAAGATGAGCACGGCGCGTTCCTGCGCATATTTGGTCAATGCGTATATCGACGCGAGATCGGCCTGTTTTTCCTCGTCGGTGGGGATCGGTGAAAGCCTTTCGCCTTCGGCCGACAAGGGGTCCCACTGGCCGCTCTTGATCTCGTCCGGCCTGCGACGTGCATTGTCGATGCGCCGTCCGTCCGGCGTTTCGTAAAGGCCCTCGCCATAGATGCTCATCGAAGACGCCACGACGATGCGTTGGACCGGCCGCTTGATCAATGCCTCGAGCAGGGTTGCGGTGCCGAGATCGTTGGTGCCGACATAGCGCGCGATCTCGTACATGGATTGCCCGACGCCGACCTCCGCCGCCAGGTGGATAACGGCATCGACGTCGGAAACAGCCTCGGCCACCGCCTCCCGGTCGCGGACGTCACCCTTTATCAATTCGCTGCCGGCGGGCAGGCTGATCGCCTCGGCGCCATGCACCTGTTCCAGAAGGACATCCAGAACACGCACCGTATAGCCATGTTCGACGAGTTCCTGGGCGACGTGGCGGCCAATGAAGCCGCAGCCTCCCGTAACCAATACACGTTTCACGATAGCTCCCTTGCAGAGTAGGCGTTGGCGCCCCGAACTGCCGGGCAAAAGGTTTGTTCCCTGACTTCAACAAAGTTCCTTCCCGTTGAGGGCCGAAATGGGCGCCGTCTTCCCTTCCGGCACCGGGAACAATGCCGCATTTGCGCTGTTAGGCCGCCAATCAACCTGCACCGAGAAAGGGAACCGGCATGTCCGAGGCCAAGACGACCACCAATCACGATGAGATCCGCAAATGGGTGGAGGAGCGCGACGGCCATCCGGCCGTGGTGCGGACCGGAGGCAAGGGCGGCATCCTAAGGATTGACTTCGGCGAGCCCGAGGAGACGCTTGAGCCCGTGGAGTGGGACGAGTTCTTCCGGATATTCGACGAGAATGACCTCGCCTTCCTGCACCAGGACAGAGCGGGCAGCGGCGGAACCAGCCGCTTCAACAAGTTCGTCGAGCGCGGCTCCAAGGGCTGAGCCCAAGGCCGGCCCGACAGTTTCGGAAGCCCGGGTCCGGCAACACGTCAGGAGTGAGACATGACGGAGAAATCCAGGACAGCCGGTGCATCCCGGCGCCGCGTGGTTGGCGGCATGGCCGGCGGCGTGCTCGCGGCGATCACAAATCCGGTCCAGGCACAGCAGGCGAGCGCCGCCGCGGCTTCGGCTCCGGCGGGCCCGGTTTCGAAACAGGATCCGACCAAGCAATATCCCCAGCCGCCGTTCAAGGCGCAGCAGCAGGAATGGCCGGGCCTCGCCGGCAAGATGGAGCCGCGTCCAGATCATGGCGAAAAGAGCTACAAGGGATCCGGCCGGCTTGCCGGACGCAAGGCGCTGATCACCGGTGGCGATTCCGGCATGGGGCGAGCCGCGGCGATCGCCTTTGCGCGCGAGGGCGCCGACGTCGCCTTCGGCTATCTGCCGCCGGAGGAGCCGGATGCGAGGGAGGTCGTGCAGTTGATCGAAGCCGAGGGCCGCAAAGCGGTGCCGCTGCCCGGCGACATTCGCGACGAAGCTTTTTGCGAAAAGCTGGTGGAAGACGCCGTTGGCCGGCTCGGCGGGCTCGACATTCTGGTCAGCAATGCCGCGCGCCAGCATCCGCAGAAAGAACTCGCGGAGATAACGACAGAAGCATTTGACTGGACGTTCAAGACCAATGTCTATGCCATGTTCTGGATCACCAAGGCGGCGTTGAAGCACATGGAGCCGGGCTCCTCGATCATCATCACCAGTTCGGTGAATGCCTATGATCCAGACGAGTCCCTGGTCGACTACGCCATGACCAAGGCGTGCGGGATGAACTTCGCCAAGAGCCTTGCCAAGCAGGTCGCCAAAAAGGGCATCCGTGTCAACGCGGTCGCCCCGGGGCCGATCTGGACCCCGCTGCAGCCAAGCGGCGGCCAGTTTCCGGAGAAGCTTCCGCAGTTCGGTTCCGATACGCCGATGGGACGGCCGGGTCAGCCTGGCGAGCTCGCGTCCATCTACGTGCTCCTCGCTTCTCAGGAAGACAGCTATGCGACAGGCCAGGTTTACGGTGCCGTCGGCGGGAGAGGCGGCCCTTGAGCACGGCTTCCGCCGACCAAGGGCCGAAGCACTCGCAGTTCTGAATTCGCGGTCTTATGTAGCAAACGCACCAAGTTCCAGGCTGCTCTTGCCACAACTTCCAGATCGGCCAGCTCGCCCGGCCCCAAATCTAGATATAAATTTATGTGCTAATCCATGCGGTTCCCCCTCGCAGTTGAATACTAGAATGAGGGCGGTTTTAATTGCAACTGTCGGTGAAAAACTCGGCTAAATTGTTCCCGGAGGTTATCTAACACCATTTCGGACGATCCTGCGGAATGGCCCGCGCGCCCTTGGCATAAAACCGACGTTGAATCCCGTTGCTAAAGGAGTAAATAGAACCTGAGCTGCGGGGAGGTAGCGATGGTTGAAGGCCATACCGATTTGGCCCAGACGACGATGGACGCCAGCATCGTGTTGCAGCGCCGATCTCGGGGTGAAATTGCCTCACTGCGCGTCGATATAGCTCAAACCCGGCGAGCAATCGCGGCATCACGCGAGCTTCTAAAGCGGTTTCGCCAGCGCAAGTTAGATGAGGCGATAACGGAGGTTGAGCAACACCCCTCGGTATCAGCGTTCGATGCAGACATTCTCCGGTCTGTTTTTCGAGATTTGGTCTTGGAAATGAAGGCACCGGAGTGCCAATGGCGCGCGCTCGCTCAGAGCCTGATTTACGAGTTTTGCCACTGCGAGCGGGTTGAGCCCGGCTTGGTGGACTGGATCATCAGTAAATAAGTATCCATGAAGGGGCTATGATTCGCGTCATGGCCAAGAAGGCGAAGCACAAAGCAAAGCAGGCGATCATTGCACTGCCGTTGGATGACGAAGTGCAAACGAAGCGACCTACTATGCCCGCAAGTGCGGGATTACCCTGGAAGAAGCCGCCAAGATCATTCGGGAAACCCGCGCACCGAACCTTTGGATAGTTCCCAAGGACAAGGCGAGGTAGCGCCACCTTTGGTGCGTTTGCTCCATAAGACCGTGAATTCGAGCCCGCTTATTCCAGCGGCTCGTCGGTCGGTCGTGGCGTGGTACCAGCCTGACGCCGGCGCCCGGCATTGCGGTTGGCGACCCGGTTGTCGAGCGGCGACGCGTCCGGCTGCGCGGCGCCCGCGGTCTTGGGAACCGTCGGCGCCGCGCCCGCGTCGGTGTCTTGAGCATCGCGGCCTGGGTGCGGAAGGCCTTCTGTTTCAGGCGTTCTCGGTGCGGGCTTGGACGTGTTCCTGGGTGTCGACATTTCGGGGCCTCCATGGCTTTGGTTGGATTGGCGCCAGGTTTCACAGCGACCTGCATCACCCGTGCGGACGCATCACCGTTTTGATGCAGCCGTCCTGTTTGTCGGGGAAAGTCTTGTAGAGATCAGGCCCGTCTTCCAGGCCGGCACGGTGGGTGATGACGCATCGCCTGATTGCATGGTGGGCATGTGGCCGTCCATCAGGTGCAGGTCAGAACCGCGGGTGGCGCAGGAGGTGACCTTGATGATGTCGCGATCGTCCTCGATGGCCGGATCGGCGACCTGATTGCAACGTATGTCGCCCTTTCCATGCCATGTCAGCGCTTTCATGGGATGCTCCTTCAACCGAACCTGCGCTTTTCAGAAATGTCATTGGCGTGTCGCCGGGCTCAGCTTCTGCTGGCTGAGCCGGGTTCGGCCACGCGGCGATGCCGCTCGGCCAATATCCCTGCCGGCATGAAGCGGGAGCCGGCGACCTGCATCCTGTTGGTCCAGCCGCTAATGACCTGTTCTTCGCCGGCCATCAGGGCGTCGTAGCCGTCCCTGGCCACGTCGGCGGGATTGTCTTTCTCATCGGTTCCGATTTTCGTATCCATCATGTCGGCGCGTTCAAAAAAACGGGTCTGTGTGGCGCCTGGCATCAGCAGCGTGACCGTGACGCCGCTGTGCTTCAGCTCGTGACGAAGCGCGATCGCGAACGAATCGATGAGTGCCTTGGTGCCGTTGTAGATGGCCTGGAAGGTGCCGGGCATGAAGCCCGCGATTGACCCGGTGAACAGGATCCGGCCGCGGCCCCGCCTCACCATCCGGGGGGTAAGTCGGTGCGCGAGGTGGACCGTGCCGGTGACGTTGGTGTCGATGACGTGGCGCACCTTGGCCCAATCCTGATCCACGAAGCCTCGGCCCAGCCCGCGTCCCGCGTTGAGGAACAGCAGGTCAATGTCACGGTCGCCGATCCTCGAGATCAGCTGGTCAATGCCGTCCTCGGTGGCAAGGTCCGCTTCCACCGCGTCGACGGCGACACCTCGAGATCGAAGCGCCTCGCCGACCTCCTCGATCGCCGGTTCATCGGCGACAATGACGAGATCATAGCCGTCTTTCGCGCACAGTTTCGCAAGTTCCTTGCCGATGCCGCTCGAGGCGCCTGTGACGACGGCGAGTTTCGCGTTTCGCATTCTGTCCTCTCGATTTGGAGTGTTGGCCAACCTGAAGTGTTTGGCCGAACAAGCAGCTGGCTCGAATGTTCCAAGCAACTGGAAGAGACACGCGGATCGTCTATGTGACGGAACCAATTTGGCCACGGCTGTCCCCGCGTCGGTGGGGAGCGCGGCCGTGGGGCTCTTTTCCGACCTGAAACAAGAAACTGAGCGAGGGCCGGTCAGGAGCCCGGCACAAAATCTTCCTGCCGGTGGAACATCGATCGGTGTCGACAGTTTTGTCCCGCCTCAGACACCGCGTCCCGATGTCTGTTGACATCTGTGGGCCACAGCCGACGGCCAGGTGCCACCGATATTCTCGCTGCGGTTTCAGGGCGGCTTGGGGCCGCCTTTCGCCGCGACAACTCTTGATGAGCGTGCGCCGACAAACGACGACAGGAGCCAGTCATGAAACACCAGACACTCGAACAACTGGAATCAATAGCCGACATCACACCGCTTGCCCCGGTCCCGCTGACGACCAGAGCGCAGCGAATGGAGCGTTGGGCGGAAGTGCTCGACCAGCATCCGTCCCGTTGCCTCGCCGCGCTCTCCGGGACCGAACATCTGCACCCGGCGGTGCGGGAAGAGGCGCGGGCGGCTGGATCGCCGCTTACCGTCGCCTTCGAGGACCCGCTGCTGCGTGCATCCGGCTTGAAATCCGACACGTACGGAGAAGCCAAGCGTTTCTTCGAACTGTCGGATTGGGAATTGCACGACATCGTCTGCAGCTGCCATGTAGGTACAATGATGCAGGCAAACTGGGTTGCAGGCCGGGTCCGCAGGATTGTTGGCGGGAACAGGATTGTCGCTTGGCTGAGACGGCTGATGGTGAATTGACGTTTTCATGCGCCGCATGATTGAGGCTGCAACGGCACAGGTGACAGGCATGGGCTAATTGAGCAGGTCGGCGGCTTTATCGGCGGATATTTGCAGCAGGTAATTCAACCATCGTTCCGTCGAGATATCAGCAGGACGATCCCCGACTTCGCGGATGGCGAGTTCCAGTGTCGTTTCCACCAGCCGGTCCGCGGCACTGGCATCGCCAAGCATCAGGCGCGCTGCCAATCGAAGTTTGGGCAGCAGCGACAGGACATCGGCAGGTTCGTCGATTTGATCCTGTCGGGTCCCTGCGGGGAAAAGCGCCGCGATGATCTTTCTGCGATCGGCTGACTTCAAAAGATTGGCGGCGTGCTCAAGGCGGGAAGGGATGACGTTGCGGTCGTGGGCACTGAAGAAGACGAAGGGAACGCCACGTTCGACC
The DNA here is from genome assembly GCF_006442155.1 of Mesorhizobium sp. B2-4-14. NCBI lineage: Bacteria > Pseudomonadati > Pseudomonadota > Alphaproteobacteria > Hyphomicrobiales > Phyllobacteriaceae > Mesorhizobium > Mesorhizobium sp. B2-4-14. The sequence continues at coordinate 83,822 of NZ_VFVA01000001.1, read as the reverse complement.
AGGCGGTCGGCGATGGGAAAGACGGGGGTTCCATTCAAGTCTATGTCCAGTACGGCGGCATCCGCCTGCTCGGCATAAGGCCGGGCCTGCACAACGCTTCGGGCTGGCCCCAGGATGGTGGCCCCGAGCCCGGAGAAGTAACGCGCGAGGTCGTCGGCGACGACGAATTCGTCCTCGACGATGAGAACCTTCGCGCCGATAAGAAACTGCACCTTGGCCCTCCCGTTTAGGTCTCAACAGGCCTCGCCGGGACATCCAGCAGGCGTGTCACCGGATGACGGCACTGTAAGGACGGTAGCTTGCTGCACGAGGCCTGAACGTTGATACCCTCGGTCGATTCAACGCCGCGCACCATGCGAGGTTCCAATCCTGTTGCAACGCTTCGGCTCAACCCGGCCTCCCTCGAACCCTGTGGCCCGCATGGGGAAAGCTGTGGCCGGACTTCAATCGTATGGACCACCGCGGGACCAGTCGCACGCAATGCTGTCGCCCGACATGGCTAAGGTGAGCTACGGCTTATGAAAAATCTTGCGCCTAAATTTCTGGCAGGCGCGAGAAAAAACGCATAGGGTAGCCTGCTGTCGCTGCCGCCTTATCTACCTTGGGCTGCTCAGAGAAAGACGGCCTTATGTCGCAAAAACCGAGACACCCCATTGTCGGCATTGGCGCGTCCGCTGGTGGCGTCCCCGCCATGGAAAGCTTCTTCCGAGGCCTGCCCGAGGGTTCCGGCATGGCTTTCATAATCATCACCCATCTCAGTCCCGAACGGGAAAGCCTGCTCCACGAGGTGCTGGGGCGATACACCAGCATGCCGGTGGCGGTCGCGAAAGACGGGGCGGGAGCGGAGCCGGATCACGTCTATGTCATGCCGCAGAACGCCGTCCTGTCGATCAAGGACGGCACGTTGAAGCTCCATCAAACCAATGTGAGCAATCGGGAGCGCAAGCCCATCGACGTCTTCTTCAGCGCCCTGGCCGAGGACCAGGGCGAATACGCGGTCGGCGTTATTCTGTCAGGTGGCGACGGCGATGGAACCCTGGGCGCCAAGATGATCAAGGAGCACGGCGGCTTTGTGCTGGCTCAGGCCGGCGACGGCTCTGGCCCCCGCAACCCCGACATGCCGCAAAGCGCCATTTCCAGCGGCGTCGTCGATATTGCCGTTCCGGCGGAAGAGATGGGTGAGAAGCTCGTCGATTTTACACGCGGCTTCGGCGTGCTCGATCTGTTGAGCGAAGGCGACGGCAAGGTCCCGGCGGAGCACACCGACCGCGCCCGCGAGGAAATCTACGGCATACTGCGCGACCGCTCCGGCCACGATTTCTCCGGATACAAGACCAAGACCTTCATTCGTCGGGTCAAGCGGCGCATGCAGATCAACCAGATGAAGTCCATGAATGGCTACATTGACCTGCTGCGAAAGGATCCGCGCGAGGTCACGTCGCTGTTTCGCGACCTGCTCATCAACGTCACCAATTTCTTTCGCGACGCGGAAGCCTTCGATTCGCTGGAGCAGAAGGTCATTCCGACCTTGTTCGAGGGCAAAACCGCTTCCGACACGGTCAGGGTCTGGGTTCCGGGTTGCGCCACCGGCGAGGAGGTCTATTCGCTCGGCATCCTGCTGCGCGAGCATATGGACAAACTCTCGATGGTGCCCAAAATTCAATTGTTCGCGACCGACATCGATGAACCGGCGCTCACCGTTGCGCGCGCGGCACGCTATCCGGCCAACCTGCTCGAGGGCGTCTCGGAACAAAGAAGAGACCGCTTCTTCGTCCATGAAGGAGGCAGCTTCGTGCTGACCAGCGAAGTGCGTGAACTCTGCATCTTTTCGCCGCACAGCGTCGTCAAGGATCCGCCGTTTTCGCGCATGGATCTGGTTTCATGCCGCAATCTTCTGATCTATTTCGGGCCCGACGTTCAGAATCGGGTTCTCCCCATCTTCCATTACGCCTTGAAACCCGGCGGCTATCTTTTTCTTGGTACGTCGGAGAGCGTAGGCCAACACTCAGACCTCTTCTCCACCGTCGACAAGAAGCAGCGCATTTTCAGGGCCCGCAAGGACGTCGTGCCGAAATCGCGCCTTCCGCTGCTGGTAGGCGAGAACGTCAAAGGCGCTCACCTCTTCTCGGACGGAAGGATGGGGAAGGGCAGCGAGATCGGCAATGGCGCGTTCCGCCAGTCCGTTGAAGCGCAGGTCTTGGACCGCTATGCGCCGCCGCATGTGGTCGTCAACGCCGAAGGTGACGTGGCCTACTATTCCGCGCGGACCGGAAAATATCTCGAAGCCGCTCAAGGCATACCCAGCCGCCAATTGCTGAGCATGGCGCGGCGGGGGCTCCGGCTCGATCTGCGGGCGGCCTTGCGCGAGGCCGCCGCAGGCCGTCAAATCGTCATGCGCGAACACATCGCCATGGATGGCGAGGACGAGCGGGTGCAACTGGTCAACATCATCGTCGAGCCGCTGTCCGAACAGGGCTCAGGCGAGACGTTTTTTCTTGTCCTGTTCCAGCCGGTCGGTCCGTCTCGCGACAAGGCCGAAGCCCAGCACGGGAGTCAGAGCCCAGACGAAATCGCACATATCGAGCGCGACCTGCGCGACACCCGCGAACGGCTGCAATCGACGATTGAAGAGTACGAAACGGCCTTGGAGGAGGTGAAGTCCTCCAACGAGGAACTGGTCTCGGTCAACGAAGAAGCCCAGTCGACCAACGAGGAGTTGGAGGCCTCGAAGGAGGAGATGCAGTCCCTCAACGAGGAGCTGAACACCATAAATGCTGAGCTGACGAACAAGATCGAGGAGCTCGACCACGCAAACAGCGACCTGAAGAACCTGTTCGAGAGCACGGAGATCGCAACCGTGTTTCTCGACCGCGATCTGGTGATCCGTACCTTCACGCCCGCGGCGTCTGCCTATTTCAACCTGCGCGCCTCCGACGTCGGGCGTCCGCTTACCGATCTGTCCAGCCAGTTGGATTATCCGGAAATGCACAACCAGATCCGGCGCGTGTTCCAGACGGGCGAGCCGATCGTTCATCACCTTGCGCGCGACACGCAGGGCCGCTTTCACATGGTCCGGCTTGTTCCCTATCGTGACAAAGGCGGCCGCATCCAGGGCGTCGTGGTGACCCTAGTAGACGTCACGACGCTGGCCGAGGCAGAGGAGCATCAGAAGGTGCTGATCTCCGAACTCAACCACCGCGTGAAGAATATGCTGGCGGTCATTACCAGCATCGCAAACCGCACGGTCGAGAGTTCCACCACCAAGGAAGGTTTCGCCACAGCCCTGCTCGGCCGACTCAACGCGATGGCACGCGCCTATGGCGTGCTCTCGCGGGAGAACTGGACGGAGGTTTCGCTCGGCGAACTGCTCGCTCAGGAAGCCGCGGCCTTCGATCCGGAACGCTTCTCGCTCCATGGCCCGGCGCTTAAATTGAAGCCCCAGCAGGCTTTATCGATCGGCATGGTAATGCACGAACTCGCCACCAATGCGACGAAATACGGCGCGCTGAACAAGGAAGGCGGTGGGGTTGAGGTCGAATGGTCGGTGCATGAGCAGACACTTCAGCTCATCTGGCGCGAGATCGGAGGGCCGCCCGTCACGGAGCCGAAGGAAGGGGGCTTCGGCCTCTCCCTGGTTAGGGGCGAGATAGGCTATCGATTGGGCGGCACGGCTGAAACATTTTTCCATCCGCAGGGTTTGGAGGTGAGGATCTCGTTTCCGCTCGACGAAAAGGCCTGAACGCGATGACCCAATTGCGCATTCTTATTGTCGAGGACGAGTGGCTGATCGCCGAGGACCATGCGGCGATGATTAGAGCCGCCGGACACCGAGTCGTGGGACCGGCCGCTTCGGTCAAGGCTGCGATCGATTGCATGAAAGGAGAAGAATTCGATGCCGCGCTTTTGGACGTTCAACTGAGCGGCGAGGTAAGCTATGGGCTGGCGGACACACTGCGTGAGAAAGTCATACCGTTCGCATTTGTGACCGGTTATTCCCCCTCCGAGATGCCGGCCCGATTTGCCGGGGTTCAGGTGCTGCAAAAACCTGTCGTACCGGCAGTGCTGATCGCAGCGATCATGACACTCTTCGACCAGCAGTCCGCGGGAAAGCAGGAGGCTGGCTAGATGGATGGGAATTCCTGACGGCCAAACGTCCTTGCTCCCGTCCTTCGGTACGACCTTCCCGCTCCGGATTTCACGAGCGCGTCATTTGACGCGCTCTGTCCTTATTTCCTGCCTGGGCCGCTGCCCAATCCGGCCCGCGGCGGTCCGTTCGACGGCAACCGACTGCCATTCCAGCGACAGAGAAGACCCGGAGCAGGTCCTTCGATCGCCAAACATTCCAAGGACGCCAGGGCGACGAAGGGTGGTCGGCAACCTGGAGCTGAGGGACCGACGCGAAGTCGATCCGGTCGTCCGGCACGCTTCCGGCTCGCCGCGCGACATCTCATGCCTCGACACCTCATCAAGAGATGGAGCAGGGTTCAATTGAGGCCCGCCTGATCCCGGCGGGCCTTGCTCGCGCGTATCAGTTCCTGCCCTGGCCGGCATTGGCACACGGGCTACTTATTGCAATTCTGCATGTCCGACGTGGTATTGCCGCTGGCGGTGTTGTTGTCGGTGTCGCTGGCGCCGGTGTCCTTGCAACGGTCGGTCATTCCGTTGGAATTCGTCGTCGAATTGGTGGCATTTGTATCCGTAGTGCCGTTGCCGGTTCCGGCGCCAGTCGCGGTGCCGGTTCCGCTGCCCGCGGTGGTGCCGCCGGAACCAGTGCTTGTTCCGGTGCCACTCCCGGTGCCGTTGGATTGCGCCATGGCCGAAGTCGCAAGGATGATGGCAAATACAGATGCTGAGAGAAGTTTGATCATTGGGGTAGCTCCTACGTTGATCGCTCGATTGCGACATCGACCCAACCTTGATCCATCGGGGATGTTCCAGACAAAATTGGGATCGACATCGGGCCGTTACTCTGCCGGATGCCTCAGAACCATCAACGCCTGCTGTCTTCGTCGTACAGGCGTTCCGTGGCCTGCTTGCTCGCCTGACGCTCGGCGGGTCCCCGCCGCCGCCGCATGAGCAACACAAAGGCCAGCAGGATTGCCAGCAAAACGGGGCCACCAGCTACGACGACCAGCCAAAGGTTACTCTCCAACATCGGGGGATCTCCTTACATTCCGGCCATGGCGGTTTGCATACCGGCCATGGCGGCGAGACGTGACACGCTCATCGAGCGCTATTCGTCGGCCCGCTGCCGGGGCTTATTGGCGGCTGTCGATCCGCGCTCGATGCGGCCTCATCCCTGAAGCGCGCCTTTCCCAACAGGCTGGGGCGTCGAATGTTCCAATTCCGACAACGGGCGCGCCCTCCGCAGCTGTTTTACGGCATTGTTCAGCCTGATCTCAGCCGAAGCAACATGGATCGAAGCGCTCAACGCCGTGCTGACCGGTGAGCCTGACGCGCCGTGGCATGAGCGCGAAGGCGCGTACCCAAGTTCTGTAAATTGAGCGGACATCCACAGAGCCAGTCGGGACGCGTGAGCTTGGACAGGAAGTCTACACATCGCTCGCCCGGGGTGAGACGGGCCCGGGAATTGTTGCGGGCCTCTGCGTCGCATGCATCGCTCTCGTCGCCGATGCACTGCTGAAATCCGGTGCGGCTCGCGCCGCCAGACACGAGGGAGGGATGCATGTCTGAAGTCCGTCGCCTTTCGGCTAACGGCACTGCCCGCCAAGCGCCTGTTGCGCTGGAAGCAAAGGGGGTTTGGAAGGTGTTCGGCTCCGGCGCCAAGACCTTTGGTCGGCTCCCTGCGGCCGAACGCACCCCAGACGCGCTGGCGGCGGCCGACGTGATCGGCGCGGTGCAGGATGCATCTTTCCGCATTGTCCGCGGCGAGGTATTCGTCATCATGGGGCTATCGGGATCGGGAAAATCCACCCTTCTTCGTTGTCCCACCCGGCTGATCGAGTCCACCGAGGGCGAAATCCGCTATGATGGCGAGAATATCCTGGGGCTTGACGAGAAGTCGCTGGTGGAGCTTCGCCGTCGCCGCATGGGAATGGTGTTCCAGCATTTCGCGCTGCTGCCCAACCGGACCGTGCTCGGCAATGTCGCGTTTCCGCTGGAGGTCCAGGGAATGCCGCGGGTCAATGCCGAAGCCCGCGCGGCCGAACTGATCGAAACTGTCGGGCTCAAGGGCCGGGGGGATCGTTTTCCCTCGGAACTTTCAGGCGGCCAGCAGCAGCGCGTCGGCATTGCCCGATCGCTGACCACCAATCCGGAATTCTGGTTCCTGGACGAGCCGTTTTCAGCGCTCGATCCGCTGATCCGAGCGGACCTCCAGGGCGAGGTGCAGCGGCTTCAGCAGACCCAGACACGCACCGTGGTCTTCGTCACCCACGATCTCGACGAAGCGATTCTCTTGGCGGACCGGATCGCGATCATGGAGGGCGGGAGGATCGTCCAGATCGGCACCCCGGAAGAACTGGTGATCCGGCCAGCGACCGACTATGTCCGCCGTTTCGTCGCCAAGGTGTCGCCTGCGCGGGTGGTTCGCGTGTCCTCTCTGATGGCACCCGCCGATGGAGGCAATGCCACCGCAGGTGTCAGGGCCGATGCGACGATCTTCGAGATAGCGCGTGAACTCGTCGCAGCAGAGGGGCCATTGCCTGTCCTGAATGTCGGCGGCAGTCAGGTCGGATATTTGGACCGACAGCGGGCGCTCGCAACACTTGCCGCAGGTGCCTGACTGTTTGCTCTGGCCGTAGGGTGCGTCGCCGATCAGAGCGTGCTTCGGAAGGGGTATATAAAGTTGGCGCGCATGCCTGCGGAAGGGCAGGGCCAAGACCATTAATCATAAGCTGTGCGATAACCGGAATCCGGTTATCGCACAGGTCAGCAAACCACTTATTCTGCCGAGGCCTTTGCAGCCGGGGCGAAGAGCCCGGCTTCGTCAAGGATTCGACGGTGCTTTAGGAGATCGAGCGCGAAGTCGCTGCGATATCTGATGATCAAGGCCGCGCGCCGCTCCGGATCCGATGTCGCATCGATCCCGCCAACTACAGCCGCAATCCTCTCAGAGAGCTGACGGAGCGCTTTCAACTCGTCGGCTTGATCCGCGAGGGCGCGAAGGTTGGCTGAGGTCGATTGGCCGATGCCTACCGGGACGGTTGGGCCAAGGTCAACGTACCCTTCGGGCAATGTGCCCTTCAAGTTTCGCACGGCCTTGAACTGGATGGCGTCGTAGATCTGGTCAACCGCCTGCTTGGCTCCGGCGACACGAGTTGGATGATCGGTGTCGGCCGCGACGTGCGGAAGAAGCTCGAGCTTGCCAGGAAACCGCTCGCTCAGCGGCAGATAGGGTACGAGAGGCCCCCGCAATGTGCCGTTGTCCGCATTGCTGAAGATGTCCGCATCTATCGAAGCATAGCTCACCTTGCCCGCCACAAACGCTGCATCGAGGGCATCGATATCCACGAGTTCGCCGCGATCGTAGTTGATGAGCACCGCCCCGTCGGCGAGCCCGGAGAGCACTTCATGGTTGACCAGACCGGCATTGCTGAACTTGCCAGTTGACGCATCGAGGCGGCCAAGGCCGACATGCACCGAGAGGACGTTGGCATCGATCGCTGCCTTCACCGGGCTGTCGGCGTATTCGAAACCCTCCGCTTCGATCCAGTCTCTGTGAGCTTCACGGGCGTATACGCAAACGCGCATGCCAAACGCCTTCGCCAGCTTGGCCACCTCCCTGCCGATGTTGCCGTATCCCAGGACGGCAAGTTTCTGCCCTTCGAGTTTTGCTGTCGGGAAGTCCTTCAGGTCGCGCCCCGTGTCGAAATTCCCGGCCACCGTCCTGCCATGCAGTTCATCGACCGGAAGATTGGGAACGACCTTGATAAGGGCCTTCATGACCATCTGGGCCGTGGCGCGGCTGTTGATGCCCGGGGTGTTCATCAGCGGCGCGACACCGCCGACACCGTCAGGGCCGCCCCACGAGGCGGAGCCCATGTTTCCCGTTCCGGCGCCAATCCTCACGCCGCCAAGCGGAAACACCGACTGCCTGGGAATGAAAGTGGCCGCCGTGATCAGGGCATCGTACTCTTCCTGGGCCGTGCATCCCAGAAGCTCGGCTTCCGTGCTTAGCCCCGGCTGATAGAAGAAGTGGATCCTCCCTCCTTCCAGTGCGCTTCGGTCCTGGAGCGGACCAAAGTGGAATTCGCCTCCCTTCTTACGGATGTATGCGGCGATCTCACTGCAGTCGGGCGAGCCGTCCTTCCCCATTCGCAGGCCGAGCAAATCGGCGATCAGGACCGTGTAGGCGCGCTTCGGATCATCTTTCCTGGCCAAGCCGTCGGCGGAGGCGGCGCGGTCGAACCGCTCGCCTTGCGCCGCGAGTTCCTCTTCGAGGACGGCGATCTTCGCCCTGCGGTAGGCATAGGCGAGGTTGTCGAGGAGAAGGCGGATATCCTCGGCATCGCGGATGCCCCCGATCCATGCCCGGTAGTCGCCAGGCATGCCAGGGAATGCGTTCACATACCGGGCAGCATCCAGACCTTTCTCGTGTTCGCCATTCACGTGCGTAATGCCCTCGTAGCCAAGAAGCTGCTTCGAGCGTGCAATGATCCGGGCGTGGATCTGCTTGTCGGCGATATCGGGGTCGTTGACTTTCAGAAGAACGACGGCCGCCCCGCGCTTTTCGGGCTCTTTGACGGTGAAGCTCAGGAGCGAGCTGTTGTCGATCCAATCGGAGATTACTCGGCGGTTTTCTACCGAGCGGCGGTTCATGTCGCTTGCCGATCCGACACGCTTGGCAGTTTGAAGAAGGCCGAACGTGGTTTCGGCGAATGCGAGCGCGCTGTATGTGTTGATGACTCCGCCGAGCATGCGGTGCTGGCCCGCGTCGTAGAAGGGGCCGATCGCCCACGACCTCTTTCCGCTGATCGGGAGCTTCGCGTCGACGGGCGGTGCCAGCTTCAACTGGCGGGGGATAGCCCATGCAGGGTCGTTCAGGTTGTCCTCGATGAGCTTCAATGCCTGGGGGGTGAATGAAATGACGAAGTACCCTGAGATGCCGCCGATCGCTTTCTGGAACGGCATGAACACGCAGCACTTCGCGAGGACTTCCCGCACGAGATCTTCGCCCCAAGGCATCGCCCCGAGCATGGACGTTGCGTCGAACACGGCGTGGCGGTTTTCAGGATCGCCATCGAGCCACTTCAGAAGTTCCTCAACCTCGGATCGGCTATAGGAGTTCGCGCCCGTGGTCTCGTGCCCGACGCCGACGAAGAGAGTCGTCCCGAGAGCCTCGAGCTCGGCCGCAGCAGGGATCGACCCTTCGACGGTCGCGAACTGAACTCTGTCGGCGCTGCCGTTCTTCGCAAACTTCTGGAGTTCGAGAACCTGCGTCGCCCAGGACTGCCTGAAGAATCCAGCGCCGTCGGACTCGGCGGCTTCCGGCTTCGTAGTGTCGACATAGACGCGCTGCTTGGCGTCGTTCGGGTTCATGAGATGCAAGACCGCGACCGTAAAGCCGCTGTGCCCTCCACCTAGTCCCACGGCCATCGGATTCTGCTTCGGAAATTCGAAGTATTGATGGATGGAGCGCATCATGTCGGTTAGAATCTTGTCTGCCGGATAGCCTCGATGCATGCTGCGGCCAATCTCAGCCGTCGTGAACGGACCAAGGTCGTTGCCCTTGTCGTCGAGCTTGCGGTAGTTGGCCTCCAACCAGGCATCGAACTCGACCCGACGCAGCCTTCCCGCAACCTCGTCGATGGTCGCGTCCGTAATAGGACCCACTCCGAAGAAGGGATTCGACGGGGCCTTTGGAGGGCCTGAGCGAGTGATGTTCCTCTCGCGGTCAAGTTGTTCCTTCATCTCAGCAATAGTCGACATGCGGGAGCTATCCTCTCTGTGAGACACTGTTTGTGCTCGCAAATGCGCGGTTCGTGCCGGGTATTACCGTGCCAACAGCGCACCACGTTTCGCGGCGGCATGGATACCCGTCTGCTGGCGGATGCGAGCTAGATCGTAAATGTCCGTTTGTGGCTGCGATGCTTGCGACAATCACACCACCAGTTTGAGACATCTGCCCGGATTCTTTCGCCGGGTCGCCTGATCTGTGATCAGCGACCGCCCATCCGCTGGGCCTCGCCTCAGCTCGAACCCGCTGACCTGTACTTGCTGGGAGGCTGGCCGAACGTCTTGCCCCAGCTTTGCGTCCGCCACTGCATCATGCGTCGGTCCCAATCTATTTGAGCTGGAAACCGTGGGCCAGGGGATCACGATCATCCACGAATATGATGTTGTGGCCGATGATCCGTGCCCAGCCGCCGACGCTCGGCCGAATCCCTTTGAAAGGTCCAACACCAATCTCTGCCTCAACACGGCCCTCGAACACCGTGCCGATCAGACTTTCCTGGCGGAAGCTATTGCCAACTTTCAGGCCTCCCTTGCCATGGAGCTGCGCCATGCGCGCCGAGGTCCCTGTGCCGCCCGGCGAACGGTCGATCGCCTTGTCGCCATAGAACACCGCGCCGCGGCCGTCGGCATCGCTGCCCGAAGGCCTGTCGCACCAGATGGCGTGATGCACGCCGCTGATCCTCTCGTCCTCGGGATGGACCGGATTGCAGACGGGTGCCAAGGCGTCGCGCAGACGCCGACTGAGGTCGATGATGTCGCTCGCCGACATGCCGTCCAACCCCTGCCAAAATTCCTGCGGCTCGATAACCGCGTAGAAATTGCCGCCGTAAGCAATGTCGACGACGAGCGGGCCGAGCCCTGGAACATCGACGCTGACATCGGCCGCATGGAGATAGCTCGCGACGTTGAACATCCGCACGGACTCTACGAACTCGCCTGGCTTCTCATACTGGATATCCACTCTTCCCGCCGGTGTCTCGATCGAGAGCCTGCCCGGGACACGCGGCGTTACGAGGCCCTCTTCGATGGCTGCCGTTACCAGTCCGATCGTGCCGGCGCCGCACATCGGCAGGCAGCCGCTGACTTCGATGAAGATGACGGCGAAATCACAGTCCTCGCGATATGCGGGGTAGATGATGGCGCCCGACATGATGTCGTGCCCGCGCGGCTCGAACATGAGAGCCTGGCGGATCCAGTCATGCTCGCGCATGAACAGCTCGCGGCGCTCGGCGATCGGGGCGCGTGGCAGCAAGGGACCGCCGCCGACGACGAGCCGAACCGGATTGCCGCATGTGTGGGCATCTATGCAGAAGAAGCTGCGGCGCATGATCTTACAATTCCTCCCTTCAGGCGGTCTTTGCCGCGCCGGGTGCGCGGCTGCGCTGCAGAGCGCCCCTCGAAAACCTGTCAAGGAAGATGGCGATTGCGACGATCGATAGACCGGCCCGCAGGCCGAGGCCCATCTCCATACGGGTCAAACCACGGGTCACTTCCGCGCCGAGGCCACCCGCGCCGACCAGTCCGGCCAGCACCACCATCGCCAACGAGAGGAGGATGCATTGGTTGAGGCCGACAATGAGGGTCGGAGTTGCGGATGGGATTTCGATCTTGAAGAGAATGGATCGCGGCGAAGCGCCCGTGGCCTGCCCAAGTTCCAGCAGGTCTTTCGGAACCTGGTTGAAGGCGAGCGTCGTCAGGCGCAGCATCGGCGGAATGCCGTAGATGATCGTGGCGATGATCGCCGGAACGCGGCCGAGGCTGAAGATCATGACCGCCGGGATGAGATAGACCCATGGCGGCACGGTCTGCATGATGTCGAGCACCGGCCGGATCGCGGCCTCGAACTTCTTGTAGCGCGAGGCCATGATGCCGAGCGGGAAGGCGGCCGAGACTGAGATGATCACCGCCACCGTCACCAGCGCCAGCGTCTGCATCGACGCGGCCCAGAAGCCGGCTAGCAGGCAGAAGGCAAGTGCGATGACAGTGACGATCGCAACCCGGATGCCAACGAGAAAGAAAGCAAGCGCCACGGCCACCACGATCGTCACATAGGCAGGCGGATAGAGCAGGGCGGCCTCGATTCCGCTTAAGACAGCCTCGATCAATCTGGCCACGGCATCGAAGAACGGATGGAAATTGGTGTTCAGCCAATCCACGGCGGGGGCGAGGTAAGCCCCCGGCGAAAAGCTGGGCAGAGCGAAATTCATCTTGTGACTCCCTTGGCTCGGCGGGCTGCGCTCTGCGTGAGCCTGTCGAGCACCATGGTCAGGATGACGATGGCGATCGCGGCATTGATCGACGTGGCGATGTCGAGCGTGCGCACGGCCGAATAGATTGTCTCGCCGAGACCGCCCGAACCGACGATGCCTGCGATGACGACCATGCCGAATGCCATCATCAGGCTCTGGTTGATGCCCGCCATCACGCTTGGAATGGCGAAAGGAAGCCTGATCTTCACGAACATCTGCCACGGGGTCAGGCCGGTCGCGTGTCCCAACTCCACGAATTCGCGCGGCGTCATGCGGATGCCGAGCGCGGTGAGCCGGATGGCCGGCGGCATGGCGACGATGAAGGTGGCGACGAGCGCGGTCGCCGGCCCGTAGCCCAGCAGCGCGATCGCCGGCAGAAGGTAGATGTAAGGCGGCAGGGTCTGGATCAGGTCGAGTATCGGCTCGAGGAAGCGATCGAATGCACGCACGAATCCTGCCACGATGCCAATCGGAATGCCGAACAGCAGCGCCAGCATGGTGGCGGTGATCACCAGGGCGAGCGTGCTCATTGTTTCGGCCCAGAGACCCATCACCGCGCATAAGACGAGGGCAAGACCGGCGAGTACGCCGGCGAAGCTGTTGATCAACCGCCACGCGACCAGCGCCGCGACGATCGCGATCACATAAAACGGTGCGAGCTGCAGCAGCCAGAGGACACCGTTATAGGTTCCTTCAAGCACTGCCCTCAGCGTTTCGAACAGCCAGTCGCCATTGTCGCTGATCCAGCCGAGAGCCGTGTCCGTCCAGCTGTCGAACGTGTCGGTTATGGTCGAGATGTCCATGACGCTCCTCCTGAGCTATGCAGCGACCAGCTCTCCGGTGGGCTTGCCGGCGACACCACGCAATAAGCCGCGGATAGTGACGATGCCGACGACAGTCCCGTCCTCGACCACAGCTACCGCATCGCGATCGGACTGCGTGGTCAGATCGATGAGCTCACCGATGTCGGCTTCGGGTGAAGTCCGGGGAAGCGCGTTCACGTCGCATTGCGGCTGCGAATTCTTGAACTCGCCGACGGGGCGCATTACTGAATGGGCCTTGACCAGATGAATCCTGGAAATGCCCGCGACGAAATCGGAGACGTAGTCGTCCGCGGGTTTGGTCACGATGTCCTCGGCCGTCCCGATCTGGACGATGACGCCGTCCTTCATGATGGCGATGCGGTCGCCGATGCGGATGGCTTCCTCGAGATCGTGCGTGATGAAGACCGCGGACTTGCCGAGCGACTTGGTCAACTCGCGGAACTCGTCCTGCAATTGGCGGCGGATGAGCGGGTCGAGCGCGCTGAACGGCTCGTCCATGAGGATGATTTCCGGGTCGGCCGCCAGCGCCCGGGCGAGGCCTACGCGCTGCTGCATGCCGCCGGACAGTTCCGAGGGATAGCGCGAGGTCCAATCGGCAAGCCCAACCTTTTCCAGCGCCGCGCGGGCGATTTTGTTTCGCTCTTCCTTGGCAATGCCTCGCACCTCTAGGCCGAAGCCGGCGTTCTCAAGGACCGTGCGGTTAGGCAGAAGCGCGACGCTCTGGAACACCATGCCGATGTTCCGGGCACGCATGTCGCGCAGCTCGGCGGCATTGAGCTTCGCAATCTCCTTTCCCTTGACGGTGATATTGCCGAGGCTCGGCTCGATCAGGCGATTGAGCAGTCGGATCAGCGTCGACTTGCCGCTTCCCGAGAGGCCCATGACGCAGAAGATCTCGCCGCGGCCGACCTGGAACGTGGCATCGGCGACGCCGACCACGCAGTCGAATTCCTGCAGCACCTGCTTCTTGGAAAGCCCGCGCTCCAAGATGGCTTTGACGGCGGCTGGCGCGCGGCTCCCGAAAACCTTCCACACGGATTTGCAGTCGACGAGAACTTCGTTGGGGGCATTCAAGGCAGTGTTCATTGCATTCCCCATCGGCCACCAATGGCCATCGTGTTTGAAGGCGGGCAGCCGGTTCGGCGGCCCGCCATGCCAGCGTCACTCGCTCTTGATGTTTTCCCAGCGCTTCAGGAGATCGGCATGAGCTTCAGTCCAGGCCTTGACGGCTTCATCCATCTTCTTGCCGTCGCTGACCGCTCCGTTGATCGCGGTGATATCGGCGAGCGGCACATAGACTGAGGCGATGACCTCGCGAGCATGCGGATGGTCAGCCGAGAAACCCTTCCTGGCGATCCAGTAATAGCTCTGCGGCGGCGGGAAGACACCCTTGGGGTCCTTCAGGAACTTCACCGGAAATTTTTGCATCATCCAGGACGGCTCCCAGATCGTGACGGCGATCCATTCCTTGCGATCGATGGCCGATTTCAGGGCGGCCGTCATGGCGGCCGTGCTGCCTTCGACCAGCTGCAGCTTCAGGCCGTAGTCCTTCACCGCCTTGGCAGCGTCGCGCATCAGGCCCGAGCCAGGTTCGATGCCCACGATCTTGCCGCCGAACTTGTCGGCGTTGTCGTTCAGCTGATCCGTCGAATCGATTGTCACGTAGTTCGGCACCGCAATGGCCTGGTACAGGCCGTGCGAAACCGGGGAGACCTTCTCGAGACGCTTCTTGTTCTTGTCCCAATAATCCTGGGCGACATAGTCGGTCTGCGAGGCGAGCAGTTGAATGTCGCCCTTGGTCAGCGCGGCGTAGGCGATGCCCCATTCGGAGAAGTCGACCACCTTGACAGTGTAGCCTGCGTCTTCCAGCACCTTCTTGGTGATGCCGGTGATGGGAGTGAGATCCTCCCACGACATCGTTCCCATGGTGATGGTCTTTTCCTCGGCCTGGGCCGAAAACATGGTCATCCCGACCATCGCGGCAGCGCAGAGCGCTTTCCACAACGTCTTCATGTTCCTCACTCCTTAGTTTTCGTTTCCATTCCCATTTTGAAGACTTTGCGCCTGCTCAGCCTTCACATTGCGCGGCCAGGGCTCATCCCTCGCGGCCAGCACGCAATTCCTGCAGTCGGATCACCGTGTTCACGCCCAGCCACGTAAGCGGCTCGGGGGGAAGCCGTGCGGGCTGAGGCTGATCCGAATATCTGTCGAGCATGCCCGAGCGGGTGCCGGTCGCGAGGTCCGCGGCCATGACGCCAGCGAGCGTGCTTTTGACGGTGCCAAGGCCGTTCTCGCAGCACGCCGAATAGAGGCCTTCTTCGATCTCGCCGAAGGCGGGCACGTGATTGCGGCTGAGGCAAAGCCTCCCGGCCCAGACATATTCGAACGGCACGTCCTTGAGGTCCGGGAACCTGGCATTGAGCGATGCCCGTTGCTCGGACGCGATCCCGTCCATGCGTTTTTCGCTGACCCGGACGGGCCAGTCATAGGTGAACCGGGTGCGGATCACGATCCGCGAGAGGCCGTCGCTGCTTATCTTCCTGACGGTGGCGCCCATCGGGTCGGCGGGAAGCAACGCCCACCGGTCCTTTCCCGTCGACTTCGCGGTGAAAGGGGCAGTCATCGACGCATAGGTGAAGATGTGCATCAGGCGGCCGCGGAAGTAACCGAAATCATCGATATGGCCGTTGACGCCGAGGATCACTTTCGGCGCGGTGACGCTTCCGGTGCGCGACACCGCCTTCCAGGCCCCCGCAGCCCGGGTGAGCTTGAGCACCGGCGAATGCTCGAATATGTCGACTTTCGAGGCCAGTCCGGCGGCGAGCCCGCGGATGTAGTCGGCGGGCTGGATCATCACGGCGCCGGGCGTGTAGAGGCCGCCGAGGTAGTAGGACGATCCGGTGATCTGCCGCATCTCATCCGAACTCAGCAAGCGATGCTCTTCGCCGATCGCCTTGAGCGAGCGGCCGTAATTGGCATTGAGCGTCATGCCGCGCTCGGTCGCCGCCGCATTGATCTTGCCCGACGGATCGAAGGTGCGCGCGGACATGCCGTATTCCGCCGCCGCCTCGGCGGCGAAGGCGATCGCGAAACGGTTCTCGGCGATCTCCGCCTTTGTTTCGGCCTCGCCGGCGACGGAATATTCGCCCGACGACAAATTGTGCGGGGTGTCGATCATATAGCCGGAATTCCGGCCGGCGGGGCCTTTGGCGATCTCTCCGGCTTCCATGAGCACGATCCTGTCGCCGGGCCGCAGTTGAGCCAGCCGCCGCGCGGCGGAAAGGCCGGCGAAGCCGCCACCGATGATCAGCCAGTCCGCCTTGATATCGCCGTCAAGCGTGCGGACAGGGAAGCAGCGCCTGCTGATCGCCTCCCAGCCCGAGGTTCCCGATTCAGCCGGAAGCCGCTTGACGACGAGATCGCTCACCGGATGGTCTCGTCGACGGAACGGTCGGAGAGATCGATCCAGACCGTCTTCAGCTCACAGTAATTGTCATGCGCGAAGACCGACTTGTCGCGCCCGCCGAAGCCGGATTCCTTGTAGCCGCCGAACGGCGTGGTTGCGTCGCCTTCACCGAAGCAGTTGACCGTGACCACGCCGGCCCGAATTTCGCGCGAAAGCTTGATCGCCTTGCGCAAGCTTGCTGTGTAGACGGATGCGGTGAGCCCGTAATTCGTATCGTTGGCAAGCGCGATCGCCTCGGCCAGCGAATTGAAGGTCGTGACCGAAAGGATCGGCCCGAATATTTCCTCCTGGAAGAGGCGGCTCGCAGGCGTCACCCCGTCGACGACGGTCGGCTCTATGTACGCGCCCTTGTGCGTGGCACCGCCATGGGCGATCGAGAGCTTCTCGGCCTTCACGTCGGCGAGGAAGGACTTCACCTTCTCGAAATGGGTCTTGCTGACCAGCGCACCGATGCGATTTTCCGGGTCGAGCGGATCGCCCATCTTCCATTCCCGCATGTAGGCGCCGATGCGCTGCAGCAGCTCGTCCTTGACCTTGGCGTGGACGATGAGCCGCGACGTCGCCGAGCAGTTCTCGCCCATGTTCCAGAACGCGCCGTTGACCACCTGCTCGGCGACGAGGTCGAGGTCCTCGGCATCCTCGAGAACCACTGCAGGGTTTTTGCCGCCGCATTCCAGCACGACGCGCTTGAGGTTGGAGTCGGCGGCGTAGCGCAGGAAACGGCGGCCTGTCGGCGTCGATCCGGTGAACGCCACCATGTCGACGCCCATATGCATACCGATCGGTTCGCCCACGTCCTTGCCGCCGCCGGGGACGACATTGAAGACGCCAGGCGGGACGCCGGCCTCATGGGCGAGCTCGGCGACACGCAGCGTGGTCAGCGTTGTCTCCTGCGCCGGCTTGACGATCACCGAGCAGCCGGCGGCCAGCGCCGGGCCGATCTTCCAGGCCAGCATCAAGAGCGGAAAATTCCAGGGCAGGACACAGCCGACGACGCCGACCGGCTCGCGCACCACCATGGTCAGCGCCTTAGAGCCGACGGGCGCGGTGTTGTCATAGAGCTTGTCGATCAGCTCGGCGTGCCAGCGGATGGTATGAATGGTGTCGGGAACATCGACCGTCTGGCATTCGCGGATCGGCTTGCCGCTGTCGAGGCTTTCCATGACCGCCAGCTCGTGGCGGTTGCGTTCGAGCAGCTTGGCGAACTTCAGCAGCGCGGCCTTGCGCTCGCCTGGCGCGAGGTGCTGCCAGCGCCCGTCGTCGAAAGCCTCCCTGGCTTTTGCCACGGCAAAGTCGACGTCACTGGCATCGCACGCGGCGATCTCGGCGAGAACCTCGCCCGTTGCCGGATTGGTCGTCTTGAAGGTCTTGCCGGAATTCGCCGGACGAAACGCCCCGTCGATGAAGGCGTTGGTCGGGAATTGCAGCTCCGCGGCGAGTGCCTTGTATTCGGCGGCGGTCAAAGGCTCATGCATGGTTGGCTCCCGACGTGATCTGGGCGACCGTGCGCTTCAGCGTGGCGACGACAGTCTGCAGGGATCGCTTTTCTTCAGAATTCAAAGGCCGCAGCGGCGCGCGCACGCCGCCTGTCTTCAGGCCGATCAGCTCGCATCCGTGCTTGATCGACTGGACGAACTTTCCGCATTCGAGGAAGTCCATCAGCGGCAGCATCGCGCTCATGATGGCGCGGCCCTTGTCGAAGTTCTTTTCGAGCACGCAGGCCTCGTAGAGCGCGACATGCTCGCGCGGCAGGAAGTTCGAGCCGGCGCAGACCCAGCTCCTGGCCCCCCAGGCGAAGAATTCCAGCGCCTGGTCGTCCCAGCCGCAGGAAAGCGCGATGTGCGGAAACTTGCGGGCTAGCCGGTGGAGGTTGCCCATGTCGCCGGAGCTTTCCTTGATGGCGACGACGTTCCGGGACTTCCCAACGCGGGAGAAATACTCCTCGCCCATCATCACGCCCATACGAGCAGGATAGTTGTAGAGCATGATCGGAAGGTTGGCCGCGCGGTCGACGGTGAGCGCATGCACCGCATTTTCGCGCTCCGTCGGCAGGGCGTATGGCGGTGAGGATACAAGGATCGCGTCGGCGCCGATCTCCTTCGCCGACTTGGCGTATTCGACCGAGTCCTCGGTCCTGATGGCGCCCGTGCCGATGATCAGCGGAAGGCGGGTGCCGATCACTTGCTTGGCGTAAGCGCCGAGATCGAAGCGCTCCTGCGCGGTTTGGGCATAATATTCACCGGTCGATCCGCCGACGATGATGCCGTGCACCTTGGCTTCGATGAGTGACTCCAGAACGTCCGCGAAAGCGGCGTGATCGATTTGACCGTCCGGGCCGAGCGGAGTGACCGCCGGCGTGTAGATGCCCTCGAATTTCAAGACAAATCTCCATCGTGGAGTGGCCATTTCCGACCAAAGCGTCATTCAGCCAAGGGGGAACTGTCTGCGAACTCTCCGGTGAGAATCCCCAGCGCCCGAAACCGGTCGATCGCATTTGATGCCGCGCAGGATTGCACAGCGGAGAGCCGGAGTCAACGGATTGTATTATTTGAGTACACAAATTTTATACGGATAAAACACACGCGACAGAAGGTGTGAACCGGAGCGCCGTCCGGAGAAATGCGACAGCGGTCCTGCCGCTGGCAAAGCCGACCAGCCCGCGAGGAGAGAACCGCTCGCGACCGAGCCGGCGTGTCAGATCAGAACTGAAGCGCGAGGTGCGCCTTTAGGGACCGGCAGACGTGCCTTGTGGATGCTGAGGCAACCTTCGCGAGCAAGGCCTGCCATACCCCGACCGACAGGCCAGACGAGCTATGAAGCGGCAAAGGGCCGATCTGAAAATCGCGGCGATGCCGTCAGTTATCGCCGACCAAGGCATCTGCCTTCATGCCCTGTGGCGCGATGAACATCTCCATGTTCTCGCGTGACAATTCCCAGTGTTCGAACACCAAGTCGACGACGGCATCCTCGTCATGACCGCTGATGGCCGAGATGAAACAATCGTGGTGTTCGACTGCAATTTTGAGGCGCTTGCGCATGTCATCATTGCGCGGGCGGAAGAAGGTATGGCCGATACGGGCATGATCGATCAGCAGGCGGCCGAGGCTGGGCTGCAGATAGACGTTGCCGGACATCTCGCCGATGATCTCATGAAACCTGTTGTTCTCGACCACCATGGAAAGTGGGTCGCCTGACTTGCTCGCGTCGCGGAAACGCTCCTGCGTGTCCTTCAAGTCCGACATCTGTGAAGGCTTGAAATTCTGCACCGCCAGCCGGCCGATAGCGGCGTAGACCATAGGGGCTACCAAGAAGAATTGTCGAAGGGTCGAATGGTTCATAGGGACGACCCGGGCGCCCCGGTTCGCGCGGATTTCGATGTAGCCTTCGCCTTCCAGCCGACGAAAGATTTCCCTCACCGGGGTGCGCGACAAGCCATAGCGCTCGCTCAGCGCCACCTCATCCAGGTCCTCGTCCGGATCGAGTTCCATCGTCAGGATGCGGCGCTTCAGATCGTCGTAGAGACTGCCCTTGCTTCCCTTCATCGCGCACCTTCGGAATCATCTCTGCCAGTCGATCATGCTCGCACAGAGTCGCATGGGCTCCTGCGTGAGTCAACGGATTGTATTTTCCTCGTACACAATATGGCCGGAGAGCGAGGTCTGTTCCGATGCGCCGACGTTTGCATCCGCATCATCTTATTTCCCTATCCGCCTGAATTGCTGGGGTGTCATCGAAAAGTGCTTCTTGAAACAGCTGCAGAAATGCGCCGTATCGCTGAAGCCGGTCTCATATGCAATTTCGGTGACGCTGCGCCGTCGGCTCGCCAGCAGCTCACGCGCGGCGAGAAGACGTATCCGCCGCCAGAATATGGCTGGTGCGGTTTGCAGATCTGCCAGGAAAGCCCGATTCAGGCGTGTCTTAGAGGTGTTCAGAGAACGCGCGAGCTCGTCGATCGAGCACGGCGCGTCGATACGCGTCTCCATCACCTTCACGGCCTCCACAGTCAGCCGCGACGCCGCCCCGAGCGCCTCCTCGTAAGGTTTCGTTCTGAGGGCGATGCGAGGCTCCTCGGGTTTGAAGAGGAGATAGTTGAGGGCCTTTTGAGCTCTGCCGACATTGCTGTAGTGCGCAATGAGGAAGGCCGCGACCTCAATGGCCACGATGCTCCCCGGACAGGTGAGGATGTTGCCATCAATAACATAGTTCTGGTTGGTGACGGGGCTGACATTCGGAAACCTGGCCACGAATTCGCCCAGGGTATCGAAGTGCAAAGCGCATTCCCGATTGTTGAGAAGGCCCGCCTGTGCCAGAACGAAGCTGCCTGTGCACAAACCGATGATGGGGATGCCACGTTGGTCCGCAGCCTGCAGATAGTCATACGTCCTTTGCGGGATTCCCCCCATGTCTCGCACGAGGCCGCCGCATACGGCAACGCAGTCATATCTGCCTGGATCATCCAGATTTCCGCTCGGAACCATCTGCAGGCCGCAGCTCGCACGTACCGGATGCTGCCCTGCTGAAATGAAGTCCCACGAAAAATAAACCTGGCGGCTCTGATCCTCCCGGTCGGCAGCCAGTCGAATGGCATCCACGAAGCTCGCCATCGGGGTCAGCGTGAAGCTCGGGCATAGGATGATGCCGATCTTCAGGTAGGGAAGTCCTACGCGATCAGGTGCCTTCAGCGCGGTCGTCAAAGCTAGCCCCTCCTTGCGGATCCGTCCAATTCTTATGAAAAACGTATCGAAATCACAATTCGTGAATTTCGCGAACCGCTAATGTTCGGTCATCCCAATCAGGTGAGCGCTCACGGCGCGGAAACCAAAGATGACGCTGAAGTCGGCATTCCCGAAAATTCTCGAGCCGCTCCAGCTGCGCCACAAGACGCTGCGCAACCGGATCAATTTTGGTGCCCATACCGCCAACATGGCCGACGACGGTCTGCCTGGAGCGCGGCACCTGGGCTACTACCTGGAGCGGGCCAGGGGAGGCGCGGCAATGATCGTGGTCGAGCCGATGCCGGTCCACCGCACGGCTCGGTTGACTCGGGGCAATTTTCGCCACGACGACGATGCGGTGGTCCCCGGCTTCAGGGCGATCACCGATGCATGCAAGGCCGAAGGCGCGGTTATGGTCCACCAGCTTTACCATGTCGGCCAGCATGGGGATTACGACAATTCCTACTCGGCGAACTGGTCACCATCGGGCCTGCCGTCCTACCACGATGGAGACGGCAGCCATCGGATGCGGGAAGCCGAGATCGAGGAGATAATCGAGAGCTTCGTTCGCGCCGCTGTCCGAGCCAGGGAGTGCGGCTTCGACGGCGTGGAATTGTTCGGCCCCTATAATTCGCTCATCGAACAATTCTGGTTGCCATGGTCGAACCGGCGCGAAGACCGCTGGGGCGGCTCCTTCGAAAACAGGATGCGTTTCTCGACCGAGATTACCTCGCGCATTCGTGCGGCGGTTGGTGACGAGTTCATCATCGGTCTCGCCTCGAGCATCGATGCCTCGGTCGATGTCGGGATGAATACGGAACTGCTCCAGGAGATCGCCGCCTACCATGATACGCGCGCCCTGATCGATTACATCAGTTGCGGCACGGGCAGCTACTTCGACCACTCCTCCGTCATGCCGACCTTCTTGTTTGCCGACAAACTGGGCGCCCCCAACGCCCAGGCGTTGAAAGAGGTCTGCAAACACACTCGCGTCCAGGCGGAAAGTCACATCCGCACGCCGGAAAACGCCAACGAGGTTATCTCGTCGCGTCAGGCCGACATGATCAGCATTGTGCGCGGCCAGATCGCGGATCCGCACTGGGTGAACAAAGTGGCGAGTGGCCGCGACACTGACATTCGCGGCTGCATCTCATGCAACCAGATGTGCTGGGGCAGACGCTCGAGGGACTACTGGATCTCGTGCCTCGTCAATCCTTCAGCTGGCCGCGAATTCGAATGGGGTGGCGACAGCTTCGCAAGGGTCGAGACACCTAAGCGCGTGCTGGTGGTGGGAGGCGGCCCGGCCGGTCTCGAAGCGGCTCGCGTCGCCGCCGAGCGCGGTCATAGCGTGACGCTCGCCGAGGCAGGCCCGCAACTCGGCGGGCAGTTCAGGCTCGCTGGCCTGCAAGCGCGCCGGTCTCAAATCCTGGAACTGATTGACTGGTACGAACGACAGTTGACCAGGCTGGGCGTAAGCCTGCTCTTCAATACCCCGCTTGATGCCCACGAGATTACCGGCCGCGACTTCGAGGAAATCGTCATCGCAACGGGCTCGCAGCCTTCGGGCACGGGGTTCCAGCGTGGCCTGCCTGGGCAAGACCGCCTTCCGGGTGTTGACTTGCCCAATGTCTGGTCAGTCGAGGACGTGATGACGAGGACAGCACGCTTGGGCGATCATGTGCTGCTCATCGACGACACAGGTGACTGGCGAGGTCTCGGCACCGCTCTCGAAATCGTGGCGCGTGGCCATCGCGTCACCGTCGTCACGTCCTGGCCTGTGCTCGGACGTTACCTGCAGCGGACGGAAAGCGACGGCGTCGCTCGCGCACGCCTGAAAAATGCAGGTGGCCGCTGGATAACTGACGCTGTGGTCAAGCAATGGCACGGGGACGGAGCGACTGTCAGGAGCCATCTCGATGGGACCGAAACGGTCATAAAGGCCGATACCCTGGTCCTTGCAACCACCAACGTCTCAGATACGTGGGTGCTGGATGAACTTGAAGAGCAGGTACCCGCGCTGAGACCGAAGGTCATCGGCGACGCATTGGCGCCGCGGCTCGCCGTGGCGGCAATCTACGAGGGGAGGGTGCTCGGCCAATCCATCTAGACTGCCAGACACTGACCATCTTCAACTGGCCATTCGCGGAAGTTGAGGAGACGCAACCGTCCCGAATCGGAGGCCCGCTCGCCGATGCCCAGGGATCCCACGGTTGGTTGGGCAAATGCGTGAGAGACAAGAAATCAACAACAGGGAGCACTCGAAATGAAGTTTTTCAAAAGCGGAGGAACCCGCGTGCCAAAGGCGATCACGCGCATGGCGAAGGACGTTCGTGATGGCCACATGGACCGGCGCGAATTCCTTGCGATGGCTAGTGCGTTCGGCGCATCGACCGCGGTCGCTTACGGCATGGTCGGCCTGGCCGCGCCGGTGCCCGCGTTCGCCGCAGAAGGCAAGAAGGGCGGAACGCTCCGCGTTGCCATGGTGGTAAAGCAGCAGAAGGACCCGCGTACCTATGATTGGGTCGAGATGGCCAATATCAGTCGCACCTGGCTGGAGCCGCTGGTCCGCTACACCCGCGAATTCACTTTCGAACCGGTGCTTCTGGAGAGTTGGGAAGTCAACAGCGACGCCACCGAATACCTGCTTCATGTCCGCAAGGGGGTGACCTGGAACAACGGCGACCCATTCAATGCCGACGATGTCGTCCACAATTTCAGCCGCTGGTGCGACAAGAAGGCTGAGGGCAATTCGATGGCGGCACGTGTCAACAGCCTGGTTGACCCGAATACGGGCAAGGTGCGCGAGGGCGCCGTTACCAAGGTCGATGACTATACGGTCAAGCTCTCGCCGAGCGACCCGGATATCGCGCTCATTGCCGGTCTCACCGACTACCCGGCCTTGGTCGTGCACAGGAATTTCGACGCAGATGGCGCCAATCCGATCACGAAGCCGATTGGAACCGGTGCATTCGAGCTCGTCTCCTACGACGTGGGCCAGAAGGCAGTGCTGAAGCGGCGCGAGAGCGGAAAATGGTGGGGCGGAGAAGCACTGCTGGACGGGGTCGAGTTCATCGACTACGGGACCGATCCAAATGCAATGGTGAGTGCGTTCGAGTCCGGTGAGGTTGACCTCAATAATGAAACCGGAGCGGACTATGTCGAGATTTTAGACAAGCTTGGACTTCACCAGACGGAGATCCAGACCGCGACCACACTGGTTGCCCGCACCAACGTCACGCAGAAGCCGTATGACGATAAGCGCGTGCGCAACGCGCTCCAGATGGCCGTTGACAACAACGTTGTGCTTCAACTCGGCTATGCCGGGCGCGGCACGGTGGGCGAGAACCATTTTGTCAGCCCGATTCACCCCGAATACTACCCTCTGCCCAAGAAAGCGCGCGACGCGGCTGGCGCGAAAAAACTCATATCGGAGGCGGGTCAGGCGGATTTCGAGCACGAATTGATCACCGTCGACGATGATTGGAACAAGAGCACTGGGGATGCGATCGCCGCCCAGCTTCGCGACGCGGGCATTAAGGTCAAGCGCAGGGTAATGCCCGGGTCGACCTTCTGGAACGATTGGACGAAGTATCCTTACTCCGTGACCGTTTGGTACATGCGTCCGCTTGGCGTCCAGGTTCTGGCACTGGCCTTCCGTACCGGCGAGGCGTGGAACGAGACGGGTTACTCCAATCCGGAGTTCGACAAGAAGCTCAAGGAGGCCCTGTCGGTGAGCGCCCCCGAGAAGCGGCGTGAGGTGATGAAGGACATCGAGACCATGATTCAGGACTCGGGGATCATCATCCAACCCTATTGGCAGAAGCTCTACAATCACATGAGCAAGAAGGTGAAGAACTATTCCATTCACCCGACCTTCCAGATGGATCTGCAGAAGGTCTGGCTAGAACAGGCCTGACGCATTCAAGCCTCAGCCCAAACGGCCAGCTGGCGGCCGCGGAATTTGCCTCTTCGGATGGAGATTTTCGCGGTCGTCACGGATGTTTCCCTCCGAGGAACATCCAAACCATCGGAGCCGTCATTTTTTGGCCGGCCGAACTGACCACTCCAACTATGCCAGCCACCACAGCCGTGGGTCTCAACTGCGGCCACGCTGATCGAGCATGAAGCATAGCGATGTGCTTGCCGGTCACGCGCTGCCGGCGCAGCGCCATGATCGCATCCGCCACCGCGGCTTCGGTTCGCCCTGGGCTTGTCTTGGGCCGCGAGGAACGGTCGAGCGTGCCGGCGCTTCCCTCGATCCGGAAGCACTCCACCCAGCGCGCCACCACCTTCGCCGTCACCCCGTATGTCCGCGCCGCATCGGCTTTGGAAGGACGGCCTCCAATAACGTCACGGGCCATTTCCTCGACGCAGCGGCTTCGGACGGGCATTCTTGTGGATGTTCAGTCGGTCCTCCGAGAATCACTGAAGCTTCCTCAGTTTTCTTGGTCGGGGCCGAACAGACAACCTCCTGAAGGCTCACAGCTAGTACGAGGTGGGCGACGCCGACATGCCGACCTTGATCGCGCGGTCTCTGAGCGACAGATGCCGACAACACGAATGGAGCAGAAGGTTTGTACGAGACTGGTGGAGTATGCGACACCCGATCGGTCTATGCGGAACCGCGCATGATCAACTTGGCTTCGAGTCGTATGACTTCCGATCCGCCATCAAGCGCTTGAGGGTCATCCCCGATCCGCGCGAAAAGCATGTCAACCCCGGCGGCGGCGATGCCCCGATAGTCCTGCGCCACTGTCGTCAGCGGCGGGCATGTGAAGCGGCTCAGTGGATGGTCGTCATGACCCGCGACGCGCAATCCGCCGTCCTCTTCACGTCCGACCGGCCGCTTGCGCTCGTAGGCAGCGGCGATGACGCCGAAAGCGAGGCGGTCGTTGGCGCATAGAACCGTCCGGGTGGGGAAGCCGCCACTGTCAAGGATACGGCCGGCTTCCCGGTAGCCTAGTTCCTCGAAATCCCAGCCCCCGGCTCGGATCGGCAGCATGATGGGCTCAATCTTGAGCCGCTCCATGGTTGCGATATACGCCGCCCGGCGCTCCAGCGCGTTCTGATTGACCGCCGGCATTTCCAGGAAACAGGGATGCTCTCCCGTGCGGCACAGATACTCGGTAATGTCGCCGATGCTCTGTCGGTTGTCGGTTCCGACGAACGGTTGATCGGCATTGACGCGATTGTCGAGGAACACGATCGGCACTGAATTCACGAGGCTGGCCAATAGGGTCGCGTCCGTCTCGAAACCCAGCGGCGCCATAAGCACACCAGCAATATTGAGCGACATCAGCGTGCGCATCGCGCGGGCTTCCAGCTTGCGTTCCCCATGTGAGGACAGAACGATCGCCCAGTACCCTTCGGCAAGGCAGCGCATTTCGATCTGGCGAACGACCTCCGCGTAGAACGGATCGGAAATGTGGGGAACGATGACGCCAATATTCTTCGGCTGCTTCCGGTTCATGCTGACAGCGAAGATGTTCGGTCGATAGTCGTAATCCTTCAGCGCCTTTTCGATCCGCGCCCGGGTCGACGGCTTCACGCTATCGGGATTGTCGAAATATTTCGAGACCGTCGGCCGCGACAGACCACTGGCGGTCGCAAACTCTTCCATGGTCCTGATCTTCGGCTCGCTCATGTTCGACTTCCCGCGCTTGAGACGCCCGCAATGGGCGAACAGGATTTTTCATGCGTAAATTTATTTTTTTACCAAGACAACCCATAAAAGCGGTCGGGAAGCGATCATTCCCGCTCATGGCAGATCGAGAACGGCAAAGGCCGTGTAATCCCTCGTGCATCTATCAATTTATTTTTTATCGCGTGTAAAGAAATAAATTGACACGAAGAAGGAGGCATGACATTTAAAGCCGCAGCTCGGGTTCCGGGCTGAATTCTCGCCATGGAGGTTGCCGCCTGGCGGCGGCAAGCAGGCGGGAAACGCATCGTTCATGTTCAGATCAACAACGAGCCGGCCAGCACCGGCTCCATTCGGAGGAAATCATGTTTCGTAAAACGCTCGGCCGCATTCTTCTGTCCGCGACAGCCCTCGCCGTGATGGCGGGCGTCGCTTCCGCTGACGGCATCGGCGCATCGCTTCTGACCCAGCAGCACCCGTTCTACATTTCACTCGCCAACGCGATGAAGAAGGAGGCCGATGCGGAGAAGGTGCCGCTCGAAATCGCCATCGCCAATCAGGATCTCAGCAAGCAGCTTGCCGATGTCGAGGACTTCATCACCAAGGGCGTCAGTGTCATCATCATCTCCCCGGTGGACAGCAAAGGCGTACGCGCGGCCATCACCAAGGCCGAGAAGGCAGGCATCAAGGTCATCACCGTGGACATCCCGGCCAATGCCGCGGAAGTGACTTCCTTCGTCGGCACCGACAATTTCGCCGGCGGCGAAAAGGCGGCCGAGCTGATGGCGAAGTCCATTGGCGACAAGGGCAATGTCGCCATCATCGACTATCCGACGGTCCAATCGGTGGTGGACCGCGTCGAGGGCTTCAAGAAGGGCCTCGAGAAGCACCCTGACGTCAAGATCGTCGCGATCCAGCCAGGCATCACCCGTCCGGAAGCGCTGGCCGCCGCGCAGAACATGCTGCAGGCCAATCCCGACATCGTCGGCATCTTCGGCTTCGGCGACGATGCGGCCCTCGCCGCGGCGGCAGCCGTCAAGGCGGCCAAGCTCGAGGCCCAGGTCAAGGTCATCGGCTTTGACGGCATGGAAGAGGCCCGCAACGCTGTGAAGAACGACCCGGTGATGGTAGGCGTCATCGCCCAATATCCGGACGAGATGGGCAAGGTCGCGGTCGAGACCGCGGCCAAGGTGATCAAGGGCGAGACCGTTCCGGCCAAGCAGCCGATCGTTCCGGGCGTCGTCACCAAGGATGGTGAAACCAAGTAGCCAGTTCGACGGCGGCGGCTGGGAGGTTTGTCGCCGTTACCTTCTCCGAGCGATGGTCCGGTCAGCCAATTGCCGGCACCATCGCGCCTGGAGAAAGGAAAAGTGGTTCCGCTCGCCATGTCACCGGCGGGCGAGCCGCAAGGCAGAGGAGGAACAACTCGTGACAGTCATCAACCCAAATGCCGATGCCGACACGTCGCGTGCCGCCGACACGGTGCTCGAAATTCGCGATATCGCGAAATCATTCGGCCCGATCGTGGCGCTCAAGCGTATGAACCTGACCGTGCGGCGTGGGCGCGTGCACACGTTGCTCGGTGAAAACGGTGCCGGCAAGTCCACCCTGATGAAGATCCTTGCCGGCGTCTTCAAGCCCACGTCAGGCAGCATCGTCCTGAACGGAAAACCCTATGTGCCGCAAAATCCCCGCGACGCCCGCGCGCACGGCATTTCCATCGTGTTCCAGGAACTCAGCCTTTGCCGCAACTTGTCGGTAGCGGAGAATATTTTCGCCAGCCACGAGCCGAGCCATTTCGGCTTCATCCGCGACCGCGAGTTGAATGCGGCCGCCCAACAGCTCATCCGCGACCTCGGCCTGCCGGTCGACGTGCGAGCCAAGCTCGGCGACCTTTCGATCGCCCAGCGCCAGCTTGTGGAGATCGCCAAGGGCCTCAGCCTGCCCGCCGACGTGATCATCCTCGATGAGCCGACCTCGTCGCTTTCGGACAGCGAGGCCGAGATCCTGTTCACGATCATCGACCGGCTGAAGGCGCGCGGCAAGGCCGTCATCTACATCTCGCACCGCATGGAAGAGATCATGCGGCTGTCCGACGACATCACCGTCGTGCGCGACGGCGAGTATGTGACCACCACCGAGAAGAGCCAGACCAGCATCGACCGGCTGATCGCCCTGATGGTCGGACGCGAGATGAACAACATCTACCCACCGCGCCAGGTGCCGCGTCCCGCTGCTGAAACGCCTGCGATGCTGGCGACCAGGAATCTCACCGTTCCGGGCAAGTTTCGGGATGTCTCGATCGACGTCAAACCCGGCGAAGTCGTCGGTCTGTTCGGCCTCGTCGGCTCGGGCCGCTCCGATGTCATGAAGGCTCTGTTCGGCATGTACCAGCCGCAGGGCGAAATCGTCCTTGACGGCAAACCGCTGGCGCTTGCCTCTCCGACGGAGGCGATCCGCAACGGCATCGCTTTCGTGACCGAGAACCGCAAGGAAGAAGGCCTAGTGCTGCCTCATAGCGTGGAGCGCAACATCAACATGGTGGCGCTCGGCCAGCTTGCGGGGCCGCTCGGCCTGATGCGCAGTTCGGCCGAGCGCGAGGCCGCCAAGAGCGAGGTGCGACGCCTGGCCATCAAGACCGCATCGATCGACACCATTGCCGGCTCGCTGAGCGGTGGCAACCAGCAGAAGATCGTGCTGGCCAAATGGCTCTTGATCAAGCCGCGGGTGCTGATCCTGGACGAGCCGACCCGCGGCGTCGATGTCGGCGCCAAATTCGAGATCTACCGCATTATTCGCGAGCTTGCCGCCAACGGCGCCGCGATCCTGATGGTTTCCTCGGAGCTTCCTGAAGTTCTGGGCCTCAGCGACCGCGTCGTGGTGATGCATAACAAGCAAATGGCCGCCGTGCTCGAAGCCGATGGCCTCACACCGGAAACCGTCATGAACTACGCAGCGGGGATGCACGCATGAGCAACGTCCAAGACATTCAGAAGAAGGCCGCGGATGCCGAGGTCCGCCGCTCGTTTCTAAGGTCGCCGATGGTGCGCCAATATGGCGGCATCATCATTTCTCTAGCCGTGCTCTGCGTCGTCTTCTCGGTGCTGAACCCGCGCTTCCTGGCCTTCAACAATTTCATGAATATCGTGCAGCAGGTGGCCGTCATTGCGGTCGCGGCCTACGGCATGACCTATGTCATCCTGCTGGGCGACATCGACCTGTCCATCGGCTCCATCATCGCCGTCGCCGGCATGGTGGCCGCGCAAGCCTTCGGCATGGGCTTCGGTTTCCTGCCGACGGTGCTCCTGACCTTGGCTGCCGGCGCGCTGATGGGCGCGCTCAACGGCGCGTTGTCGGCCAAGCTTATGCTACCATCCTTCATCGTGACGGTAGCCACGATGGGCATCTACCGCGGCGCGGTCAGCCTGCCGACCAATGGCGCGCCGGCAATGATCGACAACGAGGCATGGCTCTCGATCGGCGCCGACAGCTGGCTGGGCATCCCGATCATCATCTGGATCATGGCCGTCCTGTTCGTGATCAACCACGTCGTGCTGTCCAAGTCGATCTTCGGGCGGCAGATCTACCTGACCGGCGGCAACAGAGAGGCGGCGATCTATTCCGGCATCCGCGTCGACCGCGTCAAGATCATCGTCTTCATGATCTCGGGCGTCATGGCCGCGATCAGCGGCATACTTCTCTCCTCGCGCCTGTCCTCGGCTCAGACCAACGCCGGCATGGGCTACGAGCTCGACGCCATCGCCGCCGTGGTCCTGGGTGGCACCTCGCTTGCCGGCGGCGTCGGCACGATGATCGGCACCATTCTCGGCGCTCTCATCATCGGGGTCATCAACAACGGCATGAACATGTTGTCGGTCCCTTACTTCTTCCAGCTCATCGTCAAGGGCGTTGTCATTCTCGTAGCCGTCTGGCTCGATGTGCGCAGCAAGTCCGTCAGAACGTGATCGGGTGAAACAAACATGAAGAAGATTATCACGATAGGCGAGATCCTCGTCGAGATCATGGCCGTCGAGTCGGGCCATGGCTTCACCGCCCCGATTCAGCTCGTCGGTCCCTTCGCCTCCGGCGCGCCGGCGATCTTCATCGATCAGGCGGCGAAGCTCGGCCAACCCTGCGGCATCGTCAGCACTGTCGGCAAGGACGATTTCGGCACGCTCAACGTCGAGCGTTTGCGCCGTGACGGCGTCGATGTCTCGGCCATCGGCATCCATCCAACCGCGGCCACCGGCAGCGCCTTCGTGCGCTACCGGCCGGACGGTAATCGCGACTTCATCTACAACATCCGCCACAGCGCCTGCAGCGCCATCGGCCTCACGTCGGAGGCGGAAAGGCTCATCGACAGCGCCGACCACCTGCATATCATGGGCTCGGCGCTGTTCTTCGACGGCATCGTCACCGCCATCTTCGAGACCACCTCGCGCATCAAGGCCAAGGGCGGCACGGTTTCCTTCGACCCCAACATCCGCAAGGAAATGCTCGAACTGCCCGGCATGCGTGAAGCACTCGCCCATGCGCTGGAGAATACCGACCTGTTCATGCCGAGCGGCCAGGAAATCTTCCTTTTTACCAAATCGACCGACGAGAAGGCCGCGGTCGCGGACCTGCTCGACCGCGGCATCAAGGCCGTGGTGGTCAAGCGTGGCGCGCAGGGCGCCAGCTACTTCGACAGATCTGGCGAAGCCTTCGCTCCGGCGTTCAAGGTGGAGGAAGTCGACCCGACCGGCGCCGGCGACAGTTTTGGCGCGGCCTTTGTGACGTGCTGGCTGCGCGGCATGGAACCGCGCAAGGCGTTGATCATCGCCAACGCCACCGGCGCGCGGGCGGTAAGTGTCAAAGGGCCGATGGAAGGCACGTCCACCATGGGCGAAATCGAAGCGTTTCTGAACGAGCATGGAGTTCCGGCATGAGCACCGACATCCTGAGCGGCCTGCCCGCACGCCACGCGAGCGGACAGCGTAGCGGCATCACCTCGATCTGTTCCGCGCATCCGCTCGTCGTGGAGGCCGCTCTCCTGGAGGGAATCGCGACCGGCTCACCGGTGCTGATCGAAGCCACCTGCAATCAGGTCAACCAGGAAGGCGGTTATACCGGCATGACGCCCGCCGACTTCCGCCGTTTCGTCGAGGCCATTGCCGCTCGGCTGGGATTTGACGCCGGGCGCCTGATTCTAGGAGGCGATCACCTGGGGCCTAACCCATGGAAGCATCTCCCGGCCGAGGAAGCGATGCAGCGCGCCGAAGTCATGATGGATGCCTTTGTGCGGGCAGGCTTTACGAAGATCCATCTCGACACGTCGATGGGTTGCGCGGGTGAGCCGGTGGCGCTGCCCGACGCCCTGACCGCCGTGCGCGCCGCGCGCCTGGCGAAGGTCGCCGAAAGGGCGGCGGCCGAAGCCGGCTACGACCTGCCGGTCTACATCGTCGGCACCGAGGTGCCGATCCCCGGTGGGGCGATGGAGGCGCTCGATCACCTGGAACTTACCAAGCCGGAAGCCGCGCTCGAAACCATCGAGGTTCACCGCAGGGCCTTCGCCGCGCTCGGGCTACAGGATGCCTTCTCGCGCGCCATCGGCGCGGTGGTGCAGCCGGGCGTCGAATTCGGCAACGAGAATGTCGTCGTCTACGACGGTGCCAAGGCTGTCGCCTTGCGCGGCGTCCTCAAGCAGATGCCGCAATTCGTCTTCGAGGCACATTCGACCGATTATCAGCCGCAGGAGGCGCTTTCCGCTTTGGTTCGCGACGGCTTCGCGATCCTCAAGGTTGGCCCCGGCCTGACCTTTGCGCTGCGCGAGGCGCTCTATGGCCTCGACCAGATCGCGGCCTTCCTGGACCGTCTGCCGGAGGAGGAAACTCTGCGCGGCAAGATGGAACGGCTGTTGCTGGCCGAGCCCAGGAACTGGGATAAATACTATCATGGCGATGCGCAGGAACAGCGCCTGCAGCGCCATTTCTCCTACAGCGACCGCATCCGCTATTACTGGCCCCATCCGCAGGCATTGGCCGCGGTCGACGCCCTGCTTCAGCGGCTGGACGGCCGCCCAATCCCCGAGACGCTGATCAGCCAGTATCTCGGCACGCTCTATCCCGCGGTTGCGGCGGGCAAGGTGAAAGCGACTCCAAAAGCGCTAATGGTGGAAGCGGTGCGCAACGTTGTGCGCAGTTACAACCACGCGTCATCACCAACTGCAAAGGTCTTATCTAGTCGGCCATAGCCGGAGGGACATCAAAGGTCGAATGCCTCGCTTGCGGATATCGGCGAAGCGTTGATAGCGGAGCGCGCATAGGATGCGCGATCAAGCGACAGACTTCGTCGGCCCGTGTCGTGACAATGGCGCGTATCTGACGGTAGTTGCCTCGATGCCCGGCTGTCCCAGCGCGCAGAGGCTACAAGGCTGTGCGGAGGCTTCACTGAGCGGTCCATCCGTGTCCACCGCGTCGCCTAACGGGGGCGGTCACGCCATCGCCGACATCAGCCGCAAACTAAAATCCCCATAGCCATCAACTGTGGCCCGCGGGTTCCTGCATGAGAGGCTTTCGTACGCCTGACGGCACCCGAAACCCTTCAGCATGTCGGTCGTAAGGGCGACTGTGCCTATTGCCCAAAGCAGACAATTTTGGTGGCCACTCTGGAGGTCGAGATGTCGCAGGAGCAGCATTTGCCTAACTTGCTTCGCAACCGACCACTCGCCACCGACAGTTGGCAGCATCCAGCAACTCTCACTCCGCTGCCTGAAATCTTGCTGCCCCGAGGATGACACGAATCTCTGCACGGCAGGAGCCGCAATTGGTGCCGGCCTTCAGCGCCCCGCCGATGGCTTCGACGGTGGTGCAACCGGCCGCCACCGCTGCAACGATCTGGTTGGCTCCGATGTTGAAACAGGAGCAGACGGTGGCACCGGCATCGGGCCGTTCGACACCGGCGCGGCCGGCGACGATCGTGAAGCGGTCGCGCTGGCTGGCGTGGGTCGCTTCCAATTGTTCAACAGCCCAGCTGCGCGACACCGCGACCGGAGCGGGCGCGACGAAAAAGGCGCCCACGAGGCGCTCACCGTCGAAGGCGGCGATGCGGTGCTGGCCGGCGTCCCGGTCGTGATAGGCGAGCATTTCGGCCAAGGGGGCATCGAAGAGTGACCCGGCGAAGGCAGTCCAGTCGGCAGCGGCGTCGGCAAAGGCCAGCTCGACCCGCCATCCGCCCTTGCAGCGGGCTGCTGCCCAATAGTCGGCACTGATCGCTTCGGGTCGTTGCCGTGTCACGGCAAAACCAAAGACCTTGGCGGCAAATTTCTCGATGCGGGCCGCGACGTGTTTTAGCGCCGGCTGGCCTGAGATTGGGTCAGTGAGCGGCGCGATGAGTGCGTCGAGCCGGCCCCTAGCAGCGAACTGGTCGGTCCAGTGCATCGGCGCGAAGACGCTGCCCTGGCGCTGGCGGGGCGTGATCAGGGCACGGACCAGCACTTCGCCGCGCGGGCTGGAAATCCGCACGATATCGGCGTCGCCGAAGCCGTGGTGCAGCGCATCCGCGGGATGGATTTCGACAAACGGCTCGGCGATGTGCTGTGACAGGCGCGGGCTTTTACCCGTCCGCGTCATGGTGTGCCAGTGGTCGCGGATGCGGCCAGTGTTGAGGATGAGCGGGTAGTCGGCGGTGGTGCGGACTTCCGTCGCGGCGCGAATAGCGATGAAGCGCGCTTTGCGGTCGGGGGTGTAGAAATTGCCGTTGGTGAAGAAACGTGTGCTGGTTTGAGTGCTTTGGCGCGGCGTTGGCCATTGAAATGGCGCTAGCGCATCGTAGTCCTCAACATCGATCGCAGCATAAGCGCCGATATCGAAATCACGCTCGCCATCATTTTCGAACCCCGACAGCGCGGCATGTTCGACAAAAACTTCCGCCGGGGTCTCATGCGAAAACGCCTCGTCAAAACCCATCCGTTTCGCCACCTCGACGATAATCCGCCAATCCGACCGCGCCTCGCCGGGCGCGGCTAAAAAAGCGCGCTGGCGCGAGATGCGGCGTTCGGAATTGGTGACCGTACCGTCCTTTTCGCCCCAGGCGGTGGCCGGCAGGGATACATGGGCGTGACGCACTGTGTCGGTCTCTGCCAACACATCCGAAACCACGACGAATGGGCATGCCTTGATCGCGGCTTCGACGGCATCGGCATCCGGCATGGAATCGACCGGGTTGGTGGCCATGATCCACAGTGCCTTGATGCGCCCGTCGGCCACCGCCTCGAACATGTCGACCGCCTTCAGGCCGGGTTTGTGGGCGACGGCGGGCGCCTTCCAGAAACGCCGCACCCGCTCACGATGCTCGGGGTTTTCGATCTCCATATGAGCAGCGAGCATATTGGCCAGGCCGCCAACTTCGCGGCCGCCCATGGCATTGGGCTGGCCGGTCACCGAGAACGGTCCTGTCCCCGGCTTGCCGATGCGGCCGGTGGCAAGATGGCAGTTGATGATGGCGTTGACCTTGTCGGTGCCCGACGTCGACTGATTGACGCCCTGGCTGTAGACAGTGACGGTCTTCTGCGTCGCGGCGAACAGGCTGTAGAAACGGACGAGCTCTTCCTCGCTCAGGCCCGTGGCGGCGGCGACGGCGGCAAGGTCGAGCGCCGAGGCCGCGAAAAGCGCCTGCCCGAAGCCGGTCGTGTGCGTGGTGATGTAGGCGCGGTCCAGCGAATTTTGCTGGCCGAGATGAGCAAGCAGCCCGGTGAACAACGCGACGTCACCATCCGGCGCGATGGCCAGATGCATGTCGGCGATATCGGAGGTCATGGTGCGGCGCGGATCGACCAGCACGATCTTCATGTCAGGCCGCTTTTCCCGCGCCGCGGCAATGCGCTGGTAGAGCACGGGATGGCACCAGGCGAGGTTGGAGCCGACCAGAACGATCAGGTCGGCGAGTTCGAGATCCTCGTAGGTGCCGGGCACGGTGTCGGCGCCGAAGGCGCGGCGGTGGCCGGCGACGGAGGAGGCCATGCAGAGGCGTGAATTGGTGTCGATGTTGGCCGAGCCGATGAAGCCTTTCATCAGCTTGTTGGCGAGGTAATAATCCTCGGTCAGCAACTGGCCCGAGACATAGAAGGCGACCGCATCAGGACCATGCTCAGCGACAGTTTGCGAAAAGGTCGAGGCGACAAGGTTGAGTGCTTCATCCCAGCCCGCGCGCCGGCCGTGGATTTCGGGATGGAGCAGCCTGTCGTCGAGGCCAATGGTCTCGGCCAGTGCGGAGCCCTTGGAACAGAGCCTGCCGAAATTAGCGGGATGGTCGGGGTCGCCACGGACGGTGACTTGTCCATCCGTGGCGACCTTCGCCAGCACGCCGCAACCCACCCCGCAATAGGGGCAAGTGGTACTCACCTCGCGCGCTGCGTCGATTTCCATGGGTTCAGGCCGCGCGGCTCGCCAGCGCTGCCAGCGCGATGAACAACTGTCCGTCCTCGGTCTTCACCTGGATAGTGCGCACCGCGCCCTCGTCGGCGCCGAGCGCCTTGCCTGTCTCCAGCGAGATCACCCAATTGTGCAAGGGACAGGTTACCGCCGCGCCATGCACGATGCCTTGGCTCAGCGGCCCGCCCTTGTGTGGGCAATGGTCGTCGATGGCGAAGACCGCGTCGTCTGCGGTGCGAAAGACGGCAATCTTGCCTTGTGGCGTCGCGACACAGCGCGCGCCGCGGCGCGGGATGTCGGAGAGCGTGCCGATAGCGATCCACTCCATGATTGTCACTCCGCCGCCTGGGCAAATCCAACCGAAGCCATCGGCCGGAATTCGTGCTTGTCCTTGCCGGAGACGCGCTCCGACCACGGATCGACCTGGGCGAATTTCTGGGAAAAGACGAAGCGCTCGTAGAAGGCCTGGCGCTTGTCCGCATCGTCCATGATCTGGCGCTTGATCTCGGCGATGCCGATGCGCTTGGCCCATTTGTAGATGCGCTCGAGATAGCGGCCCTGCTCGCGGTACATCTGCGTCAGCGCCACGATATGCTGCAGCGCTTCGTCCTCGGTCCTGACCAGGCCGAGCACTTCGGTGCCCTTGATGTCGAGGCCGGCCGCACCAGCAAAATGGATCTCGTAGCCACTGTCGACGCAGATGACGCCGACATCCTTGCAGGTCGCCTCGGCGCAATTCCTCGGACAGCCCGACACCGCCATCTTGACCTTGGCCGGCGTCCACGAACCCCACATGAATTTTTCGATGCGGATGCCGAGCCCTGTCGAATCCTGCGTGCCGAAACGGCACCAGTCGGAACCGACGCAGGTCTTCACCGTGCGCAGGCCCTTGGCATAGGCATGACCGGACACGAAGCCAGCCTGGCCGAGATCGGCCCATACCGCCGGCAGGTCCTCCTTGCGGATGCCCAGTATGTCGATGCGTTGGCCGCCCGTGACCTTGACCATAGGGATCTCGAATTTGTCGACGACATCGGCGATGGCGCGCAGTTCCGCAGCATTGGTCACACCGCCCCACATGCGCGGCACGACCGAATAGGTGCCGTCCTTCTGGATGTTGGCGTGGACGCGCTCGTTGATGAAGCGCGACTGGTAGTCGTCGGCATAGTCGCTTGGCCAGTCACAGACGAGATAGTAGTTGAGCGCCGGCCGACACTTGGCGCAGCCGCAGGAGGTCTGCCACTCCAGCTCCTGCATGACGGCCGGAATGGTCTTGAGGTGCTTTGCCTTGATCAGCCGACGCACTTCGTCGTGACCGAGCGTGGTGCAGGAGCACATGGGCTGCACGGCTGCCGGGTTGTATTTGTCGCCGATGGTCAGCACCATCAGCTTCTCGACCAGCCCGGTGCAGGAGCCGCAGGACGCCGACGCCTTGGTGTGGGCGCGCACATCGTCGAGCGAGGTCAGGCCCTTGGCCATAATCGCTGTGGTGATCTTGCTTTTACAAACGCCGTTGCAGCCGCAGATTTCCGCATCATCCGGCAAGGCTGCAACGGCCGCCATAGGGTCCAGCGGGGCACCCCCCTGGTAGGACTGGCCGAAGATCAACGTGTCGCGCATCTCCGATATGTCGGTCTGCTTCTTCTTGAGATCGTTGAACCAGGCGCCATCGGCTGTCTCACCGTAAAGCACTGTGCCGATGATGCGGTCATCCTTCAGCACCAGGCGTTTGTAGACGCCGGCCGATGCATCGCGCAGCACGATCTCCTGGCGGTCGTCGCCGTCGGCGAAGTCGCCGAGCGAGAACAGCTCGATGCCGGTGACCTTGAGCTTGGTCGGCGTGTCCATGTGGACGAAGGCGGCGGTCTCGTCGCCGGCAAGCTGGGAGGCTGCGACGCGCGCCATCTCATAGAGCGGCGCCACCAGCCCGTAGACCATGCCGTTGACCTCGGCGCATTCGCCGATGGCGTAGATGTCGGGGTCGTTGCTGCGCATCCCGGCATCGACGACGATGCCGCGATTGATGGCAATGCCCGCCTCCTTGGCGATCGCCGCATTCGGCCGGATGCCGACAGCCATCACCACCAATGTCGCCGGAATGATGGTGCCGTCGGCGAGCTCGACCTGCTCGACCTTGCCGTTGCCCGTGATCGATTGCGTGTTGGCCTTGGTGATGACCTTGATGCCGCGCTCTTCGACCGCGCGCTGCAGGAGATAGCCGGCGGCGGGATCGAGCTGGCGCTCCATCAGCGTCGGCATGACATGCAGCACTGTGACATCCATGCCCTGTGCGTTGAGGCCGGCTGCTGCCTCCAGCCCCAGCAGGCCGCCGCCGATAACCACCGCCTTGGCCCGCGACTGTGCGGCCAGCATCATCGCCCGGACATCGTCGAGGTCGCGATAGGTCAGCACGCCCGGTAGGTTGTGCCCGGGCACCGGAATGATGAACGGCACCGAGCCGGTGGCGATGACGAGCTTGTCATAGGGCTCGATGACGCCATGGTCCGAAGTGACGGTCCTCGCCGGGCGGTCGATGGTGACGATTCGGTGGCCCTTGTAGAGGGTGATGCCGTTCTTGATGTACCAGCCGTCGCCATGGATGATGATTTCCTCATAGGCCTTTTCGCCCGACAGAACCGGCGACAGCATGATGCGATCGTAGTTCACCCGGGGCTCGGCGTTGAAGATGGTGACCTGGTAACGGCCCTGGGCCTTTTCCAGGAGGTGCTCCAGCATGCGCCCGGGGGCCATGCCGTTGCCGATGATGACGAGTTTCTCGGTCATGTCCTGATCCGCTCCGCTGTCACTCTGCCGCGTAGGAAAGGTCTGGAGCGTTGGCGGCCGCCGCGCGCTCCATGCGCCGGATGCTGACGTGCATCCAGGCCAGGCAGGAGACGACGATCACGAAGAGCAGCATGAAGCAGCTCGACCAGACACCGGTAAGATCGTTCAGCGCACCGAAGGCGATCGGCAGGATGAAGCCGCCGAGCCCGCCGATCATGCCGACAACGCCGCCGACCGCGCCGACACTCTGCGGATAGTAGGCGGGGATGTGCTTGTAGACTGCGGCCTTGCCGAGGCTCATGAAGAAGCCGAGCACGCTGGCGACGGCGATGAAGGCGAGCGGGCCGATCTCGAAATGGAAGGTGATCGGCCCGCTGATGCCGCGCACCACATAGTCTGCCGAGGGGAGAGACAGAACGAGGGTGGCGACGGCACACACGGTAAAGGTCCAGTAGAGCACGGTGCGCGCGCCGATGCGGTCGGAGAGCACGCCGCCATAGGCGCGGAAGACGCTCGCAGGGATGGAATAGGCTGCGCCGATCATGCCGGCGGTGGCGATGCCGAAGCCGTAGACGCCGATCAGATAACGCGGCAGCCACAGCGACAGCGCGACGAACGCGCCGAAGGAGAAGAAGTAGTAGAAGGCGAAGCGCCAGACCTGCAGGTTCTTCAGCGGGGCAAATTCCTGCCAGAAACCTCTCACAGCTGCTGCCTTGCCGGCACGGCGCTCACGGATGACCGGATCGTCGCCGGTCGTGAACCAGAAGATGGCCGCCATGACGACGAGTGCCGCCGCCCAGATCAGCGCCACCGACTGCCAACCCCAGGCGAGCAGGACGAACGGCGCTAGGAATTTGGTGACTGCGGCGCCGACGTTGCCGACACCGAAAATGCCGAGCGCGGTGCCCTGCTTGCCGGACGGGAAGAACCGCGAGACATAGGCGACACCGACGGCAAAAGACCCGCCCGCGAGCCCGACGCCGAGCGCCGCGACCAGCATCTGCCCATAAGTATGCGCAAAGGCGAGCAGGAAGGTTGCAACCGCCGCCGCAAGCATGGTTGCGGTATAGACAAGCCGCCCGCCAAAGCGGTCGGTCCACACGCCGAGCACCATGCGCACCAGCGAGCCGGTGAGGATCGGCGTACCGACCAGCAGGCCGAATTCCGTCTCGTTCAGTCCGAGCTCCTGTTTTATGCGCACGCCGATGATGGAAAAGATCGTCCACACCGCGAAGCAGACGGTGAAGGCGATGGTGGACATCACGAGTGCTTGCCGCGGGGTGTTGTCCTGGCTGGAGGTGGCTGGGAGATTTGCGGTCATCGTCGGCTCCGGTTTGCGGCGTGGGAGGCGCCGCGCATTGCGTTGATGAGAAGCGCGCGGTCAGCGCGACGGGGCTTGTGCAGTCACTACGGGGCGCGTGACCGTGGTTTTGGGCTCATTGGGAAACAGAAACAGCGCCGCGGCAACGAGCGCGGCCGTCAGCGCGCTGCTCAGCAGGAAGTCGCGGCGGGCGAAATCCTTGAAAGATGTTATTCCGATCCGTTTGGTCATCATTGTCTCCGGCCGGCCGCCGCTTGGGTCGGCACCGTCGATTGCGTGTTCGGGTCCAAAACAAAGAAGCTGCCGGCCAGGCCTCGCGCGTCCGTACATCCGGGATCGCGTCGTGACCTGAGCGGCAGCTTTGCCTGTGGCGCCCGCCATTGGACGCCGATTACTTTGCCCAAGAAGGGCTCGGCTACTTCAAAGCAGGAACCGTGCCAGTTTCTGTTGGGATGAAAAAACTCTGTAGAATCAATGACAATCGGTCACGGCTAACGTTTCTGCCGACGCGGTATGCAGTTCAAACATTGGTCAATGGCGCAATCAAGCGCACAATTTTTGTGCAATGCATAAGAATGCCACGGAAATGATCAGGGTTCAGCATGGGCAGATTTCTGGCGAGCGATGTAGTCTTCGATCTCGTCGGGATCGAAGATCTGGCCATCGAAGAAACCGTCGGGGCCGAGCACGAGGCTCGCCCCTGCCGAACCGACCGGCGTCGCGGCCTTCAGCGCGCCCTCGACCTTGGCGTTGGCGCCAGGCAGCGCCACGCCGAGCGGCTTCAGCGCCGCGCGGTAGAGGTCGGGCCGGTAGCAGTCGCGGGCAATGGCCAGGTTTTGCGGCGTATGCGCCAACTGCCCCCAGCGCACCATCTGCGTGTAAAACCACAGCGCATGGCTCTTCCAGGGAAAGTTCGCCGCCTTGTCGAAGGGCACGAAGAAGTCCTCGACACGCCGCTCGGCGCCGCCGCCCAACGGGAGATGGCCGGTCAGAACCGGCATCTGCACCGCCGGCGGCAGGCCGAGGAAGCCCGGCTGCGCCATCACAGCGGCCAATTCGCCATGGTTTGCCGGGTCCTGGCACCAGCGCGCCGCGTGATGCAGCGCGCGCAAAAGTGCGGCCAGTGCCTCGGGATTTTGCTCCGCCCAGGCCTTGCGCGCGCCAAGCACCTTTTCCGGGCTGTTACGCCATATCTGCGCCTTGACGGTGACGATATGGCCGGTGCCGGCGGCAACCGCGGCGCTGTTCCAGGGCTCACCGACGCAGTAGCCGTCAATGCGCCCAGTGGCCAACGCGTCGGCCATGAAAGGCGGTGGCACGATGACGATTTCGATCTCGCGCCGGGGATCGACGCCACAGGCGGCAAGCCAGTAGCGCAGTTCGTAATTATGTCCCGAATGCGGGTGCACGACGGCGAAGCGAAGCGGCTCGCGGCCAGCGGCCGCGCGCTCGCGGATAAAGGCGCCGAGTGCTGCTCCGGCGCGTGCCGGATCGAGATCCGATACGGCGCCATGCGCCGCCATGCCGGCCCAGACGGCGTTGGCAATGGTGACGCAATTGCCGCCAAGCCCCAGCGAGAAGGGCACTATGGTCTCGGAAGCGAGCGGGCTCAGTCCGAGATTGCAGGCGAGCGGCATCGGCCCCAGCATATGGGCGACATCGAAATGGCCGATGGCGATGCGGTCACGGATGTTGGCCCAGGAGGTCTCGCGATGCAGCGTCAGGTCTATGCCCTCGCGCGCGGCAAAGCCGAGCTCGCCGGCTGCCACCAGCACGGCGCTGTCGAAAAGCGGCATGAGGCCGGCGGTGATCTGGTACGCAGCGCCCATGCTCATTCGTCCTCCGCCGGTCCCAGCAGCCCTGCGGCTGTCACCAGGCTCTGGGCGATCTCGCTGATCTTGCGGTTCTGGTTCATCGCTGTCTTGCGAAGCAGCGTGTAGGCGGCCTCTTCCGTCAGGCCGCGCGACTTCATCAATATGCCCTTGGCGCGGTCGATCAGCTTGCGGTTCTCGAGTTCGCTGCGCGCTTCTTCCAGCTCGCGCGCCATGCGCGAGAAGGCGTTGAAGCGGCTCACCGCCATGTCGAGGATCGGCTTGACGCGCTCCTGCCTGAGGCCATCGACGACATAGGCCGATACGCCGGCCTCGACCGCCGCTTCGATCGAGGCCTGGTCGGAACGGTCGACGAACATGGCGATCGGCCGCTTCACCGCGCGCGACAGCTGGAACATGTTCTCCAGCATGTCACGGTTCGGGTTTTCGAGGTCGATGACGATGACATCCGGCTCGATCTCGGCGATGTGCCGCGCAATGCCGACGACATCATGGATGACGGTGACCCGCTCATGCCCGGCCTCGCGCAAGCCGGCCTCAATGATCGAGGCTCGGATGCGGTTTTCGTCGATGACCAGGACGGTGAGGGGGGATCGGACCATGCCTCAATATCGCCAAGCTGCGAAATTGTGCAATGCGGGATAGCGCGATGTCAGCAATGCGCCGAAGCGGTCTCTCGTTGTTGCCTTTCGAGAACGACGGCTCTTGGCGCTGCTTGCTCGTTCCGTGCGTGCTATTGAACGCGGGGACTCAACGCCTTGTACGACGGTCAGCCTCGCTGAGGGGCGGCGGCCGCTCTGGGTCAATTCACGTCGACGCTCCAAGGGTACATGAAGGTCCGCTTTCGACATTCCGAGCTTTGAAGCTGCAAGTCCGCTTCCGGCCCAAAGGCGACATCAGAACATCTGCTCTGCAAAGACCGCTTCGGGCGCATTTGCGACGTTCGTTGGCACCACAAGGTAGCAGGCTCGGCCCTGAAATCATTGAAGATTTTTCGGACAGGGCGCCACCAAAGGCTCATGTTTTTATTGTGGTTTCAAATAGCTTATAAGTAGGTTGGTAGCGGGAGAGGGACTTGAACCCCCGACCCCAGGATTATGATTCCCGTGCTCTAACCAACTGAGCTACCCCGCCAGGGCGGCAGAAGGCCTGAAATCCGCCTTCAATCTAAAGGCAGTTCGAGGCGTTCGCCAAGGTCGCGCGGATATAAGGTTGCGAGGGCGAGCCTGTCAAGCTTCGAAGCATTCTATATCGGCGCATATTCTCATTGCCGAAAAAGCTTTGCCGCGTGGCCATTTGGTTGCAACCGCCGGGGTTGAGTTCGAAGAGGCACGTCGCTATGTCTCGGCCACGAGTTTTTAGAGTTTGAAACAGATGAAGCCGCGCATTGCAGTCCTCGGTTGCGGATACTGGGGCAGCAACCACATCCGCACCCTCAAGGCGCTCGGCGCGCTGCATGCGGTTTCCGACGCCAACCGGGCCCGCGCCGAAGGCTTTGCCAGCGAACAGGACTGCCTGGCGATCCAGCCCGACCAGCTGTTCGTCCGCGACGATATCGACGCCATCGTCATGGCCTTGCCGCCGCAGTTCCATGCCGATCTTTCCGTGCGCGCCGTCGAGAGCGGCAAGGACGTGCTGGTGGAAAAGCCGATCGCGCTGACGGTGCCGGACGCGGAGCGCTCGGTGCAAGCGGCCAAGGACAACGGCCGCGTCTTCATGGTCGGCCATGTCCTACGTTTCCACCCCGCCTTCGAGACGCTGAAGGGGCTGATCGACAAAGGCGAGCTCGGCGAGGTCCGCTACATCCATTCGCATAGGCTCGGCCTCGGCAAGTTTCATACCGAGAACGATGCGCTTTGGGACCTGGCGCCGCACGATCTGTCGATGATCCTCGCCATCACCGGCACGGAGCCGATCGAGGTGCGCGGCGAGGGCGCGGCGCTGCTCGATAGCCTCAGCGATTTCGCGCATCTGCACATGCGCTTTCCCAACGGCTTGCGCAGCCATCTTTTCACGTCGCGGCTCAACCCCTATCGCGAGCGGCGGCTGACCGTGGTCGGCACCAAGGCGATGGCGGTGTTCGACGATGTCGAGCCGTGGGAACGCAAGCTTGCCGTCTATCGCCACGCGGTCTGGCAGGACAGCGGCCAATGGGCGTTCACCACCAACGAGCCCTCCTATGTCGCGGTCGCGCAAGGCATGCCGCTGACGCGCGAGCTGGAGCATTTCATCCAGTGCATCGAGACGCGGGCCGAACCGCGCACCAGCGGC
The DNA here is from genome assembly GCF_006442155.1 of Mesorhizobium sp. B2-4-14. Taxonomy (NCBI): domain Bacteria; kingdom Pseudomonadati; phylum Pseudomonadota; class Alphaproteobacteria; order Hyphomicrobiales; family Phyllobacteriaceae; genus Mesorhizobium; species Mesorhizobium sp. B2-4-14. The sequence goes on along the minus strand of NZ_VFVA01000001.1, from coordinate 39,391 downwards.
GAGGAAGCGATCAGGGTGCTGCGCATCCTGACGGCGGGCACGGTCACCCACACCAAGTCCAGATCCTGAGACCGTTTGGAAATTCTACCCTGGCGGCCAGAGCGGATTTCGCACGGCCTTTGAGAGGATAGAATCCTATTCGGCGGGAACCTGCGCAGGCTGCGCGGCAAGCCGGCTCAGCATGGCTTCGGCCTCTGCGCCGCGCTCGGAACGCTCGATGAAGCCGCCGCCGAAGACGCGGGCCTCGTTGCCGTCGTCGGAATAGAGCACGCAAGCCTGTCCGGGCGCGATGCCGGACTCGCCATCGGCCAGTTCGACCGAGGTCACGCCGGCCTCATGGCGCAGCACCGCGGGGCGTGGCGGCCTGGTCGAGCGCACCTTGGCGAACAGCTCGAGGCCGCCGGCGGGGACATCGGCCAGAGGTCCGTCGCCAAGCCAGTTCATGTTGCGCAGGTAGATCTTGTGCGTCTCCAGCGCCTCGCGCGAACCGACCACGACGCGCGCCCGTTCGGCGTCGAGATGGACGACATAGAGCGGCTCGCCGGACGCGATGCCGATGCCGCGGCGCTGGCCGATCGTGTAGCGCAGGATGCCTTCATGGCGGCCAAGCACGCGGCCGTCGATGTGGACGATGTCGCCCGGATTGGCGGCCGCCGGCTTCAGCTTGGCGATAATGTCGGAATATTTTCCCTGCGGCACGAAGCAGATGTCTTGGCTGTCCTGCTTGGCGGCCACCGTGAGCCCCATCTCCTCGGCAATGGCGCGGACCTGCGGCTTCGACAGGCCACCGAGCGGAAAGCGCAGATAGTCGATCTGCGCCTGCGTGGTGGCGAACAGGAAATAACTCTGGTCGCGGTCGGCATCGACCGGCCGGAACAGCGCACGGTGTGCGCCATTGGCGCCGGAGCGGATATAGTGGCCAGTGGCGAGCGCATCGGCGCCCAGCTCCTTGGCGGTGGCCAGGAGATCGGCGAACTTCACCGTCTGGTTGCAGGAGACGCAAGGTATCGGGGTCTCGCCGGCGACATAGCTTTCGGCAAAGGGATCGATGACGGCCTTGCGGAAGCGCTCCTCGTAATCGAGCACATAGTGGGGAATGCCCAGTGTCTCGGAGACGCGGCGGGCATCGTCGATGTCCTGCCCGGCGCAGCAGGAGCCGGCCCGGTGGGTCGCAGCACCATGATCGTAAAGCTGCAAGGTGACGCCGACGACATCATAGCCCTCGCGCTTCAACAGGCCGGCGACCACGGACGAATCCACGCCGCCCGACATGGCGACGACGATGCGGGTGTTTTCGGGACGTCCGGGAAGATCGAGACTGTTCATGTTGCTTTCATTCTGCGCGGCGCCTGAATGCCAATGTCGAGAATATAGGTCAAGCTTTCCCACGGCGCCAGCTGCGGGGCGATTCACTGGACTGGCCAATGCCGAGAGCGGACAGGTTTCCCCAGCCGATTCAAGGCTTGCAGCCGGATATTTCAAATGCTTGCGAAAAGACTAACGCCGCGTTCACGATCCTTACCTAGTCATTACGGACTGCTTAGGCAATTTTTAAAGCTGTGGCGGTAACGTGGCGGGGATTGGGTCTTTGATGTTTTTGTAGAGAGTACGATGACCGATCTGGTTAGACCTAGAGTTAAATATGTTATCGGGCCCGACGGCAGCCCACTTACGATCGCCGATCTCCCGCCGACGAACACGCGTCGCTGGGTTATCCGGCGCAAGGCGGAAGTGGTTGCGGCGGTGCGCGGCGGGCTTTTGAGCCTCGAAGAGGCATGCCAGCGTTACAAGCTGACCACCGAGGAATTCCTGTCCTGGCAGGCGTCGATCGACGAATACGGCCTCGCCGGGCTGCGCACCACGCGCATCCAGCAATACCGGCACTGACTGTAGAGAGTTTGAAAAAAGGGCGCGGACTCCGCGCTCTTTGTTTTCCATCGCGATTCTTCATTCCTGGAAGCGCGCCTTCTGGCGGTCAGACCGCCAGCACCACCTTGCCAATCGGCTTGGTGGCCAGGAAAGCGTGGGCGGCACCGGCCTGCTCAAGCGGAAAGCGCTTCGCCACATGGACGGTGAGCTTTCCGGCATCGATCAACCGGCCGAGTTCCAGGAGGGCTTCGCGGTCGGGCACGACCGACATGCGCTCGACCCGGATGCCCTCAGCGCTGGCCTTCGCCTTCGCGGCATCGCTGACATTGAGCAGCGACACCAGCACGCCGCCGCGCCTGAGCACTTTCAACGAGCGCTCGGTCTGGTCACCGCCCACCGTCTCCAGCACCAGGTCGACGTCACGAACTTTCTCAGTGAAATCACCGCTGGTGTAGTCGATCACCTCGTCGGCGCCGAGCTTGCGGACAAAGTCGAGCTTGTCAGGGCTGGCCGTCGAGGCGACCCAGGCGCCGCGCGCCTTGGCGATCTGCACCGCCAGATGGCCGACGCCGCCGGCACCCGCATGCACCAGCACGCGCTGGCCGGATTTCAGCCCACCATGGCGGACAAGGCCTTGCCAGGCGGTGAGGCCGGCCAGCGGCAATGCGCCGGCCTGGGGGTGGTCGGCGCTCTTCGGCTTCAACGCTATCTCATTGGCGGGCACGGCCGCCAGCTCGGCATAAGCCGCCGCCTGCTTGGGGAAGCGCGGCATGCCGAACACCTCGTCGCCGACCTTAAGGCCGATGACACCAGGCCCCAGTGTCTCGACCGTTCCGGAAATATCCCAGCCGAGGATGAAGGGCGGTTCGCCAAGCAGCTTATAACGGCCGGCGCGCACGGCGCCATCGACCGGATTGATGCCGGCTGCCCGGACGCGGACCAGCACTTCGCCCGCCTTCGGCGTCGGATCTGGCTGATCGGCAGTGACGAGCACGTCGGGTCCGCCAACGGAATTCTGGATAACGGCACGCATGGGATGTCTCCTGCTGGTATGGTGCCACTATCATTTGGAAAGTAATGTTCTCTTGTCCAGTATGCACCTTTTCGATATATAGGCACCTCATGGATAGTGACCTTGACACCCCCTTCGGCTATGACGCGTTCCGGCGGACTTGTCCTTCGCACACCGTGCTCGAAATGCTGGCCAGCAAATGGGTGTATCTGGTGGTCTGCGCGCTGCGCAAAGGCCGTCACCGTAATGGCGAGCTTGCCCGCAAGCTCGAAGGCATTACGCCCAAGATGCTGACGCAGACGCTGCGCGTGCTGGAGCGTGACGGCCTTGTGCGGCGCGAGGTTTTTGCCGTCATTCCGCCGCGCGTCGAATATGAATTGACCGAGCTTGGCCAGAACCTGGCGGGGCTGCTCACCCAGATCAGGTCATGGGCCGAACAGCACACGCCGGACATCAAGGATGCCCGTGCAAAGGCGATTGCCGCGAATGAAGGGGAATGGGCCGCTTAGATCGGAAATCTTCCGCGGCAATTCGGCCGGAGCCGGTTCGAAGTCGCCGCTCGAGAACCGCGCGGAGCCGCGCGCCGGCGGGCGCGCTCGACGATACGGTCGGCCGTTTCAGCCGATCATCGCGCTGCGGCCGCCGGTCTCGGCGTCGCGGATCTTGGTGTCGCGCGATTCCAGCATTTCAGCCTTGGAAAGCTCCGCTTCAGCTTCGCCGAGTAATGATTCGGCAGTGCTTCGCTGTTGGGCGAGGTCGCTCTGCGAGTTTCTGAGGTTGTCGCGGCGCAAGCGCGCCGCCTTGGCGAAGGTCGGATAGGCGAAATGATTGATGTCGGTGATGCCGGCTTTCTTTTCCTCGGCGGTGATCTGAAGCTCCAGTTCGACAGCCATGCGCTCGAACTCGGCGATCATCATGTCGAGCTGCAGCAGCTGCCGCCGCTTCTCATTCACCTGAAACTGTTTCAGCCGAACGAGGTTTTCACGTGACTTCATGATTCGGTACTCCCGGAAACGCACACCCGCACATATCGTCCAAACCACTTGGAAAGGCCCAAGCTCTGCCCGTGTCCACCGGCTTTCCCCGCACTATGGGAAACAAAACCCTAAAGTTTTTTGCCGACGGTAACCATTCGTTTACGGGCATTGTTAATCATACGGGTCAGGGCTTAAGGCCGGGTAAAAATTCCGGCCGCCGAAGCGAAGGCGCGTCGATGAGTCCCTGGAGTCGCTTAGTCCAGGTTGTTAATGTGTTGCATTAGGAATTTGGGTCCGTGATTCATTATTGGATTCAAGAGGGTGTAGCAAGAGGTTAAAAAATCTGATACCGTCATGGACGAGAAATTAGGTTTTGTTAACCATTCGATGGCAGCCTCTGCAAAGGCAACCACTGCTCCGGGTTCAAGACGGGTCGTGAAATGGTCCGGCGGCAGAAAAGGGGAATGAAATGCGTGTTCTGCTGATAGAAGATGACAGTGCAACCGCACAAAGCATCGAGCTGATGCTGAAATCGGAAAGTTTCAACGTCTATACGACCGACCTCGGTGAAGAGGGCGTCGATCTGGGCAAGCTCTACGACTATGACATCATCCTTCTCGACCTCAACCTGCCCGACATGTCCGGTTACGAGGTCTTGAGAACGCTCCGCCTCTCCAAGGTGAAGACGCCCATCCTCATCCTTTCCGGTATGGCCGGCATCGAGGACAAGGTGCGCGGCCTCGGTTTCGGCGCCGACGACTATATGACCAAGCCGTTCCACAAGGACGAGCTGGTGGCGCGCATCCACGCCATCGTGCGGCGCTCCAAGGGTCACGCCCAGTCGGTCATCACCACCGGTGACCTGGTGGTCAACCTCGACGCCAAGACCGTCGAAGTCGGCGGCCAGCGCGTGCACCTCACCGGCAAGGAATACCAGATGCTGGAGCTGCTCTCGCTGCGCAAGGGCACCACGCTCACCAAGGAAATGTTCCTCAACCACCTCTATGGCGGCATGGACGAGCCGGAACTGAAGATCATCGACGTCTTCATCTGCAAGCTGCGCAAGAAGCTCGATGCCGCGTCCGGTGGCCAGAACTACATCGAGACGGTCTGGGGCCGCGGCTATGTGCTGCGCGAGCCCGAAGACATCCGCGTCAGCGCCTGAGCGGCGAGCGGCGTCCGAATATCCAATTCGACAAAAACCCGGCTCCGGCCGGGTTTTTTTGCGTCCTGAGCCGGTGATAAGGTGGGGTGAGGGTGGGCTGCAGGCGTATCAGGCAGCGATCTTCAGCGTGCGGAAGCGCTCGAGCAGCTGCGGGCGATTGAAGGGCTTCAGCAGATAGCCCTGGGCCCCGGCGCGCTTGGCCCGCATGATCGACGCGATATCGAGCTCGACCAGCGAGATCAGGATCTGCGGCTTTATCGGGCTTTCCATGGCGCGCACGCGGCGGATGAGGTCAACCGCCTGCACATCCGGCAGGGCGCCGTCGACGACGATGATGTCGGGCATGTCGGCGGCGCACATCTCCAGCGCGTCAAGCCCGCTGGCTGCCTCGATGACCACCATGTCGGAACCGCCCAGGATGCGTTTTGCAACTTTCCTGATGACGCTTGAATCGTCGACGAACATGCAGCGTTTCATTTTTCCGGGTCCTCTTTGCCCTGGGGCAATCCGGTCGTGTCGGGGCACCTGGCATGCACTCTAGACCGATCCGGTAAAGAAGCCGAAAAGCCTTTGGGTAAAATTTTTGCAAAGATGCCATCCGGCTGGCTTTTCTTTGCGGATGCTTCGACGCCGCCGCTTAGGAAAAGCTTAACGCTTCCGGTCGAGCTGTCACGGCAATATTTCGCCGCTGAAATACTTTGCGCTCCCGTCAAACCGGCCGGGTACTCAGGTTACCGAAAGCACGATTTCTTCCGCCGTCGCATGGATCGATATCGTCATGCCGGCCTCACGAGCCAGAAGCAGCGTGTAATAGGGCTGCACCGAATGCGCATCGATCGGCTCTTCCGGCTTGTGCCCGGAATGCAATTCGAGGAATTTGGGCGGCACGCGCAGCATCGGCCCGCTTGCCGAGAGGGAAAAGCGCGGCTCGGTTTCGAGATTCTCGAGGGTCACGACCAGCTTGCCGCCGCGCGGAATGGCGGCATTGGCAACCAGAATCAGGTTGAGCAGAAGCTTGACCTTGTTCTTGGGCAGCAGCGCGCGGGTCCCTTTCCAGGTCAGCTCCGGCTTTTCATTCTTGAGGAAAGCAATGGCAACCGCTTCGGCGTCGCCGGTGTCGATCAGCATTCCAGCAGAACCGGCCGCGCCGAAGGCGATGCGGGCGAACTGCAGGCGGGCCGAGGCATTCCTGGCGCTCTGGCGGATGAGCCGCATGGCATCTTCGTCGGCGCCGCCTTCGTCGAGCAGTTCAAGCCCGTTGTTGATCGCGCCGACCGGCGAGATGATGTCGTGGCAGACGCGGCTGCACAGAAGCGCCGCCAGGTCAGGGGCGGAAAGGGTAAACAGATCGGCCATCGGTGAAAATCCCTGCAAAATTCCACAATTCGTGGCCGAGCGATCGATTGTCGCGCCTGCCCACACGAATCACGCTCCAACCCGAGGCTTTCTGAATACACAGCACTCGTATGTACAGCAACAAATCCAAAATTGTCGTCGGGCCAAATGGCGTGTTCGCGCCGGCTGCCAGCGCCGGGCGCGCCTCAAAGTCAGCCTTCGAACCGCCATCTTCCTGTGGGAGTTAATGGTTGAAAAAGAATTACGGCATAGTTTGCCCCTAACAGTCATCCTTAACGGCCGCCTAAAGAGCCGGACCGGGTGCGAGGCGTCGGCGAAAGTGCTCCATGACGGAGATTGGAAGCATGTTTTCCCGATTCTATGACCGGAGTTTCCTCCGCGTCCTTACAATGGCGGTCACGCTCATGGGCGTTCTCGTCTTCTCGACTTCAGCCCTGCGAGCCCAGGAATACACCGCTCAGGAGATTATCGATTCCGGCCACAAGTTCTTCGGCGCGACATCGGGCGGGCTCGCCACGGTCATCGAGAAAATCTTCGCTTCTTACGGGCTGCCCAATGGCTATCTGCTTGGTGAGGAAGGGTCGGGCGCTCTGATCGGCGGCCTGACCTATGGCGAAGGCACGCTCTACACCAAGAATGCCGGCGATCACAAAGTGTTCTGGCAGGGCCCGTCGTTGGGCTGGGATTTCGGCGGCGAGGGGTCCCGGGTGATGATGCTGGTCTACAATCTCGACGATGTCGGCAACCTCTACAACCGCTATGGCGGTGTGGCCGGTTCGGCCTATGTGGTGGCGGGTATCGGCTTCAACGTGCTGAAAAACAACAATGTGCTTCTGGTGCCGATCCGCACCGGTGTCGGCGCCAGGCTCGGCGTCAATCTCGGCTACCTGAAGCTGACCGAGCGGGCGACTTGGAACCCCTTCTGATCCCAACTCGTCGTGATCGCAAAGCCGGCTTTTCGATGGGATTTGTAGGCCCGTGCCCAATGCGCTGTGGCAAGACCTTGCCGCAGCGCCGGATTTCCGCCATGCCAGTATGATGCGGTCCAGTTCAGGCGGTTGCCGCCAATAGCGGGTGGTCCTTTGGTTCAGTCAGTCCTGTTCTTCGCCCTCGGCTTTCTCTGTGCCGGCTTTCTGGCGCTGATCGTGGCTCCGGCCGTCTGGCGGCGCGCCGTCACGCTGACCCGCAGGCGCATCGAAGCCTCGATCCCGTTGACGAAATCCGAGATCCAGGCCGACAAGGACCGGATCCGCGCCGAGTATGCCATGACCACGCGCCGCCTCGAAATGAACGTCAAGGCGCTACGCGAGAAGGCGGCCGAACAACTCGTCGAGATCAATCGCGGCCGCGAGGCGTTGAAGGGGCTGGCGGTCGAGCGCACGGACAAGAATCAGGCGCTCGCCGAACTCGGCGCCAAGAACGAGGCGCTGCGCCAGCGCGAGGAGGAATTGCATCAGCTTTCGGAGCGGCTCAAGGAGACCGAACGCAAGCTGGAGAAGCGGGCGCTCGAGTTCGAAAAGCTGGAGCTCATGTATGATGACGCCAGCTTCTCCTCCAGCAGCCGCCAGATCGAACTCGTGGCGCGCGAATCCGAGTTGCAGAAGCTCGCCAGCGACATTGCGCTGCTGCGCGGCCAGCGCAAGGAAGCAGACCGGCGCCATCAGGAGATCGCGGCTGAAAGCAAAGCTGTGCGCGATGCCCTGAAGGCCGAGAAGAAGAGGGCGGCGGAACTCGACAAGAAGGTTGAACGGCTGCTCGCGACACTCGCCGACCGCGAAGACAAGCTCGATCGCCGCGAAAAGGAATTGGCCCGGCTGCGTGAAAAAACGAAGACCGAGGACGGCGCGCCGGCCTTGCGGCTGGTCGGCAAGCCGGATGAAGCGGACCGGCATGACGAGGCCAGCAGGCGCGACGACGTGGACCGGGCGATCGCCAAGCTCGACAGTGATCGCGAACGGCTGGAGGCCAGGCTGACGGCGCTGGCGCGTGAGAACAAGCGGCTGAAGGCGGATCTCGCTGCCACGGCATCGTCAGGGTCGACGAATGGCAGCGCCGCGCTGCGCGAGCAGATGAACGAGCTGGCGGCCGAAGTCGTCCACCTGACGGCGAAGCTCGAAGGACCTGACTCGCCGATCGCCAAGGCGCTGGCAGCGCCGACGGACAGCCGGTCCGATAGCGGCGACCGCAGCCTCGCCGACCGTGTGCGGGCCTTGCAGAAAGCGGCCGCGAACTGAGGCGGTAGTGCGGCTATCGGCGTTGTGGCCTGCCTAACGACGCGAGAAATGATCCAGCGCAATAGCTGAGGCCGCCGCGACATTCAGGCTATCGAAGCCTTCCGACATGGTGATCCGCACGGTCCGCAGGCGCTCAAGCAGGCTTTCGGGCAGGCCTTCGCCCTCGGTGCCGAGATAAAGCGCCAGGCGTGCGGCTGGCCTTGCATCGCGTATATCGGTCTTTCCGCGGGGCGAGAGCGCGAATTGTTCAAAGCCCCGTTCGGCGAGCGTCGCCGTGAACCCCGCCGTGTCGGTGAAGGAGGCGAATGGGATCTTGAGCGCGGCGCCGACCGAAACGCGGATCGCCTTGCGATAAAGCGGATCGCAGCATGTCGCATCCATCAATACCGCATCGGCGCCGAAAGCGGCGGCGTTGCGGAAGATCGAGCCCATATTGTCGTGATTGGCAATGCCGACGAGCACCACGACCAAGGCTTGAGCCGGCAAGGCGTCCAGCAATATCCCGGCCGGCTGCGGCGTTCCCTTGCGGCCGATGGCCAGGATGCCGCGATGCATGTGAAAGCCGGCGATCACGTCCATGACCGCGCCGGCGACGACGTAGACCGGCAGGTCCGAAGGCGCCTTGTGCAATATGTCCTTCAGGCCGCCGAACCGGTTTTCCAGAACCAGCACGGATTCCGCCCCGAAGCGACCGGACGACAAAAGCAGGTCGAGCACCACCTTGCCTTCGGCGACGAAACGGCCTTGCCGGCCCGCGAGATCGCGTTCGCGGATATCGAGATAGGCTGTGACGCGTGGATCCCGTGGATCGTCGATGCGGATTGGGTCCAAAGATGTCCTCTGCTCAAAGATCGAGAGCGCGGTTGGTGCGTCGGGAAAGACGCACCAACCGCGCTCCGGAAATCGTCAGCGAGGTAAAAGGCCGCGGCAGCGTCCGGTCAAGTGCCGGCGCGGCGCAATCTCTGCGCCATCTGGGACAAGTCCTCCTTGCCGCTGCCGAAAATACCGTCCAGCATGACAAGCAGTTCGCGCACCGCATCGGATTTGCAGGAATAGTAGATCATCTGACGGTCGCGGCGGGTGTCCACGAGGTCGAGAGCCCGCAACTTGGCCAGATGCTGCGAGAGCGCGGATTGGCTGAGCATCACCTTTTCGGCGATAGCGCCGACCGACATCTCACCGTCGATCAGATAGCTCATGATCAACAGCCGTTTTTCGTTGCCCATCAGCATAAGAAATTCGGCCGCCGATTCGGCGTTGGCGATTAGCTTTGTCGAGACCATGAATGCCCCATGCTGTTTGCTCATCGAGGCACCATGGGGGCAATGGTGCCTGAATCCATAAATTCACTCGCGAAAGGCCGCCGACGAGTCAGCGCCATAGCTAAAGCCTAGAACATTTCTTTCAAATCTCAAGCGTTGCTTTCGATCAAATGCAATTTAAATCTCGCTCTGTGGCCGTGCTGCCGCCCTGCCGCTCCTGGCCATATCGACCAGAACGGGCCGCAATTCCCGTGCCGCCGCCAAAGGTTGCGGGAAGAATACCCGGCAAACATTGTCCCCGGACACCAGATCCATGCCATCGGCGTCCAAACCGGCGATGGTCCAGCCGTCACCGGTTGCCCCGGCAAAATGATGTGCATAAACGGCGACCGCGTCGAGATGATCGGCATTCATGTGCTCGACGGCGGATTGTTCACTCGCCGCAAGCTCTTCGACGATCGATCCGCCGGTGACAAGATCGGGCCGATCGAGCAGATAGGCCTTGCCGAAGCCGCCGTTGAGGCTGGCGCGTTGCGGCTCAAGGCGAAAGATAGAGAAGTCGCCAAGTCCGGCATAGAGCCTCGCCTTGGGATTGCGGTTGAGATAGCGGCGCTCGGCTCGAGCGTGCGCGTCCGACCCACGCTCGAGCCGTGACGCCTGGCAGATTAGCGCCAGGCGCGGATGTGCCAGCGGGTCGCCCTTGCCAGGCTCGCCGAGCAGCAGGGAACAGCGCGGATCGGCAAGCAAAGCAGGCGTATGCGCCGACAGCATCGACACCAGGATCAGCGGCGCGCCGTCAATGTCGGTGGCCACGCCGACCCGGCTCGCCAGCGGCGATCCGGTTTGCGGCTCCAGCACGGCCAATGCGCCGAAGCGGGCAGTGCGCAGAAGTGTCTTCGCCAACCGGATCGCCTCGGCGTCGGTCTCGCGGATCACGTCCTTCTTTTTGTCGTCCACGTCCTCCCCCTGCTACCACTTATCAGATTACTTCGGCGCCATGCGGATGGCGCCATCGAGGCGGATGGTCTCGCCGTTGAGCATCTGGTTCTCGATGATGTGCAGGGCAAGGGCGGCATATTCGGATGGTTCGCCGAGGCGGGGCGGGAAGGGTACGGCGGCACCGAGCGAATCCTGCACGTCCTGCGGCATGCCGGCCATCATCGGTGTCTTGAAGATGCCTGGTGCGATGGTGCAGACCCGAATGCCCGAACGGGCAAGGTCGCGTGCGACTGGCAGCGTCATGCCGACCACGCCGCCCTTGGAGGCGGAATAGGCCGCCTGGCCGATCTGGCCGTCATAGGCGGCGACCGAGGCGGTGTTGACGATGACGCCGCGCTCGCCGCCTTGCAGCGGCTCGAGCCTGGCGGCGCGGTCGGCGACAAGGCGGATCATGTTGAAGGTGCCGATCAGATTGACCTCGATCACCTTGCGGTACTGGTCGAGCGGATGAGGCCCATCCTTGCCGATCGTCTTCACCCCAATGGCGATGCCGGCGCAGTTGACCAGGATGCGCGGCTCGCCAAGCTTGCCGGTCACCTCGGCGAGGGCGGCGGCGCCACTGTCGGCGCTGCTGACGTCGCATTGGACGGCAATACCGCCGATCTCGGCCGCCACTTTTGCGGCGCGGTCGATGCCGACATCGAAAATGGCGACGCGGGCACCCTTGGCGGCAAGCGCACGCGCCGTGGCTTCGCCAAGGCCGGAGCCGCCGCCGGTCACGATTGCGATCTGGCCGTTCGGGTTCATGGCGTCATCCTTTCCAAGGGCGGTTCATCGTTTCACGGAAGCGCCGAACCGCTCGATTTTTGTTGCCGCAATTCCGGTCGGAAAACCGTTTCACATTTTTCCTGGAATTGCTCTAAGAGAACAGGGATGGATCAGGCGCGGATCAACGGGCAAGGTCAAGCCACTGCCGACATATGCTCGGCGACCCTGGCCTGACTGGCATGACAGACCTCGCCCGTGAGCCTGGCAACCGCGCCCGGCGTGATCTCGTGTGACAGCAGGCGGTCGAGATCGACAGGACGGGGCATCGAAATCTGGCCGCGCGGAATGCGCTTGAAGCCGAGCGGCCCGTAATAGGGCTCGTCGCCGACCAGCATGACGGCCGGGGCGCCGACTTTGGCGGCGGCTTCCAGCGCGATCGCCACGAGGCGGCGGCCAATGCCGAGATTCTTGAAGGCAGGCCGCACCGCGAGCGGTCCGAGCATCAGGGCGCGGCCGGCACCGGCCGCGATGCGGGTCATGCGCACCGAAGCGACGACAAGATCGCCATCGACGGCGACAAAGGACAGCGCGCGCTCGTGGCCGCCGGCCTCGCGGATCTTGTAGGCGGCCAGCACGAAACGGCCAGGCCCGAAGGCCTCGTCATTGATGTCTTCAATTTCAGGGTCGTGCGCCGGAGTTTCTGGCAGGTATTTAACGTCGGCAAGGCTCATGGTCTTTGCGATCCGGTCAGGAGGAAAGATTGCTGCAAACGGCAGCATTCGCCAGTCAGCGCTTCATCAAGCGCGGGCGCCCTTTCGTCGTCGGTCGAACCGGATCAAAGCAAAGTCGAACATGCGGAGTGTCCGCTAGCATCAATTTCCGGCCGCCGCAATCGACCCTTTGCGTGGCCCTATCGATTGACGATCTGTTCAGCCTGGATGATTTCCACCTGGGCCTGTCACGCTCTACATGAGGCGAAAGGCGAAAGGACACCCCATGGGATTGCTGGTCGAAGGCAAATGGCAGGACCGCTGGTACGACACCAAGAGCAGCGGCGGCAAGTTCGTGCGGACGCAATCGCAATGGCGCGACTGGATCACCCGCGACGGCAAGCCCGCCGGAGGCCGCAGCCGCGGTTTCAAGGCGGAGCCCGGCCGCTATCACCTCTATGTTTCGCTCGCTTGCCCTTGGGCGCACCGGACGCTGATCTTCCGCGCACTGAAGAGACTCGACAGCATCATATCGATGTCGGTCGTGCATCATTTCATGGGCGCCAATGGCTGGACATTCTTGGCCGAGGACGGCGCGACCGGCGACACGCTCTACGGCCTCGATTTCCTGCACCAGATCTACACCAAGGCTGATCCCATCTATTCGGGGCGGGTGACGGTGCCGGTGCTGTGGGACAAAAAGGATGAGACCATCGTCTCCAACGAATCCTCCGAAATCATCCGGATGCTGAATTCAGTCTTCGATGAGTGGGGCGATGCCAGCCTCGATTTCTATCCGCAGGCGCTTCGCGGCGAGATCGGCGCGATCAACGCGCTGGTCTATCCCGCCGTCAACAACGGTGTCTACCGCGCCGGCTTCGCCACCACGCAAGACGCCTATGAGGAAGCGCTCGGCGAGCTGTTCGCGGCGCTCGACACGCTGGAGGATCGGCTATCGACGCAACGCTGTCTCGTCGGCGGCCGCATCACCGAGGCCGACTGGCGGCTGTTCACCACGCTGGTGCGTTTCGACCCGGTCTATGTCGGCCATTTCAAGTGCAATTTGCGCCGCATCGCCGACTATCCAAACCTGTCGAACTATCTGCGCGACCTCTATCAGGTGCCCGGTGTCGCCGACACGGTGAACCTACATCACATCAAGGCGCATTATTATGGTAGCCACGAAACGATAAACCCGACGCGGATCGTGCCGCTGGGGCCGGAACTGGACTATGGTGCGCCGCATGACCGGGCGCGGTTTAACGAAGCGTCCTGATTTACCAGTAGACCGATACGACTTCACCTCCAAAAACCTCTGCGATCCGCCGCAAAGTCGCCGGCGTCGTGTCTTGCGGCAGGCGGTCGAGTGGGAAAAAGCCAGCCTCGGCGATTTCATGATCAGGCAGCTTCGGCGTCGTTTGGCTGAACTGCTCGATCAGATAAAAGCCGACATGGTCGCGGCGGCTGGCGCGGCGGTTGAAATGCATCGATTTGAAAACCGGCGGCGTGGTCAGCGCGATGTTGCCTTCCTCGGCCAGTTCGCGGGCCAGTGCCTCGGCCATCGTCTCGCCGACCTCGACGCCGCCGCCGGGAAGCTGCCAGCCGGGCACATAGGTGTGGCGGATGAGAAAGACGGAGTTGGAGGCGGTGTCGAAAACGAGACCGCGCACACCGAGCGTCATCGGCCTCCGCAGCACAAAATAGAGATGGAACAGCCTTGCCCTGAACCCCGCCCAACCTGTCTGGCGGAAGGCGTCTTCCGGGTCCGTCATCAGGTGCGAAACCGTGGGTGGAAAGACAAGCTTTTGTGGAAAGGGGGGCGCCGGTCGCCTATGAAGGATGCATGTTCAGGCTCGCGCATATTTCCGATGTCCATCTGGGGCCGCTCCCCGATGTATCCTATCGCGATCTCGCCTCCAAGCGCGTGCTGGGCTACGTCAACTGGCAACGCAATCGCCGCCGCCATATGCATGATGCCGTCATCGACAGCATCGTCGCCGACATCAAGGCGCAAAATCCGGACCATCTCGCCGTCACCGGCGACCTCGTCAATCTGGCGCTCGATGGCGAGATCGAGATGGCCAAGCATTGGCTGGAGACGCTGGGACCGCCGCACGACGTTTCGGTGGTTCCAGGAAACCACGATGCCTACGTGCCCGGCGCCTTCGACAAGATCTGCCGGTCGTGGGCCGCCTGGATGAGCGGCGACGGCGTCAACACACCGGTCGATCGCAATGCATTCCCTTATCTGCGCGTGCGGGACAATGTCGCGCTGATCGGGGTCTCGACGGCGCGCGCCACGGCCCCCTTCATGGCCAACGGCTTCTTCATGGAACGGCAGGCGGAGCGGCTCGGCAAGATCCTTCGCGACACCGGCGGGCAAGGCCTGTTTCGCGCCATTATGATCCACCATCCGCCGGTGCGCGGCGCCGTCTCCCAGCACAAGCGGCTGTTCGGCATCGCGCGCTTCCACAAGATCATCCGCCGGCAGGGCGCCGAACTCGTCCTGCACGGCCATTCGCATCTGCCGTCGCTGTTCCAGATCGGGACCCGCAGTGCCAAGGTTCCGGTGGTCGGTGTCGCCGCGGCCGGCCAGGCGCCGGGCGGCAAGGATCCGGCAGCGCAATACAATCTGTTCGATATCGATGGCGAAAAAGGCGATTGGCGCATCCGCCTGACGCGGCGCGGGCTGACCGGACCCGCAATACCGCCCGCCGACCTGCAGACGCTGGAGATTGGCGTCGAGGCTGCGGCGGCTACCGCCGCAGGCTGAGCCCCATCGCCACGAGGCGGTCCCAGAACAGGGCGATCGACACAGCCAGGCCGACCAGGGCGCCGGCGGCGATCAGGCCAACGCCAGACAGGAAGGCCGACCAGCCCTTGCCGTGCTGCGGCGATCGCAGCGGCGGCTCGGCTTCCGCCACCTCGGCCCGCCTGATGCCGGCCACGGCCGGTTCGACCCCGCCTTCCATCATCCTCTGGCGTTCGACGATGCGCTCGGCGACGTAGCGTGTGACGGAATCGGCAACCGGCTTCATCTCGGTCGATTCAGCCAGCACCACGCGGCCGATCCGGGTGTCCTTGAGGAAGCGGTAGGTTCGGCGGTCGCGCCCCATGGCGACATGGCTGACGGCGTCGATCCACAGGCGCGGCTGCAGTCCGGAGGAAACGACGAAGTCGAAATTGTCCATGTCGGCCGGAACATCGGCGAAGACGGGCGCGAGTTCGGCGGCCAGCAGATCGAGGCGCATGCGATGCGCCTCGCGCATGTCGACGACGACATCGTCGCGATCGGCGAAGGCATTCTTCACATCACGGATGGCATCGGAGAGTTTCCCTGACGGATCGATCTTTTCGCCTGCGTCCTTCATCGGCGTCTGCCTCGCGGGTTTGGTTAAGAGCGAGTTAACACAGACGCCGGCAAAATGCACTGGCGAGATCACAGGGATCGGGGGCGCCCAGCGGATGCCGGATGCGAAAAAGTCAGCCGGTCGCGGCGATGAGTTTCGGGCGCGGCGGCCTGGCGCGGCGGCTCGTATTGCGCCGAATGATGCTTGCAACCAGATCAGGCGCTTCCTCGATCAGCATATGGCCGGCCTCCAGCACGTGATGCACATGAAAGTGCGCCGGCAGGTCATCCGACTGGGCAATGGGCAGCACCGCGTCGTCACTTCCCCACGCCACCATGACCGGCATGGTCAGCCTGTCCAACTGGTCGCGCGGGATGACACCCTGCCGGTCGTCCCTGGTCATGGCGGCAGCGATCTCGACGAGTTTCCGCAACTGGCCGGGTCGCCCGCGCATGTCGCGGAGGACGTCGATGGTGTGATCGAATGGCCGGGTCAGTGGACCCGACATGGCGGCGAGGCACGCCCGGATCTCGGACAGGTCCTTTGCGGCGGCAAAGCGGCGCAACAGCGGGCCGTTGATCTCGGGGCCGAAGCCGCCGGGCGCCAGAAGTGTCAGCGAGGCGACTCTTTCAGGCTCTGCCAGCGCCATCAGCGCCGCCACCGCGCCGCCCATCGAGTGGCCGACCAGATGAACGCGCTTCAGTGCCCGTGCGGACAGATCGGCGAGAATGGCCCTTGCCGCCACTCTGGCCGGGCCGGCACCCGGGAAATCGAGCGAGAGCCCGTGGCCCGGCAAATCATAGGCAAGCGTGCGCGCGGGAGGCGCAAGCAACGAGATCACCTCGCGCCAGACATCGTGGCAGCCGCCGAAACCATGCAGCAGGACGATGGCCTTCGAGCCAACACCCTGTTCGGCGGCATGAAGCGATGCGACCATGAAATCTGAAAGCTTTATTGCGGGACTGCGCGTTGGGAATGCAGCTGGATTGCTCCTTGTCCAGCGCGATGGCCAGTAAAATTTTCGCGATTGGCGAGAGCTGCCGACAGTAAGCCGGCTTTTTTGCTAGAGCCTGTTGCGCCTGGGCAAGTATATGCGGCGCGGCTTAAGTTCTTGTCCCCGCATGTCGCTGTCCCACCCGTCGGCCCCTCGACGCGACGCTAGAGCGGTTCAGCGTTTGATAGAATCGTTGACCCGCTCTACTCTTTGTTCTTACGCAATCCCGGACGGAAAACCGCTACGCACTTTTCCTGGAATTGCTCTAGCTCGCGTTGCCGAGCCCGGCCGCGCGCAAGGCGCCAACCAGCCGTTCGATCAGATCGGCCGGGTATTTTCGGTCGATGAAGGTCGCGCGTGGATTGGCGGCGAATTTCGGGAATTTGACGGTCAGCTCATCGAGCAGCTTGTGCGCCAGCTTGTCCTGACCGGTGATGCTGGCGCCGATCAGCCGGGCGGCGAGATAATGTGATTTCGTTGCGGTTGTTCTCAGCGAGGAGCTGGCGATCGCGGCCTTGTTCGTGTCGCCAAGCATGAGTTCGCCGGCGAAAAGTCCGAAATCCCACCATGTCGGATGACCGCTTGAGGCATCGACCGCATGGGCCAGGATCGGCGTGCCCTCGGCGTATCGCCCGGCGAAAATCAGCCCGTAGCCATATGCGGCGGCCATGGCGAGATCGTAGGGGTTGAGGTCATAGGCCTTGCGCGTCCAGCGCAGCGCTTCGTCGGCATTGCCAAGACGCGAATTGATGTAGCCGTAGGAGCGATGCGCATAGGGGCTGGTCGGTCCCATCTGCACGGCGCGATGAGCGAATGTCATCGCCTTCTCGACAGTCGCATCCGGCGGATAGGCGTAGTGGTCGTTCACTGCTTCCAGGTGCAGCGAGGCCAGCTCCGAATAGACCAGCGGTGATTTGGCGCCATTATCGGCAAGGGTTTCGAGGCAGCGATAGGCAGCCTCGTGGGTCTTGGCGTTCTGGTCGAGGTAATATTTGTCGTTGAGCAACAGGCATTGCGTCAGCGCGGTCTGAATGCCGCTCTGCTCGATATAGCTGTAGATCGTGCCAGACGCAGGCAGCGCCGAACTCAGGATGCCGGCGATACGGTCCTCGATGGCGGATGGCGCGCTGTCGGTGGCCGCCAGGTTGCGCGACATAAGCACCCGTCCGGTCGCCACGCTCTGCAGTTCGATGGTGATATCGCCCGCGTCCGGTCCAGGCAGGACGTCGAAGATGAAGCTCGTCGCGCTGGCGACCGGATCAGTCTCGTCGACGGTGTCGCGACCGATGAAGTCGATCGTGTCGAAGCCGCTCAGGCCGGCGCGCAGCGAAGCGGCG
This sequence comes from Mesorhizobium sp. B2-4-14, assembly GCF_006442155.1. Classification (NCBI taxonomy): domain Bacteria; kingdom Pseudomonadati; phylum Pseudomonadota; class Alphaproteobacteria; order Hyphomicrobiales; family Phyllobacteriaceae; genus Mesorhizobium; species Mesorhizobium sp. B2-4-14. The sequence continues at coordinate 21,418 of NZ_VFVA01000001.1, read as the reverse complement.
ACACGGCTGGCGTCAGGGCCATCGGCCTTGACGGCGATGTAGACGAGCGGCAAGGCCTCACGCGTGGAGGACGGCGCGATGCTGCTGGTCAGGCCGGTGGCCTCGAACGTAGCGGGGATCTCGCCGCCTGCCAGCAGGGCCCCGCTGCCCTGACGCAGGATCAGAACACCGAGCATGGCGATGACCAGGGCGATCGCCATCCAGAAGAACCTGAGGTGGCGCGCCACCGAGGGCGCCGGTGCCAGCAATGCAGCGGCCGCAATGGCGTCGTCGGCAGCGCCGGAGCGCTCGGCCGGTGCCGTTGCCGCGTCCGGCCGCCCGGCGGGTTTCGCCGTTTCCGGCAGACGGATCGCGTTGAGCTCATAAGCGGGGACGTAGCCGCCGCGCGGGATGGCGATGCGGACGGGGTCGGCGATGCCCTCATTGGCGAAATACTGCTGCAGCAACTCGCGCAGCCTGCCAGCCTGCACCCGCACGACGGCGTCGGTCGACGGATCGAAATCGCCATCCTTGCCGAAGACATCCATGGCAATGGAAAAGCCCTTGAGCCTATCGGCCTCGCCGGCCTGTTCGCGTTCGACAAGATAACGGAGCAGTTTGCGCGCACGCTCGGACCTTCCGAACGTTTCGCTGGCAAGCAGTCGCTCTAATGTCTCGCGCACTGCGGGGGCGGCAGGCGTGGCATGCTGCAAGTGTCGATCCTTTCGAAGTCGGCACAGGTTAAGGCACGATCATATAGTGCCCGCATCGCCGCACAAGTATGCACCCATTATGCGATCGCGTACCTAACCGGATAATTTTCCGGTGGTTAATGGCCGGGGCCGCTGCTGGCTCCAGAACAACAACCAAGGGGCAGCCAAAGCCTTGTTTGGGCTTGGAAAACAGCGGCGAGAGGCCGGGTTCGGCTTCTCGCGCCGCTCATTGGCGGACGCTATCCTGCCTTGCGGCTCACGATACGGTTGGCGGCCGACATCACCGCTTCCAGCGAGGCTGCGACAATGTTGGTGTTGATGCCTGCGCCGAACAATTTGCCCCCGGGATATTCCATCTCGACATAGGAGATGGCCGAGGCATTGGAGCCGCGCTGCATCGAGTGTTCGGAATAGTCGAGCACCGACATTTCGACGCCGACATGGCGCGACAGCGCGTCGACGAAGCCATCGATCGGGCCGGTGCCGGTGCCGGTGATGGTCACCTCCTTGCCGTTGTCGAGGATGACCGCCTCGACCACCCGCCGGCCCTTCACCTCGGTGTCGGGATAGGTGTGGTGGTCGAGGAATTTCAGGCGCGCGCCCGGCTGGTCGACATAGGTCTCGAGGAAGCGCTCATAAATGCGCTTGGCCGGAACCTCCTTGCCCTCGGCATCGGTGATCGCCTGGATCGCCTGACTGAACTCGATCTGCAGGTTACGCGGCAGGTTGAGGCCGTAATCGGCCTGCAGCACATAGGCGATGCCGCCCTTGCCGGACTGCGAGTTGATGCGAATGATGGCCTCGTAGCTGCGGCCGACATCGGCCGGGTCGATCGGCAGGTAAGGCACTTCCCACAGGCTGGTGTTGGCCTTCTTCAGGGCCTTCATGCCCTTGTTGATGGCGTCCTGGTGCGAGCCGGAAAACGCCGTGTAGACGAGTTCGCCGACATAGGGATGGCGCTCGGGGATCTTCAGCTGGTTCGAATATTCATAGACGTCCTTCATCCGGTTGATGTCGGAACAGTCGATGCCCGGATCGACGCCTTGCGTGTACATGTTGAGCGCCAGCGTGACGATGTCGACATTGCCGGTGCGCTCGCCATTGCCGAACAGCGTGCCTTCGACGCGGTCGGCGCCGGCCATCAGGCCGAGTTCGGTGGTGGCGATGCCGGTGCCGCGATCATTGTGCGGATGCAGCGAGATGATCAGGTTTTCGCGGTTGTCGAGATTGCGGCACATCCATTCGATGCGGTCGGCATAGACATTGGGCGTCGACATCTCGACCGTCGACGGCAGGTTGACGATCAGCTTGTTGTCTGGTGTCGGCCTGACGATCTCGGTGACGGCGTTGCAGATCTCCAGCGCGACCTCGAGTTCGGTGCCGGTGAAGCTCTCCGGCGAATATTCGAAGCGATAGCCGCCGCCGGCCTTGGCCGCCATGTCGGTGATCATCTTGGCCGCATCGGTGGCGATGCGCTTGATGCCGCCGACGTCCTTCTCGAAGACTACGCGGCGCTGCAATTCGCTGGTCGCATTGTAGAAATGCACGATCGGGTTGGTGGCGCCCTTGAGCGCTTCGAAAGTACGGGTGATCAGCTCGGGCCGGCATTGCACCAGCACCTGCAGCGACACGTCGGCGGGGACGTTGCCTTCCTCGATGCACCAGCGCGCGAAGTCGAAATCGGTCTGCGAGGCCGAGGGGAAGCCGATCTCGATCTCCTTGAAACCCATGTCGAGCAGCAGCGCGAACATGCGCGCCTTGCGCTCATGACCCATCGGGTCGATCAGCGCCTGGTTGCCGTCGCGCAGGTCGACCGAACACCAGATAGGCGCCTTGTCGATGACCTTCGAAGGCCAGGTCCGGTCGGTGAGGCCGACAGTCGGATAGGGTTGGTATTTGTGGGCCGCGTCCGACATGCCCCGGGCTGATTCGGTCATGCCCCGGGCTGACTCGTTGCCGGCTACCGCGGCATCGGAGCGGATCTCTTCTCGTGCGTTCATCGTCTTGTTCTCCCGGCGGCCCTCGGATCCGCCTCGGGCGGATTGATGGCGAGTGGCGCCTTTACCAGATTTTCGTTCGCTTGATGTGACTGCCAATTTTGAGACTGGCTAAGGAGCATGCGCTTGCGCGGCGGTTCGACCGCCGGGCGCTCCTTCAGCGAACCCGGCGATCGCCGATAAGGCCGAGAAGAAGCAGCGTCGAGGCCAGCGCGCGCACGGTCTCGCCGGCAAAGCCGGTCTGACGGGAAGCGGTGGTGGCGCGCGTGTTCATGGCGGTTCTCATACAGGAGTGGTCTGTGGGAGGCAAGCGGGCCGGCATCCGTCGCATATTATTCCTAATGCGGATGCTCTTCCCCGCGCGCCGCAAATGCGCCAGACTTGAGCGCCGGCGGGGCTGCGGTGCTCTGCCGTCGAGAGGGGGGTGTCCATGAATTTCGTGTTCTTCTCGCCGCATTTTCCCGCCAACGGCGCCGATTTTTGCGACCGGCTGAAGAAGGCCGGCGCCACGGTGCTCGGCATCGGCGACGCGCCCTACGAGGCGCTGGACAGCAAGCTCAAAGCGGCGCTTTCGGAATATTATCGCCTCCCCGACATGGAGGACTACGATCCGGTGTTCCGGGCGATGGGGCATTTCATCCACAAATGGGGCCGCATCGACCGGTTCGAATCGCTCAACGAGCATTGGCTGGAGCTGGAAGCCAACATTCGCACCGATTTCAACATCTATGGCACCAAGCTCGATTTCGTGAAGAATTTGAAGCGCAAGAGCCGCATGCGCGCCTTCTTCCGCAAAAGCGGCGTCGAGACCATCGCGCAGCGCAAATGCTCCGACAGGGCGGGGGCCATGACCTTCATCCGCCGCGTCGGCTATCCCGTGGTGGTAAAGCCGGATTCGGGCTCCGGCGCCTCGAACACCTTCAAGATCTCCAATGCCAGGGAGCTCGACCAGTTCTTCCGGGACAAGCCCGAGGATGTGACCTTCGTCATGGAGCAGTTCATCGAGGGGCTGGTGGTGACCTATGACGGGCTGGTCAACCGCGATGGCGAAGTGGTGCTGGCGGCCAGCCACCGCTACGACCAGAGCGTCATGGACGTGGTCAACAAGGACCGGCACATGAGCTACACCTGCTTTCCCCACATCAGGCCCGTGGTCGAGGAAGCCGGCCGCAAGATCCTGAAGGCGTTCGATGTGCGCGAGCGCTTTTTCCACATAGAGCTGTTCGAAACCCGGGATGATCGGATCATCGCGCTGGAGGTCAACATGCGGCCGCCCGGCGCCTGGATGACGGACGCGATCAACTATACGTTCGATATCGATGTCTATGCGGCATGGGCCGACATGGTGGTCAAGGACGCCGCTGGCGGGCCCTATGAGGGCAAGTATTTCACCGCCTATGCCAGCCGCAAGCGGCATCTCCACTATTTGCACAGCCATGAGGACGTGTTAGCCGCCCACAAGGACAAGATCGTCCATCATCAACCGATAGAAGAGGTTTTCAGCCGCGCCATGGGAAATTACGCCTACCAGATGCGCTCGAAGGATCAGGTGGCGCTGCGCGAGGCGGTTGCCTTCATCCACGCGGAAAAGGCTTGAAGCCAATGGACATCTCCTATCACAAGGCTTTCGCCCGCAATCTCGGCCGCGACATGGAATACAAGCGCTACGGCCATGCCGGCCGGCCGGTGGTGGTGTTTCCGACCTCGCAGGGGCGGTTCTACCAATTCGAGGATTCCGGCGGGGTGGGCGCGCTGGCCGAGTTCATCGACACCGGTCGCATCCAGCTGTTTACAGTCGACGGCATCGATTCGGAATCCTTCTTCGACAGGCATGCCGATAAGGCGCATCGCATCGGCCGCCATGAGGCCTATTTCCGCTATGTGCGCGAGGAGGCACTGCCGGAGTTCCTCGCCACGGCGGCGCAGGCCAATGGTGGGCGCAAGCTGAAGCCACTGTTTTCAGGCTGTTCAATGGGCGGCTATCATTCCTCGAACTTCGTCTTCCGCTTTCCGGAACTGGCCAGCGGCGTCATCGCGCTGTCGGGCGTCTATTCGGCCCGCGATTTCTTCGGCAAGGCGCTGGAGGGCGACATCTTCTACAACTCGCCGCTCGACTACCTGCCCGGGATCGTCGACCCGAAGCTGCTGGCCCGGCTGAAGGCGCTCAGGCTGATCTTCTGCTGCGGGCAGGGCGCCTGGGAAGAGCGCATGCTGGTGGAGACGCGCCAGCTCGAACAGATCCTGCGCCACAAATCCATTCCCGCCTGGGTCGACTATTGGGGCGGCGACGTCAGTCATGACTGGCCGTGGTGGCACAAGCAGCTGGTCTATTTCTTCGGCCGCTGGCTGGATGAGGATCTGATGCACAGGCTGGATTGAACTCCAGGCCGGCTCGAAGGTACCTATTCCCGGATGCTTCTGGCCACCAGCCGCGCGACGCTCGGGCCGACGAGCAGCACGATCAGGAAGCGCGCCGACTGCAGCGCCATGACGAAGGAGATGTCGACATGCTGTGCCGCGGCGGCGATGATGGCCACGCTGTCCATGCCGCCGGGGCTGGTCGCCAGATAGGCTGTGAGCGGATCGATCCCGAGCAGATGGCTGATGATGAAGGCGAGCCCGCCGCAAAAGGCGATCAGCGCCACGATCGAGGCGATGATCTGTGGCAGCGCGCGTGTCGCGTGGCGCAGGATCGGCCTGGTGAAGTTCAGCCCGATCGACCAGCCGACCATGGCGTAGCTGATTGCCAGCAGCCAGGGCGGCAACTGCATCCCGACGCCGAGGCCGAGATGGATGACGGCCCCGAAGATGAAGGTGCCGAGGAAAAACGGCGAGGGCAGCCGGCACAGCTTTCCCGCCAGCCCGCCGACCAGCGCGATGCCGATGGTGGCGGCGAAGGCCTGCCCATCGATCGGCGGAAACCAGACGACTGGGGGCATTTCGACGCCCGACGTGTCGACCCACATCTTGGCGACGAGAGCCGCCGTCATCGACACGAAGATGACACGCAGATACTGCATGAAGGCGACGAGCCGCTGGTCGGCACCGAAGGCCCCGGCCATCAGCACCATGGCGGTGGCGGCACCCGGCGAGGAGCCCCAGACGGCGGTGGTTCCGGGCAGAATGCGCCAACGGCTGATCAGCCAGCCAAGCAGGCTGGAGGCCGCGACCGTGGCGATCACCACGCCGAGAAACAGCGGCCACTCGGCGTAGAAGACGGGAAAGATGTCGGCCGAGATCGAGGCGGCCACGAGGCAGCCGACAACTGCCTGGGCGGAGCCGAACAAAAGGCGCGGCACGCGCACCGTGGCACCATTGGTGCCGGTGACGATGGCCGCCAGCATTGGCCCGATCAGCAGCGCCGCCGGCAAGGCGGCGAATTCGAGCGCGCCGGCGAGCAGGGTCGAGATGACGAGGAGGATCAGCCATTGCCAAGGCCTGCGCAAACGCGCCATGCGCTCGATGGCGGGCTGGTCCGGGATTGGCTGCTCGGGCGAGGAATCCATCGTCTGGTCTTAGACCGAGGCACAAAAAATGCGAACCCCGTATACCTAAAAGAGTATGTTTCCGCGCTTCAGCCTTGCTGCCTAGGGGCTCCGGGTCAGAGCTTTCGAATAGGGCCCGGGTAGCGGGCTACAATATTGTCCGTCGTCAACAAGGTAATGCCTTCTATATTAGCCTGAGCTACAAGGATTCGATCGAAGGGGTCTCTGTGGATCGGCGGAAGTCCATCGACGGCAACGGCGTGCTCGCTGGTGACGGGCACCTCATGATAGCCGTTGTCGAAAAGGCCTCGCCTCAGTAAGCGCGGGTCCACAGTGAAGTCGTCTCGCCCAAGCCCTCGTTTGATCGCCACTTCCCACAGGCTGGCAGCGCTGAACAGCAATTCGTTCGACGGGTCTTCAATCTCTGCGAGGGCAGCAAGGGGCAGTCGGTCCGGTTCGCTGGCCGCCCACAACAGCAAATGGGTGTCGAGCAGCAGCTTCACGTCTTGATGCCGAACAGTTGCTCGATCTCCTCACTGCCCATGCGGTCGAAATCGTCGGGGACAGAAAACCGGCCGGCCATGAAGCCGACCCGCCGTATCTGCGCCGAAGCCGGCTGATCGATGGGCACGACTTTAACCAACGGCTTGCCTGCCTTGGCGATAATAAACGGCTCACCTTTGGCGGCCTGGTCAACGAGACGCGACAAATTGGTCTTCGCATTGTGGATGTTCACGGTCTGCATCACGGTCTGCTCCCAACAGACTTAGTCCACAGAACTTAGTCTTTTCTGTGCGTGCTGCAAGTAGCCTCCCCTTAAGATCAGCCCGTCTTGCCGTCGACCAACCCGAAGCCGCCGACGGGGTGGGTCTCCACCTGGAACTCGAAGCCGGCGATGAAGGGGCGCGCCTTGGCGATGGCCGCCTGGACCTCGGGCAGTTGCAGCGAGGCCTTGTGGCTTGTCTGATCCGTCCACACTTCGGTGACCCAGATCGCATCGGCATCGGCCGGGTCGGTGGCGATGATATAACTCAGGCAGCCGGGCAGGGCGCCGGTGCTGGCACGCAGGACCTCCATGACCGCGTCGCGCTTGCCGCGCGACGCCCGCATCTTGCCGATCAGTCCGTACATTCTGTTGCCTCCCTTTGAAGTCTCCGACAAGAGTATGCGGGTCGCCAGTATGCAGATAGCCGGTCACGGCATCAACTGGCCGCCATTCACCTCGATCACCTGGCCGGTGATGTAGCCGCTCAGGAGATCGGATGAGAGGAACAGATAGGCGCCGACGCAGTCCTCCGCGGTGCCGGCGCGTCCTTGCGGAATGGTGGCCACCATGCCCTTCATCTGCTCGCCGGTCGAATAGCGCTCATGGAAGGGTGTGAGGATCGTGCCCGGCGCCACAGCGTTGACCCGGATGCCGAAACCGATCAGTTCCTTGGCCATGCCGCGCGTCACGTTGGAGACGAAGGCCTTGGCCGAGCCGTAGAGGCCGGCGCCGCCGCCCGCTCCATTGCGCGCCGCGATCGACGAGGTGTTGATGATGAAGCCACCTTGCTTCTTCAGCCATGGCATAGCCTTGCGCGAGGCGGTCAGCACCGAACGCGCGTTGAGGTCCATGACCGCATCGTAATGCGCCTCGGTCTGCTCGGCGTAGGGCACGCGGCCGAGCATGCCACCGGCATTGTTGACCAGCCCGTCAAGGCGCCCGAAGTGCCGCGCGCTGTCCTCGACGACGCGCTCGACGTCGGCGGCAACGGAGAAATCGCCCTGGGCGAGGAAGACCTCGCCGCCATTCCCGGTGATTGTCTTGGCAAGCTTTTCGGCCGCCTCATGGCTCGAATTGTAATGCAGCGCTACCCGGCACTTCTGAGCGGCGTAGGCCAGCACCAAAGCCGCGCCTATGCCGGTCGAGGCACCGGTGACCAGCACCGCCTTGCCGGCGAGATCGGGGATGGTGAGCGCGGTCGTGGCGGGCAATGCCGGTCCTCCGGAGGTTCAACGGGACCAGTCGTTCCCGGCCCATGGTCAAGACTGTGCACTATGGCCTGAGATAGGCATAGCCCTGGCTTTGCAATTCCGCGAGCTTGACGACGCCACCCTTGTCGGCGGCATGGAAGCCTTCGAGGAGGTCGGTCAGAGAAATATCCATGCCATGCATGGTGTTGGCGCAGGCCTGCGGCTCCAGCCCCTGCTGCACGAGACCGGCGAAGCGGCCGGAGACCGCGGCCGATATGCCTTTCGATTTGAAGGCGGCAAGAGCTGGGCCATGCACGACCAGCACGATGTCGACCTTGCCGCCCGTGCCCTCATAGTGGTTCTTGATGTTGCCGAGCACGAAATTGACCTTGTCGAGGTCGCTCAGGTGATAGGCGACCTTGAGCCTTGTGGGCTCGGTCGCCGCCGCCCGCACCACGCGCAGGCCAAGGAACGTTCCGGTTCCGGCAAGAACCGCGCGGAACATGTCGCGCCGGCGCATGGCATCCTCCTCCGCTTGGCGGCCCACCGCAAAATCCGTGGCTCCCGGGGCGATACTAGCATAAAATGACGCAGCGTCTTGTCGAGGCGAGGGGGATCACATGGCGTTCAAGGGGCTGGATTGGAGGGCCGTCTTCACCGCCGGATTGAGCGTAGCGCTGCTTGGCGCGCTTTCCGGTCCGGCTTGCGCCGATGATGCCCTCAAGCTCACCGAACTCAGCCCGAACGGGGCGGATGCCTGCTTCGGCCATGTCTATGACGCGGCACACCTGAAGGCGCACCCGAAGCAGAAGGTGGCGCGGATCTTCTTCTACTACGGGCACGATCCGGTCAGCCGTCCGAACGAGGAACCGGCGCACTCCGACACCTCCTACAATGGCTTCGTCACCACCACCGTGCGCGGCGCCAAGGCGCCTCAATGGGCGGGCGGCTGGTGCAACCACCAGTCCGAGGACGGCAAATCGGGCCCTATCCATTGCGGCATGGACTGCGACCGGACGCTGGCGTCGCTGAAGGTCGACGACAAAGGCCGGCTGATCCTCTCGGACCTGCAACCCGACATCTATCTCGACGCCGATTCGGAGGAGGAACTCGGCACGGCGGAATACAACAGGCAGGCGCTCGGCTCGGAGGACGACAATTTCCGCCTCGACCCGATGCCGGCCGCGACCTGCAAGGCCGAGTTCGCGCGCATAGATCCGATCGATCCGGCGCTCGGGTCGCCGTTGCGCGAGCGGCTGAAGCCCGATCAGGCCTTCTGCTACGGGCACGACTACGATGCGGCGCACCTAGCCTCGCATCCCAACCAGCTGACGCAATCGATCCGGGTGTTTCGCGGGCCGGTGGAACTGGCATCCTTCGCTTCGGGCGGGGACGCGGCCAACTGGCCGGATGGCGCCGACATCGCGGTTTCTGTCACGACAAGGGAGAAGTCGGGCAAGGTCACACAGACCTATTCCTGCCAGGGCGAGGCCAACCAGTGGCGTTGTGCCGCGAGCTCGAAGATGAGTAATTTCTCCTGCGACATCGCGCAAAAGGAAATCTTCCTCAAGCGCGGCGCCAACGGCACGATGATGCTGGCCAATCCCAATAGCAGCCTGGCGGTCGTCGATCTTTGCTCGAAGGCCGCCGACGGCAAGACGAAATCGGACGACAAGGTCTACCGGCTGGAGGCAATGCCGCAATCGGCCTGTGCGCCATAACCGCCCATCTTGTCTACGGTGCTCCGATGGCATATATCTTTGCTATATCTCATCTGAGGAATAGAGTGATGGAAAAGGCAAAGGTATTCTGGTCGGGTCGTTCGCAAGCGATACGCTTGCCGAAGGAATTCCGTTTCGAAACCGACGAGGTTTCAATTCGGCGCCACGGGAAAACTGTTATTCTCGAACCGCTGGCGCAAGACTGGGCATGGCTCGACCAACTCACCGGACCGGTGGACGACGATTTTGTCGAGGCTGTTTCGGAGCAACCTGCTGAACAGGTGCGGCCGGCTCTCGACGATGTATTCAAGTGATCTATTTGCTCGACACCAACGCTATTATTGCGGTCGTAAAACGAGACGCGGATTTGTTGAAGCGGCTCAAGCGGCACGGGCCGCAGGACTACGCGCTTTCAACGATTGTCGCCCATGAACTGTACTATGGCGCTTACAAGAGTCAGCAACAAGCTGGCAATCTGGAGCGAATTGAAGCGCTTCGGTTTCCGGTAATTGAGTTCGACCATGAAGACGCAAGACATGCCGGTGAAATTCGCGCGATGCTAGCGGCTTTCGGAACCCCCATTGGGCCCTATGATGTTTTGATCGCGGGCCAGGCGCGCGCCAGAGGACTAACCCTGATAACCCGCAATGTCCGGGAATTCGAGCGGATCAAGGCTCTCTCACTGGAGACGTGGTGAATTTAGGCGAAGGGCACCGCCGTCGTGCCCTTCGGCAGCTTGGCTTCGTCGTCGGGCTCGACATGGATGGTCACCCGCACGGAGGGGATCTCGGCCTTCAGCGCATCCTCGATGCGGTCGCAGATGACATGGCTGGCGCCGACCGACATGTCGGCGTCGACAACCAGATGGAATTCGATGAAGGTGGCACGGCCGGCGATGCGGGTCTTGAGATCATGCACCTCCAGCGCGCCCTTGCAATTGGACGAGATGATGTCGCGGATGCGCATGTTTTCCGTTGTGTCGACGGCGCGGTCCATCAGGCCGTTCATCGACGAGCCGATGACATGCCAGCCCTGCCACAGGATATTGAGCGCGACGATGACGGCCAGCGCCGGATCGAGGATCCGCCAACCGGTCAGGATCGCCCCGACCAGGCCGCCGAAGACGCCGATCGAGGTCACCACGTCGGTCATGATGTGATTGCCGTCGGCGACCAGCGCTGGCGACTTCTCGGTCCTGCCGGCACGGATCAGCGTCCAGGCCCAGAAGGCATTGATGACAGTGGCGACGCCGTTGACGGCAAGACCTTCCCAGGGCTGTTCGAGCGGCGCGGGTGCCTGCCAGGAGCGCCAGACTTCGTTGAGGATCAGAAGCGCGGCCAGCACGATCAGCACGCCTTCCAGCACGGCCGAGAAATATTCGGCCTTGTGATGGCCGAACGGATGGTCCTGGTCGGCCGGCTTGTAGCTGACCTGGATCGCCCAGAAGGCGGCGACCGAAGCAATGACGTTGACGATGGATTCCAGCGCGTCGGAATAGAGCGCGACGGAGCCGGTGATGTACCAGGCGGCTGCTTTCAGCGCGAGCACGACAAAGGCGACCACGATCGACCAGAAGGCAAGGTTTGCGACCTTGCGCTTCGCGGCCTCCCTGGCAGCGATCGCCACCGAGTTCTCGGCTTCGGCCATCGAGGTCAGGCTGCCTTTTCCTTGGCTTTGCGCGGCAGGTGGGCGACGATGTTCTCGATGATGCGCATGCCGGCATTGTGGCCGAGCGTCATGATCGATTCCGGGTGGAACTGCACCGCGGCGATCGGCTCCTTGCGGTGCTCGAAGGCCATGATGACGCCATCCTCCGTTTCGGCCGTGACCATGAAGTCATCGGGCAGGCGCACCGGATCGGCGAAGATCGAGTGATAGCGGCCGACGGTGACTTCCTTGGGCAGGCCGGAGAAGATGATGCCCGGCTTGGAGACGCGGATGCGCGACGGCTTGCCGTGCATGGGAATATGCAACTGCCGCAGTTCGCCGCCATAGGCTTCGGCCAACGCCTGCAGGCCAAGGCAGACGCCGAAGATCGGCAGGTCGCGGGCTCTGGCCTTCTTGATGGTCGCGGCGCAATCGAAGTCCTTCGGCGTGCCGGGACCGGGCGACAGCACCACAAGGTCGGGCTTCAGCCGCTCGAACACTTCCTCCGGCACCGGCGAGCGGACGGTCGAGACGTTGGCGCCGGTCTGGCGGAAGTAGTTGGCCAGCGTGTGGACGAAGCTATCCTCGTGGTCGACGAGCAGGATGTTGACGCCGTCGCCGACGCGCGCGGTGGTGCGCTCGGTGCTGGTCGAATTGCCCGATTTGGCGTCGCGGATGGCGGAGAGCATGGCGGATGCCTTCAGTTCGGTTTCGGCTTCTTCTTCCTCGGGAATGCTGTCGAAAAGCAGCGTGGCGCCGGCACGCACCTCGGCGATGCCGTCCTTGATGCGGATGGTGCGCAGCGTGAGCCCCGTGTTCATGTCGCCGTTGAAGTTGACCATGCCGATCGCACCGCCATACCAGGCGCGCGGGCTCTTCTCGTTCTGCTCAATGAAGCGCATGGCCCACAATTTCGGCGCGCCGGTGACAGTGACCGCCCAGGCGTGCGAGAGAAACGCGTCAAAGGCGTCCATGCCTTCGCGCAGGCGCCCTTCGATATGATCCACGGTATGGATCAGGCGCGAATACATCTCGATCTGGCGCCGGCCGATGACGCGCACCGAGCCTGGGTCGCAGACGCGCGACTTGTCGTTGCGGTCGACATCCGAGCACATTGTCAGCTCGGATTCGTCCTTCTTGGAATTGAGCAGCTTGATGATCTGCTCGGAGTCCGAGATGGCGTCGTCGCCGCGCTTGATGGTGCCGGAGATCGGGCAGGTCTCGACGCGGCGGCCGTTGACGCGCACGAACATCTCCGGCGAGGCGCCGATCAGATATTCGCCTTCGCCCAGATTGATGAAGAAGGAATAGGGCGAGGGGTTGATCGACTTCAGCTTGCGCGAAATCTCGGACGGCTGCGTCTCACAGCGCTCGTAGAACATCTGGCCGGGCACCACCTCGAACAGGTCGCCGCGCTTGAAGCTCTCCATCGCGCGGCGGACCAGATTGGCGTATTCGCCCGGCTCATGATCGCCACGCGGCGGGATGCGGTCGGCGGTCTTGAACGGCTCGGCCACCGCATCGCGCGGCAGGCCTTCGGTCGAAAAGCCTTCGCCCGAATAATCGTAGCGGTCGGTCCAGGCCTTGGCCGAATAATGGTCGACGACCAGGATCTCGTCAGGCAGGAACAGCACCAGGTCGCGCTGGCTTTCCTTGCGGACGAGGGTGTGGTCGACCGGGTCGAACTGAAAGGCGAGGTCGTAGCCGAAGGCACCGTAGAGGCCGAGATTGGCGTCCTCGGCGGTCTTGAACAAGGCCGTGATGGCGCGCAGCACGGTGAAGACGGAGGGAACGCGGCTGCGCTCTTCCTCGGTGAAGACACGGCCGGGCTTGGCAACGTCGAGGCGGATCAGCCTTTTCGAAGTCTCGGCAATCGTGACCTCGGAGAGAGCGCCGAGCGTCTTGCCGATGACCGGCAGCAGCGCCTCGCCACGGCTGTTCAGCGCCTCGATGCGCATGGCGCGGCCGCGGGCGGAGATCACCAAAGGCGGATCGATAATGGCGGTGTCCCAGCGCGTGTAGCGGCCGGGATATTCGTAATTGGAGGAGAACACCGCGCCGCGGCGCGCATTCAGCCCGTCGACATAGGCGTCGATCGCACCTTCATAAGGTCGGTCGTGGCGTTCGCGGGTAATGGTGACGCCACCCGCGGTTACGAAGCGTTCAGCGCCGTTTTCCAGAACCTGCATCGTCATTGCCGTCTCCATCAGCTACTTGGGGCAACGGACCCGGGAATGGCTTTAAAAAACAAATGGCCGCCCGGACATTCCGTTGCGGCCACCCTCTCTTTTCACGCGCACGCGTTCGAACAGGCCGCTGTCAGCAGGCCCACCACCAAATGGTCTTGGTCGAACGCATGTTCATGGGATTCCCATAGCGGCGATTGAGTGGCCACGCAACTGGATTCGGTGCGAAGGCGCCCGGCCTTAATCCTCCAGAGTGCCCGACCTTGCGTCGGCGCTCTTTCTGTCGCCGACCAATTTCAGCAGATCCTCGCCAGCGCGGATGATGCGGCGCGAGCGGCGGGTCAGGATGATGCCGTCCTGCGGCGCGAAGACTTCCGTGCGGCCATCGGCTTCGCCCGGCGCATGGATGATGGTGGCGAGACGTGCTCCCCTAGCCACGCGGTCGCCGGGCTTGACGTCGTAGAGGACGGCACCGGAGCGGGGCGCCGGCATCATGTCGATGTTTTCAAGCGGAGCGACGGCACCTTTGAAGGAAGCTGGAGCGGGCAGGGCCTTGTCGGCGACCACGCCGCGCGCGACGAGCAGGCGGTAGAGCCCTTCGGCGTCGGCTGCGGCGAGCGCGCCATCGACATCGAGGATGCCGCGATATTCGACCGTGGTGGCGACGCGGCGGTCGAATTTCGCCACGCCGGCGGGCGCGTTCTGGTAAGGCATGATGGAGGCGCCCTCGAAGGTGCCGTCAGTGTCCTCGCTCCACAGCACCACCGCGTCGACGCCCATGGCGGCGGCGCAATCGGCCATGGCTGGCCATAGGCTGGTGTGGATGTAGAGATAGGCAAGACCCTCGTCGTCGCAATGCAGGTCGAGCACGATGTCGTGGCCGAGCGATAGCTGCACCAGGCGTGACTTCAGCCGCTGGTCGGCGCCGCCAAGGATGGTGTTGGGCAAGAGGGCGGCATCCGGTGCCGGGAGCAGCGGAAAGCCGCGGTTGAAGTTGGTGCGGGTGCCCAGGTGAAAGCGGCCCTGGTGCTCGCCGAAATGATATTGCGCGCGGCCGATCGGGTTGGCCCAGGGGACGATGGTAATGTTGCCCCTGATGCGGCCTTCGGCCTCGGCCTTGTTCAGCGCCGGCATCAAGGCGTCGATGGCGACGACGCCCGGCAGTTCGCCGGCATGGAGGGCTGCCTGCAGATAGGCCGAAGGTGCGGCCCTGTCGGATCCGGCGAAGCGGAACACCGGGAATTCGTAGGAAACGCCCTCGCTGTCGCCGGCGATGCGTTCGATCGATCTCTGCATGACGTCCTCCATCAGAGTGAGAAGACATGCCCATTGAAGGTGCCGATGTCGATTGGTCCAGCCCGCCGCGCTATGGGCGCAAGTGGTTATTCGGCGGCAGGCTGAAGGGCGGCGACCGGCGCGCGCCGGTCCAGTGCCTGCGAAAGCACCGCCACGGCGACCGCCAGCAGAGCGAGCACCGCGCCGACCAGCGGCAGATTGGCATAGGACACGCCGGCGGAAAGAGCCACGCCGCCGATCCAGGCGCCGCCGGCATTGCCGACATTGAAGGCGCCCTGGTTCAGGGTGGCGGCAAGGTTTGGTCCCTCTGATGCCGCCTCGACGACGCGGATCTGCAGCGGCGGCACCACGACGAAGATGAGCAGGCCCCACAGGAAGACAATGCCGATGGCAACAGAGGCGATCGCGCCGAACTGCATGAAGCAGACGAAGAGCAGCGCCATTAAAAGCAGCGTGCCGATCACGGTCGGCATCAGCTTCCAGTCGGCCAGCCTGCCGCCGATGATGTTGCCGATGGTCATTCCGGCGCCGAACAGCAGCAGTACCCAGGTGACCGCCGAGGTCGACAGGCCCGACACATCGGTGAGGTAGGGTTTGATATAGGTGAAGACGGCAAAAAGGCTGGCCGAGGTCAACGCCGCGATCAGCATCGCCAGCCACACCTGCAGCTTGCCCAGCACACGGACTTCAGCGCGCAGGCCGCCGCCGCTCGGTTCAGTGACGTCTGACGGCACCAGCAAGGCGATGGCAGCGACCGAGATCAGGCCGATGCCGACCACGGCCAGGAAGGTGGCGCGCCAGCCGAAGGCCTCGCCCAGCGCCGTGCCGGCCGGAACGCCGAGGATGTTGGCGAGCGTCAGCCCCGCAAACATCAGCGCAATGGCGCTGGCTCGCTTGTTGCGCGGCACCAGGCTTGCGGCGACGACAGAGCCGATGCCGAAGAAGGCGCCGTGGCCGAAGGCGGTGAAGACGCGTGCCGCCATCAGCAGCCAGTAATTGGGCGCTATGGCGCAGAACAGATTGCCGAGGACGAACAAAGCGGCCAGCCCGACCAGCACCGGCTTGCGCGGCAGATGCGCGGTGGCCATCGCCACGATGGGCGCGCCGAAGACGACGCCCAGCGCATAGCCGGTGACCAGCAGTCCGGCGGCCGGGATCGTCACGCCAAGGTCGGCGGCGACCTCCGGCAGCAGGCCCATGATGACGAATTCGGTGGTGCCGATGCAGAAGGACGCAATGGCAAGCGCAAGGATCGGCAACGGCATGTGGCGTCCAGACTGAATCGGTTCAATTTCAGATTGCGCGAGGATCGCTGGGGGACGCAACAGACATTGCCGCAATGCAGCAATGCAGAAAGCCGACAGCTCGCCGCATTTTCGGCCGGAGTCGTACCGTCAGGCTATTCCTCAGCACGTTGCAAAAAATCAACGGAACTCTTGGTTGCTCCCTCTCCAGATGAAAAGCATATCTACAAAAAATGAATAGCTAATCAGACATAAAGAAACCATAATAAATCCACACGTCATATTAACGTAGGTTTTCATGGAAATGTATATTAACGCCGAAAACGAACATATAAAGGAAAATGAAATTAAAAACATCATTTTGTTTGGCATTTTTAAAGGCATGTATTGTCTAGAATTGTAGTGTTTCGAACTAACATACGCAAGGTAATACCCGACTAGCGCATACACGACTATGATTCTGCGAAATAAATTTTTATTATCGATCGTTCCTCCTAGCAATACTAAAAAAATTAACGATATCAAGCCGAATATCGCTATAAAACCCCGTAAGTTCGTTCTGCATTTAAATTGGATTTCCTTAAAATGAAGAACATACATAAAGCCCTTTATAGAAAATCTACCGTGTAAATCACATTAACAACATCGGGGGTGCCAATTTGATATATGGAGCCCCTTACGAAGAGCATGGGTCGTGACCGTTGCGACTCTTCAGCTTACCGCACTTGGTCCAATGATGCTCAACTAGATAGAATTGATGCCTGTAGAGGATTGTCAGACCAGCGGTTTCAGCTCCTGCGCTATCGTCGGCAGCAGTTCCGAGACATTGGGATGGATGTGCACGGCGCGCGCCAAGGTGTCGACGGGCGCTTTGGCGTACATCAGGTCGAGCACGCAATGCACCGCTTCGTCGCCGCCGGGGCCAAGCACCGAACAGCCGAGAATCTGCCTGGTGTCAGCATCGACCAGGATCTTCATGAACCCTTGCGTCTCGCCCTTTTCGACGGCGCGGCCGACGCGGGTCATCGGCCGCTGGCCGACCAGCGCGCGGCGTCCGGATTTCTTCACGGCTGCTTCGGTCATGCCGCAGCGGCCGAGCGGCGGGTCGATGTAGAGCGCATAGGCCTCGATGCGGTCGCTGACCTTACGTGGGTCGTTGTCCAATAGGTTGGCGGCGACGATCTCATAGTCGTTGTAGGAGGTGTGGGTGAAGGCGCCCTTGCCGTTGCAGTCGCCCATCGCCCAGATGCCGGGCACGCTGGTGCGCAACTGGTCGTCGACGATGACGAAGCCACGTGTGTCGACCGCGACGCCGGCTTTGTCCAAGCCGAGATCGTCGGTGTTGGGCACGCGTCCGATCGCCAGCAGCACATGCGAGCCGACAGCAGGTGGCTTGCCGGCCGAGAAGGTCACGGCGATATCCTTGCCTTGCTTGGCAAAGGCGATTTCGTCGGCGCCGAGATGAACCTCGATCTCCTCGTTTTCGAGGATCGACAGGATGGCGGCCGAGACGTCCTCGTCCTCGCGGCCGGTCAACCGGGAGGCCTTTTCGATCACCGTCACTTCGGAGCCAAAGCGGCGGAACATCTGCGCGAATTCGAGCGAGATGTAGCTGCCGCCGACGACGATGAGATGGCGCGGGAGCACATCGAGGTCCATCATCGACGAATTGGTCAGATAGTCGATGTCATGGACACCGGGCAGGTCGGGCACCGCGGCGCGGCCGCCGGTGTTGAGGAAGATCTTTTCGGCGGTCAGAAGGTCGTCGCCGACGCGCACCGTGTTGGCGGATTCGAAACGCGCATGGCCACGATAGAGCGTACAGCCCTTCATGCCGGCGATCCACGTCTCCAGATTGGTGCGGGCGTCGATCGTCACCTTGTCCTTGCGCGCCTTGATTCTGGCATAATCGACCGCGACGGGGCCGGAGAGCGTCACGCCGTAATCGGCGGCGCGGCGGGCGAGATGCGCGGCATAGGCGCTGGCCACCATGGTCTTGGTCGGCATGCAGCCGGTGTTCACGCAGGTGCCGCCGATCAGCTTGCGCTCGATCAGCGCGACGCTCATGCCCGCCGCGTTCAGCCGGCCGGCTAGCGAAGGGCCTGCCTGTCCTGCGCCGATGACAATGGCGTCGAAGGTTTTCGTCGTCATGCCACCGCCGCCACGATCAGCAGGCCGCCGATGATCGCCACCGCGTCCTCGATGAAGGCGGCGGGCGGATCCTTGCCGAAGGCGGCGACCAGCCGGCCACGCGCCTCGGCACCGCCCAGCGTACCGATGACCGCGCCAATGACGCCGGCGAACAGGCAGACGATGGTGGCGCCGCCGGTCGCGCCGATCACCGAGCCGCTGAAGGCGCCAAGCAAAATACGGGCGCCGAATTGCTGCGGCACCTTGCGGCTCGGCGTCGACGGCAACTGGTCGGTGATGAGCTCGACAATGGCCAGGATGGTGAAGATGCCGACGGCGGCCCAATGGCTCATGAAGCTGGCCCACGTGCCGGCGACCGGCAGCCAGCCGAGATACGCGCCCCAAGCAACAGTGGCCGGCGCGGTCATGGCGCGAAGACCGGCAATGACGCCGATCAGAAGTGCAAGTATGTACAGCATGATTCCCCCTCAAATGCCGGACAGGCTGTCCGGCAA
The DNA here is from genome assembly GCF_006442155.1 of Mesorhizobium sp. B2-4-14. Lineage (NCBI taxonomy): Bacteria > Pseudomonadati > Pseudomonadota > Alphaproteobacteria > Hyphomicrobiales > Phyllobacteriaceae > Mesorhizobium > Mesorhizobium sp. B2-4-14. Next base: position 2,549 of record NZ_VFVA01000001.1, on the reverse strand, counting down.
AGACACGCCACCATAGCCGGGTATTTGACCAGCTGCGATATAGACCTTGGTGTTTTCCCGTCGGAACCGACTGTGCTTTGGCTGCAATTCGAAGAGGAGATATCGCCATGTCCGAAAGTGAGCGCGGCAAGATGGCCGATGGCGAATGGTACACCTGCCTGGATGGCGAACTGGAGAGTCTGCGCGTCACGGCGCGTGACGCATTGTTCGAGCACAATTCGCTGCCGCCGCGACTGCGCGGCAATCTCGGGCCGGGCTTGATGGCACTGCTCGGCGGCGTGGGCGAGGGTGCCCGCGTCGAGGCGCCGTTCCACTGCGCCTACGGCTTCAACATCTTCCTCGGCAATGGCGTCTTCCTCAATGCCGGCTGCACTATCCTCGACACGGCAAGCGTGCGCATCGGCAAGGGAACGCTGCTTGGCCCCAATGTGCAGATCTATTGCGCCGAGCATCACAGGCACGCGGCCGGGCGGCGAGCCGGGCTGGAGATCGCCAGGCCGGTCGAGATCGGCGCCGAGCCTGGATCGGCGGCAGCGCCGTCATCCTCGGCGGCGTCAGTATCGGCGAAGGCGCCATCGTCGGCGCGGGCGCTGTGGTGACGCGCTACGTGCCTGCCAATGCGACCGTCGTTGGCAACCCGGCGCGACCGGTCGAGCGTGGCTGAATCTCCTCAACCAATCAGGCATGCGATATCTGCCCGTCAGCCCGCCTTGAGAATTCCCGCCGGTATTGCGCTGGCGACGTCCTGAGCCTTGCAGCAAAGTGCTGGCGCAGCGATGTGGCGCTGCCGAAGCCGGCCTCGAAGGCCACCATGTCCATCGATTTTTCCGTGGCTTCCAGCAACCGCTGCGCCAGTTCGATGCGCTGGCTGGTCAGCCAGTCGCCGAAGCTGGTGCCGGTCGATTTCTGGAAGCGGCGGGTGAAGGTGCGCCGGGTCAAGCCGGCGGCTTCGGCGACGCTGTCGAGACTGTGCGCCTCGCCGAGCGTGGCGCGCACCGCGTCGAGAGCCCCGGTGAAGCGGTCGGCGTTCGCGCTTCTTGCCACGGGGCGTTCGATAAACTGCGCCTGCCCGCCCTGCCGGTGCGGGGAGAGGACGACGTGCCGGGCGAGCCGCAGCGCCGCCTCGGCGCCGTAACGGGCGCGCACGATATGCAGACAGCAGTCCAGCCCAGCGGCGACGCCGGCGGAGGTGACAATGTCGCCTTCATCCACATAGAGCACATCCGCATCGACTGAAATGTCGGGGTGCAGGTCCCGCAGCTGGTCCGTATAGGCCCAGTGCGTGGTTGCTTTCCGTCCCGAAAGCAGGCCGGCGGCGGCGATGGCAAAGGTGCCGAGACAGAGGCCGACAATCAGCGCCCTGCGCCGGTGCGCGCGGCCGAGCGCTTCGTGGAGCTGCCTGGCCAGCGGGGCTTCCAGATCCTTCCAGCTTGGGATGACGATGATATCGGCATCGTCGAGCGCGGACAGCCCGTGCGGCACAACAATGCTCAGCCCGGCATCGGTCCGGATCAACCCGTCCTCGACCCCGCAGACGCGGAAGTCGAAGCGCGGCAGGCCGAGCCTGGTGCGGTCGGCGCCGAACACCAGGCATGGCACGGAGAGATGGAACGGGCTGATGCCATCGAAGGCAAGCACGGCAATGATCGGGGCGGTCATGCGCAATTCCGACAGTTGAATGCAGATTGTCCCAATTCTTTCGGATGATGTCAATTGGGCCACTTTTGGCAGCTCGGCGACCTGCCTATTTTCGGTCATCGCATTCAAGCCGGAAAGGAAAACACCATGTCTGACCCTGCCACCGCAACGCCGCGCCGCGCGCTCGTCGTCATCGACGTCCAGAACGACTATGATGGTGGCAATCTCGCCATCCAGCATCCGCCATTCCCTGACAGCGTCGTCAATGTGGCGCGTGCGATGGACGCGGCGGCAGCGGCCGGTATCAAGGTGGTCGTCGTCAAGCAGATGGCGCCCGAGACGTCACCGGTCTTCGCCAAGGGCAGCCATGGCGGCGAACTGCATCCCGAAATCGCACGGCGCGGCCGTGACCACTATGTCGAGAAGATGCTGCCATCGGCCTTCACCGGCACCGACCTTGAGGAATGGCTAAGGGCCAATGTCATCGATACGATCACGGTCGTCGGCTACATGACGCACAATTGCGACCTGTCGACCATCATCCATGCCGTGCATATGGGCTTTGCGGTCGAGTTCCTGTCCGATGCGGCCGGTTCGGTGTCCTACGCCAACAGCGCCGGCTATGCCTCGGCCGAGGAGATCCACCGCGTGATCACGATCATCCTGCAGTCGCGCTTCGCGGCGGTGCTGAAGACCGCCGAATGGATCGAATGCCTGAAGACGGGCGCTTTGCCGGAGCGTGATACGATCTATGCATCGAACCAGCGGGCACTGGCGCGCAACGCCGCGTAGACGGGTCGTCCCGAATGAAAAAAGGGCGCCACCCGGCGCCCTCAGACTGCTGACAAACCCCTGGCATTTGCCGGGGGTTTTTGATTCACTGGGTCATGTTGAAGCGACCCGCCCCTGAA